>NZ_CM011002.1:4685220-4992738 GCF_000158095.2 Roseibium alexandrii DFL-11
CTTCGGTGGGTGATACAATCAATGTCGAGGCAGAGCCGCCTCAACGCCCTCGCCGAATGAGGTTCGACTATTCGTGAATATCGAACCCGACTTGTGGGAGCTAAACTCTTTGCGTTTGAGGGAGGTGACGGCGCATGGCCGCTGTTGTGACGGAATATGTGATCGACCCGGAAGACCAGGCGAGAGCTGACTTATATAATTTCTTGGGGGTGTTGCTGGCAAAGCCAGCGGACGGTGACCTCCTGAAGCAAATTGCTGCGCTTTCAGGCGACGACACCCCGCTGGGCACGACCCTCAAAACCCTTGCAAAACTTGCTTCAGTAACATCAGAGCAGGACGCCGAGCGCGAATTCAACGCGTTGTTCATCGGCCTCGGGCGCGGTGAGCTCTTACCCTATGCAAGCCATTACCTGACAGGCTTCTTGAACGAAAAGCCTCTTGCCAACCTGCGGCAGGAGATGGCTGAGCGCGGTATCCAGCGCGCGGAGGGCAAAAAGGAGCCGGAGGACAACATCGCATCGCTGATGGAAATCATGGGCGGGCTTATCGTTGGACGTTTCGGCAAGGTCACTTCGGTCGCGGACCAGAAGGCCTTTTTCAACGCACATGTGGGCCCCTGGGCCGTGCACTTCTTCAGTGACTTGGAGGCCTCAAGGACGTCGGTCCTTTATTCGGCCGTCGGGTCGCTCGGGCGGCAGTTTATGGAGATCGAAGCAGAAGCATTCGAGATGTTGCCCAATTAGATTTTCCGGCATGACGCGATGCCGGGAAATCTAACATTCACGTTGACAATTAAGGCGGCGCCGCCGCCTGGAATGAGAGGAGGATTGCAACGATGAAACGACCCGAACAGTCGGGCGCAGGCCTTGAGGCCGGACGCCGTGACTTCCTGAAACTGGCAGCCATTTCGGCCCCGGCCGCAGCTGCTGTGGTCGCGACGGGTACAGCTGCGCAAGCTGCCGAGCCGGATCTTGCTTCTGAGAAGATGCAGGACACGGTGCACACCCGCGCGTATTACGACAGCGCCCGGTTCTAACTGGACCCTGTGAACATACCGGCCGATGGTTGCGTGACGCCCGATGGCCGGTTCACTGACACACCCAGCCGTACCCAAATGGGGTATCAGCAAGGTAGGGCAAAATGCTTAGGAAAAAGACCAATGGGGTTGCGCGACGCCCCCAAGGTGCAAGTATCCTTAGAGACACTGCACATAAATCTGTAGACCGCCGGACATTCCTTAAGGGTTCCGGTGTCGCAGCTGGCGGATTGGCCGCCATTTCCGCCATGGGCGGTTCTGTAACACAAGCCAAAGCACAAGCTGGCGCCGGTGCCGTGAAGAACGTGAAAACGGTCTGCACCCACTGTTCCGTCGGTTGTACAGTTGTGGCTGAAGTTTCCAACGGGGTCTGGGTCGGCCAGGAACCGGGTTGGGACAGCCCATTCAACCTCGGTGCGCACTGCGCCAAGGGTGCTGCCGTTCGTGAGCATGCGCACGGTGAACGCCGCCTGAAATATCCGATGAAAAAGGAGGGCGGCGAGTGGAGGAAAATCAGCTGGGAGCAGGCGATCAACGAGATCGGCGACCAGATGATGCAAATCCGCGAAGAAAGCGGCCCGGACAGTGTTTATTGGCTCGGTTCGGCCAAGCACAACAATGAGCAGGCTTATCTGTTCCGGAAATTCGCGGCCTATTGGGGAACCAACAACGTTGACCACCAGGCGCGTATCTGTCACTCGACCACGGTTGCCGGCGTAGCAAACACATGGGGCTACGGCGCCATGACGAACAGCTACAACGACATCCACAATTCCCGTGCGATCTTCATCATTGGCGGTAACCCGGCTGAGGCGCACCCTGTGTCTTTGCTGCACGTCTTGCGCGCCAAGGAGCAGAACAACGCACCGCTGATCGTTTGTGATCCGCGCTTCACGCGAACCGCTGCTCATGCAGACGAATATGTCCGTTTCCGTCCAGGGTCGGACGTGGCGCTCATTTGGGGCATCCTCTGGCATATCTTCGACAATGGTTGGGAGGACAAAGAGTTCATCCGCACCCGTGTCTGGGGCATGGACCAGATCAAGGAAGAAGTCGCCAGGTGGACGCCGGACGAAGTCGAGCGTGTTACCGGCACTCCGGGCAGCCAGCTGAAACGCGTAGCGCGGACGCTTGCAAACAACCGTCCTGGCACCGTGATCTGGTGCATGGGTGGCACACAGCACACCAACGGTAACAACAACACGCGCGCTTATTGCGTGCTGCAGTTGGCTCTTGGCAACATGGGCACAACCGGCGGCGGCACCAACATCTTCCGCGGCCACGACAACGTCCAGGGTGCAACCGACCTTGGCGTTCTGTCCCATACTCTGCCTGGCTACTACGGCCTGAGCGCAGGTGCTTGGGGGCACTGGTCCCGTGTCTGGGGTGAGGATCTTGATTGGCTGAAAGGGCAGTTCGCTAAGACGACCGGCGCTGACGGCAAAGAAAAGAACCTCATGAACCTCACCGGTATTCCAGTCAGCCGCTGGATCGACGGGGTTCTTGAAGATCCGGCGAACACTGATCAGCCGGCCGAAGTTCGGGCCATGGTTCTTTGGGGCCACGCTCCGAACTCCCAGACCCGTATGACGGAAATGAAAACCGCGATGGAGAAACTGGACACGCTGGTCGTCATCGACCCGTTCCCGACAGTCTCTGCCGTGCTTCATGACCGGACGGACGGTGTCTACCTTCTCCCGGCAACGACCCAGTTCGAAACCCATGGATCTGTCACCGCCTCAAACCGCTCCATCCAGTGGCGCGATCAGGTGATTGAGCCGTTGTTCGAATCCAAGACCGACCACGAAATCATTGGCCTGTTTGCCAAGAAGTTCGGTTTCCATGACCGGATCTTCCGCAACATTGACCTTGAGGATGACGGCATCACGCCGAACATCGAGGACACAACCCGCGAGTTCAACCGCGGTATGTGGACGGTTGGCTACACCGGTCAGTCACCGGAGCGGATCAAGCTGCACATGGCCAACCAGCACACGTTCGACAGGACGACGCTGCAGGCAAATGGCGGTCCCGCGGATGGCGACTACTACGGTATGCCATGGCCGTGCTGGGGCACTGCGGATATGAAGCATCCGGGCACACCGAACCTTTACGACATGTCCAAGCCGGTCGCCGAAGGGGGCTTGAGCTTCCGGGCACGTTTTGGTGTCGAGCGCGATGGTCAGAACCTCCTGGCCGAGGGTGTCTCCAATCCGGGTGCGGAAATTCAGGATGGCTATCCGGAATTCACCATGCAGATGCTGATGGATCTTGGATGGGACGGTGACCTGACCGACGAAGAGCGTGCAGCGATTGATGCTGTCGCTGGGCCTAAAACCAACTGGAAAACCGACCTTTCCGGCGGCATCCAGCGGGTGGCTATCAAGCATGGCTGCTCACCGTTCGGTAACGCGAAGGCTCGTGCTGTTGTATGGACCTTCCCGGATCCGGTTCCGCTTCACCGCGAGCCGCTCTACACCAATCGCCGGGACCTCGTGGCGGATTACCCGACCTACGAAGACCGCAAGTTCTACCGTCTGCCGACGCTTTACGCGTCGATCCAGAAGCAGGACTTCTCCCGCGATTACCCGATCATCCTGACCTCCGGTCGTCTGGTCGAGTATGAAGGCGGTGGTGACGAGACACGGTCAAACCCGTGGCTTGCCGAACTTCAGCAGGACATGTTCGTCGAAATAAATCCGCGTGATGCCAACAACATTGGTATTCGGGACGGCGCACAGGTCTGGGTCGAAGGCCCGGAAGGCGGCAAGGTCAAGGTCATGGCAATGGTGACCGAACGGGTCGGCGAAGGCGTTGCCTTCATGCCGTTCCACTTCGGTGGTCATTATCAAGGTGAAGACCAGCGGTCGAAATATCCAAAAGGGGCCGATCCGTATGTTCTCGGCGAGAGCACGAATACGGCTCAAACCTACGGCTACGACTCCGTTACCCAGATGCAGGAGACCAAAGCCACTCTCTGCAAGATCTCGGCAGCGTAAGGAGGAAACGCAATGGCACTTGGTGGACAAGCGAGGGCTAAGTTCCTCTGTGACGCTGAGCGTTGTATTGAATGCAATGCCTGTGTGACCGCCTGTAAAAACGAGCATGAGGTGCCGTGGGGCATCAACCGCCGCCGGGTTGTTACCATCAATGATGGCAAGCCTGGGGAACGGTCGATCTCCGTCGCCTGCATGCACTGTTCGGACGCACCCTGTATGGCGGTGTGCCCGGTCGACTGCTTCTACCAGAATGAAGAAGGTGTGGTCCTTCACTCGAAAGACCTGTGCATTGGCTGCGGCTATTGCTTCTATGCCTGTCCGTTCGGCGCACCGCAGTTCCCGCAAGCGGGCAACTTCGGATCGCGCGGCAAGATGGACAAATGTACCTTCTGCGCTGGTGGCCCTGAAGAGAACCATTCCACAGCGGAATTCGCGAAATACGGCCGCAACCGTATTGCGGAAGGCAAGTTGCCGATCTGCGCGGAAATGTGTTCAACCAAAGCCCTGCTCGCAGGTGATGGCGATGTTGTCGCCAACATCTACCGTGAGCGTGTGGTTGCCCGCGGTTTCGGCTCCGGCGCCTGGGGCTGGGGCTCTGCATACGGCCAAAACGGCGGTTAAGGATACGTTGGTCAACGTCGGCTCAGAGGCGCTCTGGGCCGGCCGATCAAACGCCCTTCTGACAAAAGAAAAAAGAGTGGGGCGGCTGTTTGCCGCCTCACCCGTCTCTACCGGAACAATTGGGTGAGGAACCAGAGATGAATCGCTTCGTGCTGGCATTTGCCGTTCTGTTTGCTTTCATGTTGCAGGCCTTTGCGCAGGATTTGGCGGCACCAAGCGCTGACGTCGATCGCTCCGCGACAGGTGGCGCACAAACTCTGGAAGACATCCTGAAACGCCAGCGCGGTGAGAAGGTCGATTACGATTTCCGCAGGAACGCGACCGGCGATCCGGATTCAGCCGCAAACATGAGTTCTCAACTTGGCACACTCGGCGGAGCATCCGACCCGGAGCTTTGGCGGGCGCTTCGTTTTGGGTCTGCCGATGTAACCGTTTCATCTGGCGGGCAGGTGGCATCCGTTCTCATGCAGGACGGTGGCATGCGGTGGCTGCTGTTCCGCCAGGGGCCGCTCGCCACCTATGGCGGCTATCTTCTGCTTGGAACTCTCGGTTTTCTAGTGCTGTTTTATTTGTTGCGGGGCCGGATCCGCATCGATGGTGAGAAAACCGGCAGGACTATTACCCGTTTCAAGGCGGTCGAGCGGTTTGGTCACTGGCTGCTTGCCGGTTCGTTCATTCTGCTTGGTATTACCGGTCTGATAACCTTGTTCGGCCGGATGGCCATTATCCCGCTGATCGGTCACGACGCATTTGCCCCGATCGCGCAGGCCTCAAAGTGGATCCATAACAATGTGTCCTGGGCATTCATGATCGCGCTGGTGATGGTGTTCGTGATGTGGGCGGTCCACAACATCCCCAACAAAACTGATCTGAAATGGATTGCTGTTGGGGGCGGGCTCCTCAAAAAAGGTGTGCACCCGCCGGCGAAAAAATTCAATTTCGGTCAGAAGATGATCTTCTGGAGCGTGATTGTTCTCGGTGCGTCTATTTCCGCGTCCGGTATTTCGCTTCTTTTCCCGTTTGAATACCCAATGTTTGCGGCGACATTCAACGTGCTGAACTCGACGGGATTGCCACAGCTCATTGGATTCGGAGAGTTGCCGACCCAGCTCGCGCCGCATGAGGAAATGCAGTACGCCCAGCTTTGGCACTCCATTGTCGCATTCCTGATGATGGCAATCATTCTGGCCCACATCTATATCGGATCGGTTGGCATGGAAGGCGCCTACGACGCAATGGGGTCCGGAGAGGTCGAGCTGCAGTGGGCGAAGGAGCACCACGGACTTTGGGTTGCGGAAGTCGAAGCCGCCGAGAAAGACCGGCAAGCCAAAAACGCTGTTCCTGCTGAATAGTCGTTCAGGCGATCAGTTCGATGTGCGCGTCCCTCATCCAAAGGTCATTCGCGGCGGTTGGACAAAACACCGTCGTGGCAATTGCGATTTACGTGTGCTGCTCGGTGTGGGCAGTTTCAGCGGCTCTCGCGACTGAATTCCAGACCCTTAAAGGGCATGGCGGCCCTGTGATGGATATTGCGGTGGAACGCGAGACCGGTGTCGTCGCTACAGCGAGTTTCGACAATTCTGTAGGTCTTTGGACGGGGAGAGACCCGGCATGGCTGGATGGTCATGAAGCTGCTGTAAAAGTGGTCGAGTTCATCGATACCGGCCGTCTTGTTTCGGCCGGAGACGACAATGATCTCATCCTCTGGGATCGTGTTTCGGGAACGCAGCAGAGGCTGGAAGGGCATACCGCCAAAGTTCAGGGGCTTGCCGTTTCGCCGGACAAAAGCCTGATCGCCAGCGCGAGCTGGGATGCTCGGGTCGGGCTCTGGCCAGTTGACGGCGGTGAGCCGATTTTCCTGAGCGGGCATAATGCGGGTGTCAATGCGGTTGCTTTTACAAAAGACGGTAAATCACTTTATTCGGCCTCTATGGATGGCTCGATCATTCTCTGGGATGTTGAAGAACGCGCGGAAAAGCGGGTTGTCGATCGCAACGGGTTCGGCATCAATGTTCTGAAGCTTGGTGGCCCGGCAGACGGACCCGATACATGGCTTGCCTACGGGGCACAAGATGGCGTGACTCGGATCCTCGATCTTGAGACAGGGGACAGGCTTTACGAGTTTTCACTCGAACGCCGGCCGATATTAGGACTTGATGTCAGCCCCGATGGTACGCGGCTCGCGAGCGGAGATGGTCAAGGTTACATCACTGTGTTCGAGACCGGGTCTTGGGGGATTGAGACTGATTTCCGCGCCGCGCTCAAAGGACCCATCTGGGCATTGGCTTTCTCAAATGACGGATCGGTTTTGCATGCCGCCGGTATTGAGAATATTGTATACTCTTGGCCGGTTGCCGACCTTTCGAGTTTTGATCCGATGGCAACCCAAACACCCGCGTTCCTGCGCAAACCAGAAGAAATGTCCAACGGCGAGCGGCAGTTCGCGCGCAAGTGCTCCATTTGCCATTCGTTGACCGATGATGGTGTGCGGCGCGCGGGGCCGACTCTCTACAAGGTGTTTGGGCGAAAGGCTGGCACCCTGCCGGGTTACAGCTATTCTGCAACCCTGGACGGATCTGATATCATCTGGTCAGAAGAGACGATCGACCAATTGTTTCTGGACGGTCCGGACCATTATATTCCTGGCTCCAAAATGCCGATGCAGGTCATTGCCTTGCCGGAAAACCGGAAAGATCTAGTTGACTATCTTAAGGTGGCAACCGCGCCAAAAGAAGCGGAGGGAGGACAACAATGAAAGCCATGCTGACGGCCTTTGCGGCCCTGATCGTGTTGACCATCGGCGCAAGCCAAGTTCTGGATAGGGCAGGTTTCTCAAGTGCTGAGCAGGGCAGCAGCTCATCTGTACGCCTTGGAGATTGAGGCTAGCGGCAGTTAAAGGCCGGTTTCAGACGCGTGACTTCCGGTCGAAAACTGCGTGGTCTCCCAAGGACGGGGTTTCGTCTCCGTTCGCAAGTTTCTTATAAAACTCGAAAAGCGTTTCTTTTCCGAACGAAGGCGTCGCGTCGGCGTCATACAGTCCGGTCTTCGGATTGAGCACCAGCATGGATTCGGTTGCGTAATAGCGGCCGATGCGGGCAAGCTCCGCCTTGTCCCGGTATTTCGGCCCAAACCGGCCCGCAAACTCAAGTGCCCTGATGATCCAGTCCATCAGCGCGACCGGCACTTTCCGGAACCGCGGTTCTAGCCCCAAGCTTTGAAACAAGTACGTTCCCTGTGCCCGGGGCGTTATCGCCTCACCCGGGCCGCCAACCGGCAGGACCTTGTTTTTCATCGCCGGATTCTCGAAGCATTCGGCAATGAAGGACGCGACATCATGATCGCTGATCGGCTTGCAGGACGTTAGCGTTCCATCGCCAAAGATCAGGAATGGTTTGCCGGCTTTAACACGTTCCACTTGGCCGGAAAGCGACTTGAAGAAAGCGGTAGGCCGAATGATCGAATACGGTAGGCCTGACGCTTGGAGCTCCGCTTCGAATGCGAGTTTGGCGTGCTGAAATGCAAGTCTTGGTCTTTGCACGCATATTGCCGACAGTAAAATGAAGTGTGGCTTTCCGGTTTCTTTCGCGATTTTAAGGATATCGCTGTTCGCCTGATGATCGATTTTCCAGGCGTCGTCGGGAATACCCGTTCGCGAGGACAGGCAGGAAATGACCGCGTCGAACTCATCGCCGCGGAAAGCATCCTGGCGGATGGACTGTGGATTGGTCACATAACCAGTTCGAACAACTGTCTCTGGCGCGAACCGCTGTATCTTTGCAGCTGCCTGTGGCCGGACGAAACAAACGACATAATGACCTTGGCGCAGCAACTCGTTTAGCGTGGCGCGTCCGATGGTTCCTGTTGCGCCGAACAACAGTATTCGTTTCGCTCTCACGTCCCCGTTTGGCTCAATGGGGTTCGTAGAGCCTTTCGTCTCTGGACCCCGGGCCTCCACGGTCTGTCTCCTTTCCTGTGTTTCTGCAGTCAAGGTGCCCGGAAGCGGGTGATCATGTCAATTCTGCGTAGGGACTATGGTTTCGGATTTCTTCAAGGCCGCGATGTAATTTTGCGCATCTTTGCGGCTTAGCTTGGGCCGGATCCGGCATTGGGGAAGAACAGTTGCTGCCCGTCCACCTGATAGTCTGCGATTGCCGCCTGACCTTCAGAAGAGAGAAGCCAGTCGATAAACCTCTGAGCCATGTCGGCCCTGACGTGGGGATGAGCTTCAGGATTCACCAGGATGACACCATACTGGTTGAACATGTTGGGATCTCCCTCAACAACGATTTGATGCGTGCCTTTGTTGCCGAAGGCGATCCAGGTTGCCCGGTCGGTCATCACGTAAGCGCCCATACCGGTTCCCGTATTAAGGGTTGCCCCCATCCCGGAGCCGGTTTCGCGGTACCAGGTTCCTGAGTCTTCTGACGGGTCGATCCCTGAGGCCTTCCAAAGGCGGAGCTCTGCTTTGTGGGTGCCGCTGTCATCCCCGCGGGACGCGAAGATCGATTTGCTTGAGGCGATTTTGGTGAGAGCTTTTGCAACGTTGTTGGTGCCGGCGACGCCGGCCGGATCGTTGGCTGGTCCAACAATCACAAAATCGTTGTACATGACATCAGCGCGGGAGACGCCTAACCCGTCTGCCACGAATTTTTCTTCAGATGGTTTGGAGTGCACAAACAGGACATCGCCGTCGCCATTTGCTGCGTTGCGGATGGCTTGTCCGGTCCCGACTGCAACCACGCGGACGTCAATGCCTGTCTTGGCGGTGAACTTTGGCAGCAAGTCGTCAAACAGGCCGGAATTCTGGGTCGAGGTGGTTGATTGAACGATGATAAACGGGTTTTCCGCCTGGGCAGAATGAATAACGACGGTTGACAGCAACGTGGCGGCAATGAGTTTTAAGATTGTTCGTCTGATCATGTTTTCCTCCAAAAGTGCTTTTGTTTTAATTCTTTACGTAAAGCTGGCCATCACGCAGCGCACGTGCAGGCGCGCTTCGAGGGATCTTTAACACCCGTTGCGCAGGGCCGGTTTCAGCGATTTCTCCATCTTGTAGGAAAATCAATTCCTGCCCCAGGCGGCTCGCCTGTCCTGCATCGTGGGTCACAAGTACGATGGTGATACCATTTGCATTTGCTTCCAGGATGAGTTGCTCAATGGCGGCGGTCGAGGTCGGATCGAGGCTTGCGGTCGGCTCATCCAGAAACAGAATGTCCGGTTGGCAAGCGAGCGCGCGGACGGTTGCTAGGCGCTGCTGTTCGCCGCCTGACAGGACGCGGGCGGGACGGTTCGCAAGATGGCTGAGCCCGGCTGCCGCCAAGGCCTTCTGGATCAACCCGTTACGTTTTTCGCCCTTTTCGCCGCGAACCCCGAGTGCAAACTTCAGGTTTGCCTTCGCAGACCGCCGGAGTAGCACGGGCCGTTGGAAGACCATTGCCTGGTCTTTCCGGCCAGTTTTGTTCAGCGCGTGGCCACGCCATAAAACGTCACCGTGCGTTGGAGAAATCAGTCCGTGCATCAGCCGCAGAAGCAGGCTTTTACCGGCGCCGTTCGGCCCCATGATCACGGTGCGGGAGCCGCGCCGGATCTTGAGATCAACATCAAAGAGCAAGCGGTGCCCATTGGTTTCAAATCCGAGCCCGCGGGTCTCAAGAAGGACCTCTCGCGCATCGGGCATTGCTGTTATGGATGGAGCGGACGGGGTGTCTTGCACAAGATTACGCATAAGCAGCTCTCACAGCGGACGCGCGCAGGGTCATGACAAGAGCATTGACCGCAAATGCAATCGCCAGAAGGATCACCCCGAGCGCCAAAGCAAGCTCAAGATTGCCCTTGGAAGTTTCCAGAGCAATCGTTGTGGTCATGACACGAGTGACATGGTTGATGTTGCCGCCGACAATGATCACTGCGCCAACTTCAGCGACTGCACGGCCAAACCCGGCTAACGCGACGGTGAGCAGGCTGTAACGGGCATCCCAAAGGAGTGCCATGACGCGGTCGAGTGGTCCGACGCCGAGCGAAGTGAACTGCTCGCCATATTCCCGGTAGAGGTCCTCCACCACCTGCTTCGTCAATGCCGCAACGATCGGGGTTACCAGAACCGTCTGGGCGATGATCATGGCAGTTGGGGTGTAGAGGAGTCCCAGTGGTCCGAGCGGGCCAGAGGCCGACAGCATGAGGTATACCAAAAGCCCGACGACGACAGGTGGTAGACCCATCAAGGCATTGAGGACAATCGACAATAAGGTTCGGCCGGGGAATCGGAAGGCGCCTGCGATTGCACCGAGTGGAAAGCCGATCAGGCATGCGATTGCGACAGCACTCAAGGTGACCTGCATTGACAGGCCAACAATCTCCATGAGGTCTGGATCAAACGCGAAAACAAGGCCAATGGCACTTGCCAGCACGTTCCAGAAACTGTCCATATGCGCTTTTCCTCCCAGCTTTCGGAGAAAATAACACAAAAAACATAAAAGCGCATAGTTCGAAATTGTTGCCGGTCGGAGGGCGACGGCCATTCAATTCCAGGTTTGTCAAAAAAGAGCCCTGCTTCGGATTCAGCAGGGCTCTAAGGTTGGCCGGAGTAGGTAAAGCGGTCCGGCCAAAGGGACGCCTGTCAGTCGGAGCTGGAGCCTTCGTTGTAGGTCCAGCGGTAATGCGGTGGGGTCGGACCTTTGTTGCGCCCGCCCTGTTCAGTCTGTTCCCACGCGTGGGCCAAAATCCCGACAGATCGGGACAATCCGAAGAACCCGCGGGCAAGGGGAGCTGGACAGCCAAGTTCGGCATAAATCACCGCGGTCGCGCCATCGATGTTCATCGGCACCGGCTTGCCGCGTTCATTGGCCAGATGCGCCTCGATGGCCCGACCGATCTCAGCGTACGCCCCGGAGACCTCGCCAGCGGCTGCGGCTTCATCGACCAGCCCGAGCAGGCGCGGTGCCCGCGGGTCGACGGGTTTGTGGAAGCGATGTCCAAAGCCTGGAATGAAACGCCCATTGGCTTGCCGCCAAGTATCAAGCGTTGTACCGAGTTCATCAAGTCCGGCGGTCTCTATCGCACGGTAAAGCTCCACCGCCTGTTCGCCGGCACCGCCATGAACATCGCCGAGCATGTTGAGGCCCGTAGCCATAGCGGACTGGAGACCGATGCCGCAGGTTGTCGCCATCCGTGCTGCCGCGATCGATGGGGCTTGAGGTCCATGATCAACGGCAGCAACGAGTGCTGCTTCAAAAAGACTGGCTCGTTGCCCGGATATTTCCTTGCCGGTGACCATCAGCCATATCATCTGAGCAAAGCCCCGGTTGCCGATCAGCTCTTCGACCGGGTGTCCTCGAAGAGCGATGCGGCCGGGTTCCATGTCAATGATCGACGTGCGCCACCAATCGGCGACATCCGTGTTCTCGCTCACACCACGTTCTCCTTGTGCAAGGTCTCAATGTCTTCTGCAGCGTATCCAAGGGCTGTCAAAATACGGTCGGTGTCAGCACCAAGGGCCGGAGGCGGGGTGTCCACAGATGGGCGTGTGCCGTCAATCATGGCACCGATCCGCAAGAGATCGACGGGTTTTCCAACCCCTGGCGTTTCGTCGAAGCGCGCCAAAAAATCGCGGTCTCTGATCTGGGGATGGTCAAGGACTTCAGGCACGCTCAGGACCGCGCCGGCCGGTACGCCCAGCTTGTTGAGTTCGCGTGCCCATTCCCGCGCAGGTCTTGTGGTGAGAACGGTTTCCAATTCTGCCTTCAACCGCATTCTGTTGCGTTTCCGGTCTTCCCGAGAGGCAAAATCAGCGTGTCCAACAAGATCTTCCCGGCCAAGATGTGTCGCCAGAAGTTCCCATTGCTCGTCCTTATTGGCCGCGATGTTGATCAAGCCGTCCGAGCATTGAAACGCACCGGATGGCGCAGACGTCGGATTTTCATTGCCATTGGGCGTCGGGTTAACGCCGCCGATCAGGTGATTTGAGACGACCCAGCCCATGGTGGCAAGAACAGACTCCAGCATGGACACGTCAATGAAGGCGCCGCGCTTTTCGGCATTGAGGGATGCGCAGATCGCCATCGCAGCTGTCAGACCACCCACAGTATCTGCCAGCGGATACCCGACGCGCAGAGGTGCACTGTCAGCATCGCCGGTGATCGACATGACGCCCGAAGCCCCTTGGACAATCTGATCATAGGCGGGGCGGTGAGCCCATGGCCCATCTTGCCCAAACCCGGAGATCGCACAGTATATAAGATGCGGGGTCTCCGCTTTCAGAACTTCATAACCGAGCCCCAGACGATCCATGACCCTCGGGCGAAAGTTCTCCACGAGCACATCCGCTCCGGCAACAAGACGCTTCAGAACGTCTTTACCGCGCGGGTCCTTGAGATTGAGGGTGAGGGATTTCTTGCCGGCATTCTGGGCGAGGAAGCTAATGCCCATGCCCTTAGCCGAGAGCTCCGGATCGGCGCCGAGATTGCGCGCAAGATCACCGCGCCCTACAGCTTCAACCTTGATGACTTCCGCGCCGAGATGGGCCAGCTGGTGGCAGGCGAAAGGACCAGCAAGCACATTCGTCAGGTCGAGAACCCGGATTCCATGAAGGGGTTTTGTCATATCCGGGTCCTCGTTGCGGTCATTCTCAATCGCCGTCGGCCACGCCTTCCGCCCGCGCACGCGCCCGGCGGGCACGATAGCTCGGCAGGACGACGAGGATGACGGCCAGGATCAAGAGGCCCATCGTCATTGGCCGCGCAAAGATGAAGCCGATCCCGTCATAAAGCTGCATGGAGCGGGAGAAGTTGTCCTCCAGCATCCGGCCCAAGATGAAACCGATCAGCAGCGGCGCCAGCGGGTAGTCGGCGAAGCGGAGGACGGTCGCGCAAATTCCGAAGCCTACCAGGATCAGAAGTTCGGTCGAATTGTTCTGCCCGATGTAGGCGCCCATCAAGGTGAAGAACAAAATGAAGGGGATCAGGAAGTTGCGCGGGACTGCGAGGATCTTCGCAATATACGGGATCAACGGCAGGTTCAGGATCAGAAGGATCACGTTGCCGAGATACATGGAGATAATCACCGCCCAGAAGATCTCCGGCTGATCGACCATCAAACGTGGGCCTGGAGATACGTTGAGGGCGATCAGTGCACCAAGCAAAATGGCTGTTGTGCCGGATCCGGGAATACCAAGGGTCAGGAGCGGAACGAAGGAGCCTGTGCAGGCGGCGTTGTTGGCGCTTTCCGGCGCTGCCAATCCTTTGACTGAGCCTTTACCGAACTGCTCTTGTTCTTCCTTGGTTGCGATGTTGCGTTCCACCGCGTAGCCGAGGAAAGATGCGATTGTTGCCCCTGCACCCGGCAAGACGCCGATCAGGAAGCCCTGGATGGATTGGCGTCCAATAACCGGTGCGATCGCCTTGGCTTCCTCCTTGGTGATCCTGAGATCCTTGATCTCGTTGCTGCCACTCTCAGTTTTCGAACGGTTTGGATCGAGGACGAGATAGAGGGCTTCCGGCAAGGCAAACATGGCCATGGCCAGGGTGATGAAGCCGAAACCGGATTGCAGGTCCATCATCCCCATGGTGAAGCGCGGCATATTAAAAAGCGCACCTTCGCCGACCGTCGCCATGATCACGCCCAGGATGGTCATCAGAAGTGCCTTGATAACCTGGCCAGTTCCGGCAAAAGCTGCGATCGCAGAAAGACCAACGACCATCAGCGCGAAATATTCGGCCGAATGGAATAGAAGTGCGACGGTTGCAAGAGCCGGAGCGAAGATCATCAGAAGAACTGCACCGATGGAGCCGCCTGCAAAAGACGAGATGGCTGCAACGGTCAACGCCTTACCGGCCTTGCCCTGTCTTGCAAGGGGGTAGCCGTCAAAACTCGTCGCAACAGTCGAAGCTACACCGGGCGCATTGATGAGGATTGAGGACGTCGAGCCGCCGAAAATCGCCCCGTAGTAAACACCGGCAAGCAGAATGAGGGCGGCGGATGGATCGCCAATCGAAATTGCAACCGGGATCATGATGGCAATGATCGACATCGGCCCTAGGCCCGGGAGCATGCCAATGAATGTGCCGATCAAACAGCCGCCGACAACCATCAGCAAATTGGTGACAGAAAAGGCTGTGCTCAGCCCGATCAGGATTCCTTCGAGCATATCAGCCTCCGTTAGCCATGAAGAATGGCAGCGGGCTCAGGAAGATCCCGAGGACCCGATCGACCAGATACCAGACGACACCTGCGGCGATAGCCGATGTAAGTGCCATGACAATGAATTTGCGCTCACCAAGGATGAACGACCCGATGAACAAAAAGCCGAACGTGGAAAACAGGAAACCTGCCGGCCGCAGTAGCAGCGCATAAGCCACCATCAACCCCAACAAGGCGATTGCCTGTCCGAGTTTGTAATCGGTCAAACGCCGATAGTTGATTTCGGTCGGCTTGGGTTCGCCGCTGCTCTTCTCAAATCCAAGAAGGATCAGCAAAGAACATATGATCGCCATGACCGAGAGGATTTTGGGAAAGGTCGACGGCCAGATTGGATTGCGCCGCATGAAAGGCGCAAGCGTATCGTCCATCGTAAAGAATGCCGCATAGCCATATGCGAGACAGATCAACAAAATGATCATGGCGATCCATCGATCGAGCGCCATGGCCTCCTCCCCAAGTCTTGATTTGTTTCGTTAGATGTCCGCTCGTGCGGCAGTTCAGATCATCTTCATATGCAGAGACGGCGCAGACTGGGTCTGCGCCGTCATGCCGCTCAAATTAGAGGAAGCCCAGCTTCTTCATCAGATCGCCGATAACCTGCTCCTGGTTTTCCAGGAAGGAGCGGAAGTCATCACCATTGTTGTGGATGTTGACCCAGCCGTTGCGGGCACGAACTTCCTCCCACTCCGGGGTTTCATACATTGCAGTCAGAGCAGCTTGATAAGCGGCCAGCTGCTCTTCCGGCAGGCCCGGTGCTGCGAAGAAACCGCGCCAGTTGACGAAGGTGGTGTCGATGCCCTGTTCCTTCATGGTTGGGGCGTCTTTATAGGCATCCACGCGCTCATCAGAAGTCACGCCGATGATCTTGACTTCGCCAGCGTTGGCAAGATCCACAGCTTCGGAGAACCCGGTGGACAGAGCAGCAATTTCGCCGGACAGCAGCGCGGCCATTGCTTTGCCGCCAGCATCATACGGAATGTACTTGAATGCCGTCGGATCTTCGCCAGCAGCTTCCATTGCCATGGCCGCAACGAGGTGATCCATACCGCCTGGAACCGAACCGCCACCAATCGCTGTGCCGGACGGATCAGCCTTGTAGGCTGCGATGAGGTCGGTCATGGAGTTGATCGGGCTGTCCTTGCCAACCACCAGGGCCGCATAGTCGCCGATGGTTCCTGCGACGAGCGTCAGGTCACGGAAGTTTTGCGGGAAGACGCCGGTCAAGGAACGGATTACGATCGGGGTCGAGTTGACCATCAGCGTGCCGTGGTTCGACGCAGCATTTTCAATTAGGTAACCGATCGCTTTGCCGCCGCCGCCGCCGGACATGTTTTCGTAAGATGCCGTACCGACCAGTCCTGCTTTGGTGAGGGCTTCGCCGGTGCCGCGTGCCGTGCCATCCCAGCCGCCGCCAGCGCCGCCCGGGATTAGGAAATGGATGGATTCAACCGCCTGGTCCGAGGACAAGGCCGGAGTTGCGAATGTCATAGAAGCTGCAGCCGCAGCTAGAACGACCCGGCGGGTCATTTTCATGAGTGTCATGTTTTCCTCCACATAAACTGGCTCATTGCATGAGCCTATTCAGCCTCAGGTCCGCATTGCGGAGCCTCCCTTTGGGCTTGAATTGAACCTAGCGGCAAACCCTGTCACCAACCTGTCACCAGCTGTCTATGCGCTTGCAACAAGTTATGAGGCGGGGCAAGAGTGAGGGCAGGAGGATCTAGATTTGCGGCTATTGCTCGTTGAAGACACCTTTGACATGGCTGAAGCCATCATGATCCGGCTGGACCGGAGCGGTATAGCCTGTGATCTTGCGAAGACACTAGAGGAAGCCCGTTCTCTTTTGGATGTTCAGCGGTATGATGTCATTGTTCTGGACCTGAATTTACCGGACGGGCTTGGAACCGATCTCTTGAAAGAGTTGCGGCTAAAATCCGATCGCACGCCGGTTTTGGTGCTGACCGCAGAGTTCTCCGTGGATGATCGCGTATCGACGCTCAACTCCGGTGCTGACGATTATCTGGTGAAGCCCTTTGATCATCGCGAGCTGGAAGCGCGCATACAGGCGCTCTACAGACGTGAGCAAGGAGACAAAGCGGAAGAACTGGCGATCGGGGATCTGACCTTTAATGCGACAGCCCGCGTTGTCCGGTTGAAAGAGACACCGGTCAACCTGACACGGCGAGAATTCTCGCTGCTGGAATTGTTCATTCGCAATCGCGGAAAGGTTCTGAGCAAGGAACGGCTTTTTGAAGGCATTTTCAGCTTTCAGGACACGGATGTCAGCATGAATGCGCTGGAGCTTTATGTTGCGCGCCTGCGTAAAAAACTCTCCGGAAGTTCTGTAGTGATCGAGACGCAAAGAGGGCTTGGTTACAAGCTTGAGGTCCATGACTAGCTTGCTCAGCCGGTTTGGTGCGACATCTCTCACAGCGCGTGTGGCTTTGGGCGTAACGTTCCTTTTGACGTTTGGTGGGATTATCGTCTCGATCGCGGCCTTTGCATATGGCCGCGAAGCTGCCCGCTCGGCTTATGACCGCTTGCTGGTAGGGGCGGCCAATGACATTGCTTCGGCGATTACTGTCGTTGATGGCAATCCCGTCCTTGAGTTACCGCATTCTGCATTTGAGCTTCTGGCGCTCGCGCCTGATGACCGAATTGGGTACCGGATCGTTGGTCCTAACGGCCAAACCCTGACCGGTTACGATGACATTGCCTTGCCTGCTGGGCTTTCTGGGTACAGCGACGTTTTCTTTGACGGCGCATTTTTTGGCGAAGCGGCCAGATATGTTGTTGTCTCCCGGCGATTTGCCGAACGCACTTGGAGCGGGACCATCCGGGTCGCGGTCGGCCAAACCCTGCAGGCGCGCAACGCCATGGCCGTGGATATTACGCGCAAAGCGCTCTACGTGTTGGCGGCGTCCGGTTTGGCGATGATGCTGTTGGCTGTTCTGGTGGTGCGTGCTGTTTTCAATCCACTGAAGCGGATCGCGGGTGGATTGGCAGAACGTGATCCTCATGACCTGACACCGCTTGATACAGATGTGCCGCGGGAAACCGCCGTGATGATCCAGGCGTTGAATGCCTTTATGGGGCGGCTGGACCGGCAGATGAATTCAATGCGGCATCTGATTTCGGACACGGCTCACCAATTGAGGACACCCGTCGCGGCGCTCAGGGCACAGGCAGATCTCTTTTCAGATGAGGAGGATCCTGAGCGCAAGGATCGCATTGTTGAACGTATTCAGACCCGGTCCGCAAGTCTCGGCCGGCTGCTCGATCAAATGTTGAGCCAGGCGTTGGTGATCCATCGCGGAGACAGTGTCCGCCGGGAAAAAATCGATCTTCGGGATGTTGTGCTGGACGTTTTCGAGGAGGGCGACCATGCAGTTCTGCGGCCGGATATTGCTGTCGTTCCGCAATTGGCAGACCAACCGGTTTATGTGCTTGCGGATACGACTTCCCTTCAAGAAGCGGTAAAGAACCTTCTGAGCAATGCTCTGAAATATGGACGGGCACCGGTGCGCATTGGTGCTACGACCGAAAACGGTGTTGCCTCAATCTGGGTGGAAGATGTTGGCGGCGGGCCCGATCCGGAAATCCTTTCCGCTCTGGGAACACGCTTCAATCAGTCTGGTTTGTCTCGTCAGAACAGTTCCGGTTTAGGGCTAGCCATAGCGCACGCTGTTGCCCGGTCTTTTGAAGGACAGTTGGTTTTGGACACACACGGCGACAGGACCTTTCGCGCAGCTCTATGTTTTCCGGAAATCAAGGCGGAGGCTGCATGAAGGATACTCAGTGCAAGTCAGTTGCTTTTGGTCTTTGGATGTTGGCAGCCTTCGATGTCCCTGTAACAGCGGCCGAACCTGAGTTGGTCGAACAATATGGGGCTGCCGCTGCCGAGCAGACCCTCATTGTGCGCTCGACTGCCGACATTTCGGTTTTTGCGCCTGTTGTTGAAGCTTTCCTGGAAACGCGCTCCGGTCTGACACTTATCTATGAGCAGTGGGGATCGAACGATCTCTACACCCAATCCCGCGCAGAGTGCAGGGAAGGGGCACCGGTTGCCGATGTCGTGATCAGTTCCGGCGTTCATCAAATGGTCAAGCTGGTCAACGAAGCCTGTGCCCAAAGCCATGTGTCGCGGGAAACCGAGCAGTTGCCAGCTGCGCTGCGGTGGCGCGACGAATTGTGGGGCATTTCCAGAGAACCCGCTGTCGTAATCTATAATCAGGACTTGGTTCCGCCCGCTGAGGTGCCCAAGTCGCGGTTTGATCTTCTCGATTTGCTCCGGCCAGCCAATACCCCTTACGCAGGACGCGTTGCCACCTATGACATCGAGCGCTCCGGCCTCGGGTATCTTTTTGCTTTTGTCGACGCACAAGAGGCATCGACCTTTGGCGCATTGCAGGAAGCCTTTGTGCGCACCCAAGCCGTCCGGTCGTGCTGCTCCTCCGATATCATCCGGAGCGTGGCCGATGGCCGCTATCTGATCGCCTACAACGTATTGGGATCTTATGCTCAAGGATACCAGCAGCAAGATGACCGGATCGGAATTGTGTTGCCGACTGATTATACATTGGTTCTGTCCCGTGCCCTGATGATCCCGAAAGGGGCAAACAACGGTGCTGCGGCTGCTGATTTTCTGGACTTCTTGTTGTCGCCAGATGGGCGCAGGATCTTGCGTCAGGCATTGCTTATCAGTCCGCTCCTCGAGACGGAAGAGGGGGCCGAAGGGGAGACATTAAGTTCGACAGCGCTTCGCCCGATCGGTTTGTCTCCGGCGCTCATGGTTGCGCGGGATCAGCTGACTCGGGAGACTTTCTTGAAACGCTGGCGCGTGACTTTTCCTGGACCGTGAAAGCAGGAAATCAACTCGAAAATTTATTTGGAAACGCGCGACGGGCGTGAATACTTGCACCTTGCAGGCCGCCGGTCCTGGAAAAAACACCACGCACCAGAAGAGGTTCGCTGTAATTCGCAAGTGTTATTGCGCGGGTCTTGCGATCGATTTCTGCCAGAAGCCGGGCGTCGGCGCTCAAACCTCCACTGACAGGGATCACGTCGGGGCCGAGGAGATTGATCACCATGCTGAGCGCTCGGGCCAGAATAGTTGTAAAGGCGTCGATGGTCCTTGCCGCTTGTGGCTCTCCGGCGTGCCAAGCGGTCGTAATTTCAATGCTTGAGCATAATGTGTTGTGAAGAGCGGCGTGTATTTTCTCCAGACCTCGCGCCGAACCGTAAGCATCCAGGCAACCGATTTGACCGCACCCGCATAGGAAATGCGGAATGCCTGAAATCGTCCCGCCCGCGGTTGGATCGACAACCGGACCGTGCCCCCACTCTCCGGCGATCCCACCACGTCCTGAGACAAGACTGCCGTTGTGAACCAAGCCACCGCCGACTCCTGAGCCAAGAATGATGGCGAAGACAGTCTCTTTGCCAGCGCCTGATCCCTCAACAGCTTCTGCCAGAGCGAAGGCATCGGCATCATTGATGATTTCGACCGGGGTGCCGAGTTCCTTCGTCAGATCCGAAGCGATCGGGCGGCCGTTCAGACAGGGAATGTTGGCGACGTCTGCGATGCCAGTTTGTGCATCGAACGCCCCTGCAAGCGAGATAACAGCCGGGCCGCGAGTCTCCGGTAGACACTTGCGCAGTGCCTCGACAAACTCAGACCAGGAGTGCAACGGCGTTGGAACCCGCCCAGTTTCTTCCACCGGACCACGAGCACTCGGATGCGCGTACCGAATGAAGCTGCCGCCGATGTCGAACGAGGTCACCATCTGGAATTCGCGTCTTTCAAAGAGGTTCTGGAACGTTGAGTCAATAAACCGCGACATGCTTCTTGCACAGGGTTTTTTCGTAAGAATGAAGGTGCCTTTGCCTCAAAGAATACGTCCAGCTTTTATATGTGGCTGCGCATTCGGTAGCCTGGAGCAAAGATGAGTTTCACATTTGTGATCGGCGCATCGCCGGTCCAAGTGATGCGCTCCATGGCAAACAGTGCTGTCCCCGGTGTGCAATCAAGGATCCGGGCGGTTTCTTCATTGGCATTGAGGGCTGAAAAAGAAAGGTCGCCCCGGCTATACGGTGCATTGTGGACCAGCCATTCGTTCGCGCTGGAGACCTCGAACTTGCGCTGCCGAGCTTCGGGAACGGTATCAAGATTGATGTAACGCTCTTCAAACGCATAAGGACGGTCGTCCGCAAAGTGAAGCGTTTTCAGATAAAGCACGTCATCGCCGAGCGATGCGTAAAATACCCCGTGGAGCATTGGTGGAACCGGCTGATAGTCCCGTTCCAGAAGACTGTGCCGGTAGGTCTTGCCGAGCGCTTCCACCTCTTCCCGGATGATCGGAATCGTGAGTGTTGCCCGCTGCGGCGGATTAAGCGCAACACGCGTGCCCGCGCGGCGTTTGCGGATAACCAACCCGCTTTCAGCCAGATCCCTGAGTGCCCGGTTGACGGTCGTGCGTGCACAGCCGAATTCCTCTGCCAGGTCCGCTTCGTGCGGGATCTGCGCACCCGGTTCCCAGACGCGGTCGTGTATCCGGCGAAGAAGCTCTTCGCGAATGCCAGTCCAGGAGTTCGTATCAGTAAGGGCCACAGACGATCAGTTCCTTGTTTAGATGCGGCTGCGCAACGCCTTCATCGTCGCTCGGTAGCGCGCCCGGATTTTCTCGCCTTTTACATGGATTCCACCGGTAACAACATGGCGGCCTGCACACCAGACATCCTGGACCATCCTGTCATCGCCCGCGAAGATGTAGGCATCCAGAATCTCATCGCCCTCGCGGTCTTCAAGGTCGATGGCATTTGCATCCAGGGCGACCATGTCGGCAAGGTGACCGGAAGCGATCTGTCCAGCACTGCGTCCACACGCTTGCGCACCTCCGGCAACAGCACCATCAAACAACACGCGGCCCGTCGAATTTTCGGGATTTGCCACCGACGCGCGGCATTCGTCGCGAAGGCGCTGCGAATATTCGAGTGTGCGCAATTCTTCTGACAATGAAATTCGAATGTTGGAATCAGATCCAACTCCGAACCGGCCGCCGGTATCCAAATACCGGACGCCGTCGAAGATCCCGTCTCCGAGGCTCGATTCGGTGATTGGACAAAGCCCGGCAACTGCGCCGGTCCGCGCCAGTCCAACGGTCTCTTCAGGCGTCATCTGCGTGCAGTGAATCAGGCACCAGTTTTTCGATACATCGTGGTTGTCCAAAAGCCAGCCGACTGGCCGCTTACCGGTCGCTTCAAGAACTTCTTCGACTTCGGCGGCTTGTTCCGCCAGATGCATGTGCAAGGGTTTTTGCCCCGCGAGTACGATAGCGTTTTTCAACGCATCTGAATCGACTGCGCGCAGCGAATGGGGAGCGACGCCCAATACGCTGTCGTTATCGAGGGACCGCAGGGTGTCGCCCGCCTGTTCATGGAGTTTTTGGAACTGCTCGAAATCATTGCCGAAGCGGATTTGTCCCGGCGCCAACGGGCGCCGGTCGCAGCCACCATACGTGTAAAGCACCGGCAACAAGGTCAACCCAATGCCGGTCTCGCTCGCAGCCGCTGCAATCCGCTCGGACATTTCGCCAAGATTGCCATAAGGCGCGCCGCCAGGCTGATGATGAAGGTAATGGAATTCCCCAACAGCCGCATAGCCGGCCTCAAGCATTTCCATCTGGACGAAGGCGGCAATTTCTTCGACATCATCTGGTGTGAGCGTGTCGAGAAACCGGAACATGATTTGCCGCCAGGTCCAGAAGCTGTCGTGGCTCTCCTGACCCCGGCGTTCGCTCATTCCGGCCATCGCGCGCTGAAAGGCATGGCTGTGCAGGTTGGACGGCGCAGGTAACAGGATCGCGACCCGGTGCCCCTCTCCAGCTAGTGAAGGGGCATTTGTTTCGACCGCAGAAATCTCGCCGTTAGCCGAGAAGTAAACGCGGACGTTTTCCGCCCAGCCAGTGGGAAGCAGCGCCTTGTCTGCAAAAATGGTGCTGTCTTGCGCCGTGGGCATGCCGGTCTCTTTCCCTCGTTGACACGTTAATATGTGCATGCATATTATCTTTTATCGCAATCTAATCAAGCGGGAGATGTCCGGTGCCACAGCGCCTGCTTACAAATGCCAAACTGGTAACACTCACCGAGACGGGAGATTCGTACGGCTTGATTGAAGACGGTATGCTTGCCATCGACGGCGAGACAATCGGCTATGCTGGCCCAGCTGCAAATCTGCCGGAATCATTCGCTGATTTTCCAAATGAGAACTTGAACGGGCGTCTGGTCACGCCGGGTCTCATCGATTGCCACACCCATGTTGTCTTTGGCGGCGACCGGGCCCGTGAATTCGAAATGCGGCTCGAAGGGGCATCCTACGAGCAAGTCGCCCGGGCGGGCGGGGGCATTGTCTCGACCGTCAAAGCAACGCGTTCAGCCAGTGAAGGCGAATTGCTTAAAGGCGCACTGTCCCGCGTGGATGCGCTGATTGCCGAAGGTGTTACCGGGATCGAGATCAAATCGGGTTATGGCCTCGATCAGGAGACCGAACTTAAGATGCTCAGAGTTGCCCGCAAGGTCGGCAGCTTGCGCCCGATCACAATACGCACGACGTTCCTCGGTGCCCATGCTGTTCCGGCAGACTATAAGGACAGGGCGGACGCTTACCTCTCGGAGGTTTGCCTGCCGGCGCTTGAAGCTGCCCAAGCCGAAGGTTTGGTCGATGCGGTCGATGGTTTTTGTGAAGGCATTGCCTTCTCCCCGGCCCAGATCGCGAAAGTGTTCGATAAGGCGGTCGAGCTGGGCCTGCCGATCAAACTCCACGCCGAGCAGCTGTCAAACCTTGGCGGAACCGCCCTTGCGGCTTCTTATGGGGCTCTGTCGGCAGATCATTTGGAATACCTGGATAAAGCTGGCGTCAAGGCTATGGCCAGCAGCGGCACGGTTGCTGTCATCCTGCCGGGAGCATTCTACACCCTGCGCGAAACGCAAGCCCCGCCGGTTGAACTTCTGCGTCGGCATGAAGTGCCCATGGCGCTTGCGACCGACTGCAATCCTGGGTCCTCGCCGCTCGCTTCGCTGCTTCTCACCATGAATATGGGGTGCACATTGTTCCGTATGACACCGGAAGAAGCACTTGCCGGTGTCACCCGCGAGGCGGCCAAGGCGCTGGGTCTTACGGACCGCGGTACGTTGAAGGCCGGAAAACGAGCCGATCTCGCCATCTGGAACGTTCAACACCCGGCAGAACTCAGCTATCGCATCGGCTTTAACGCCCTTGAAAAACGAATTTTTGGAGGAGCCGCATGAGTGCTCTTGTTGTGTCTCCGGGCGCTGTTCGCCTTGCCGATCTGGAACGCGTCTACCGTGAAAGCCTTCCCGTCCGGGTCGACCGGGCTGCAGAAGCTGCAATCCGGTTGGCTGCGGAGCGGGTTGGTAAAGCCGCACGCGGTGAAGAGGCCGTCTATGGCGTCAACACAGGGTTCGGGAAGCTGGCGAGTGTAAAGATTGCCGCTGAAGACACAGAGACACTTCAGCGTAATCTGATCCTGTCGCATTGCTGCGGCGTTGGAGAGCCGCTTGACACGGCCACAACCCGTTTGATGATGGTCCTAAAGCTTCTCTCCCTCGGACGCGGTGCGTCCGGGGTTCGGCTTGAAGTGTTGGAGCTGATCGAAGCTTGCCTTGAAAAGGGTGTTACGCCTGTCACGCCATCTCAAGGCTCTGTTGGAGCTTCCGGTGATTTGGCACCCTTGGCCCACATGGCCGCCGTTCTCATTGGCGAAGGCGAAGCAGAATTCGGCGGCGAGCGAATGCCGGGTGGGGCCGCGCTCGAAAGGGCCGGGCTCAAGCCGGTCGTTTTGGGCCCCAAGGAAGGCCTCGGCCTTATCAACGGTACACAGTTTTCGACAGCGTGCGCGCTTGTCGGTCTCTTTGAAGCCTGGCGTCTTGCCGAAGCAACGGTCCTGACCGCAAGCATGTCAACCGATGCCATTATGGGGTCCACGGCGCCGCTTCTTCCAGAAATCCATGAATTGCGTGGCCATCGTGGTCAGATCGAAGTGGCTGCCGCAATGCGCGCAGTCATGGAGGGGTCCGAAATCCGTGAGAGCCACCGGGAAGGCGATATCCGTGTTCAGGATCCCTACTGCATCCGCTGCCAGCCGCAGGTGACAGGTGCCTGTATTGATCTTCTACGGACGGCGGCCAACACACTTGAGATTGAAGCCAATGCGGCAACCGACAACCCTCTGGTTTTGATAGAGGAAGACCGGATTGTTTCCGGTGGCAACTTTCACGCAGAGCCTGTTGCTTTTGCCGCAGACCAGATTGCGCTTGCGATAGCTGAACTCGGGGCAATTGCCCAGCGGCGCATTGCCTTGATGGTAGATCCTGCTCTGTCTTTCGATTTGCCTCCGTTTCTTGCGCGCGATCCAGGTTTGAATTCCGGGCTTATGATCGCCGAGGTGACGACTGCTGCATTGATGAGCGAAAACAAACATCTCGCAAATCCATGCTCAACAGATTCCACGCCCACCAGTGCCAATCAGGAAGATCATGTGTCGATGGCTGCGCACGGCGCACGCCGATTGGCACGCATGAACGCGAACTTGGCTCATATCCTGGGTGTTGAACTGCTTTGTGCTGCCGAAGGGATCGAACATCGCGCGCCGCTCAAGACGAGTGCACCGCTGCAAAACGCGTTGGAACAGCTTCGGCAAAAAATCCCTGCACTGGAGAAGGACCGGTACCTGGCACCGGACCTGGAGACCGCGGCAGAGTTGATCGAGTCCCGGAGTCTGGTTGCGTTTCTTGATGACAATGCCACCTTGGTTCTTGGAGGTGCCTATGCAGCCGGTTGAGGTCTTTCAAGGTGACGGACCGGTGGTGCTTGGGGTGCCTCATGCCGGAACGTACGTGCCGCCTGAGATTTGGTCCGACCTGAACGAAGTCGGCCAAAAGCTTGCCGATACTGATTGGCACGTTGACCAACTCTATTCTGACCTCCTGCCAGGCGCGACGATGGTGAAGGCAAATTTTCACCGCTATGTCATCGATGCCAACCGGGACCCGGAAGGCGTCAGCCTTTATCCTGGACAGAACACGACAACGCTCTGTCCAACAACGGACTTTGACGGACGCCCGATTTATCTGGACGGCAGCGAGCCGGATCCAGAAGAGATCGAAAAGCGGCGGCTGGCCTGGCATGCGCCTTATCATGCTGCACTGAAGGCCGAACTGGATCGGGTATACGCGAAACATGGCATCGCAATTCTCTACGATTGCCACTCGATCCGCTCCGTTGTGCCCTACCTGTTCAAGGGCACGCTGCCGGATTTCAACACCGGAACCAATGGTGGCGCAACATGCGCACCGACAATCGAAAAAGCCGTTGTCGATCTCACTTCGAAGGCTGAAGGCTACTCGTCTATCCTGAACGGCCGCTTCAAGGGCGGCTGGACCACCCGCCACTATGGCCAGCCGGCACGCGGCTTCCATGCCATCCAGATGGAGCTGGCTCAATCCACGCATCTTGTGAGCGAAGACACGCCCTTTGCTTATGACGAGGTGAAAGCCGGGCGTTTGCGGGTCCATCTCAAAGAAATTCTCAGCGCATTGGCTGATCTCGCGCCTGCGCTCGTCCAACACAGCAAAAATTCCGAGGGAGCCAACCATGGTTGACCGCCGCCACAATGCACATGACGTTTTCCCGCCGACGGGGACGGAGCTCAATACCAAGTCCTGGTTGACGGAAGCTCCGTTGCGGATGCTCATGAACAACCTGCATCCAGATGTTGCTGAAAATCCCCACGAGCTGGTCGTTTATGGCGGGATCGGCCGTGCTGCGCGCACATGGGATGATTTCGACCAGATCGTCGCGAGCTTGAAGTCTCTGGAAGATGATGAAACCTTGATGGTTCAATCCGGCAAACCGGTTGGTGTGTTCAAGACCCATAAGGATGCGCCGCGCGTTCTGATCGCGAATTCCAACTTGGTGCCGAACTGGGCGAACTGGGACCACTTCCACGAACTCGATAAAAAGGGCCTGGCTATGTACGGCCAGATGACTGCGGGCTCCTGGATCTACATTGGCACGCAGGGCATCGTTCAGGGCACTTATGAGACCTTCATGGAAGCCGGCCGCCAGCATTATGAGGGCAACCTGAAAGGCCGCTGGATTCTCACCGGTGGACTTGGCGGCATGGGCGGTGCGCAACCGCTTGCTGCGGTCATGGCCGGAGCCTGCTGTCTTGCGGTCGAGTGCGATGAAAAGAGCGCTGATTTCCGCCTTCGCACAAAATATGTCGATGAAAAAACGCATTCCCTCGACGAAGCGCTGGAAATGATCGAGCGCTGGACGAAGGCGGGCGACGCGAAATCCGTTGCGTTGATCGGCAACGCTGCAGACGTTTACTCAGAGCTCGTCAGACGCGGTGTCAAACCGGATATCGTCACCGATCAAACGTCTGCGCATGACCCGGTCAATGGGTACCTGCCGCAAGGCTGGACCGTTGCCGAATGGCGCTCAAAAGCAGAGACAGATCCAAAATCCGTCGAGAAAGCCGCCCGCGCCTCGATGAAGGTCCATGTTCAGGCGATGGTCGATTTCTGGAATGCCGGTGTGCCAACGCTGGATTACGGCAACAACATCCGCCAGGTCGCCTTGGAAGAGGGATTTGAAAACGCATTCGCGTTCCCGGGCTTTGTGCCTGCCTACATTCGGCCGCTCTTCTGCCGCGGGATTGGTCCGTTCCGTTGGTGTGCGCTTTCCGGCGATCCTGAGGATATCTACAAGACCGACGCCAAGGTGAAGGAACTCATTCCGGATGATGAGCATCTTCACAATTGGCTCGACATGGCCAGGGAACGGATTTCGTTCCAGGGACTGCCAGCCCGGATTTGCTGGGTTGGTCTTGGCCAACGCCACCGGTTGGGTCTTGCCTTTAACGAAATGGTCCGCAACGGTGAGCTGAAGGCCCCGGTCGTCATTGGCCGCGATCATCTGGACAGTGGGTCCGTGGCGTCTCCGAACCGGGAAACTGAATCCATGAAAGATGGCTCAGACGCGGTGTCAGATTGGCCGCTTTTGAACGCACTTTTGAACACTGCGTCTGGCGCAACCTGGGTGTCTTTGCACCATGGTGGTGGTGTCGGCATGGGGTTCTCGCAGCATTCGGGCATGGTCATTTGCTGTGATGGAACGGATGATGCCGCGCGCCGGATTGAGCGTGTGCTTTGGAATGATCCGGCGACCGGTGTGATGCGGCATGCCGATGCGGGTTACGAAATTGCGCTGGATTGCGCAAAAGAACAGGGATTGAACCTGCCGGGTATCCTTGAGAGATAAAAACAACGGCGGACAGCCCTCCAATCACCTTTGACAAAGAGGACAAGATGAAAAGACGTGATTTTCTGAAAGCCGGTGCAATCGGCGCAACAGGTGCAGCAGCGACTACGCTCGCAGCACCTGCCATTGCTCAAGATGTCCGCCAGTGGCGCATGGTTACAGCCTGGCCGAAGAACCTGCCAGGACCAGGCGTTGCTGCGCAGATGCTTGCGGACCGTATCACGACGCTTTCAAGCGGGCGCATCGAGGTTAAGCTGTTTGCCGCCGGGGAAATCGTTCCGGGCAATGGCGTTTTCGATGCCGTCGGGCAGGGAACTGCTGAGCTTTATCATGCGGTCCCGGCCTACTGGGGTTCCAAGTCCAAGGGCATCCTGCTGTTTGGGTCCCAGCCGTTTGGTCTTACGGCTCCCGAACAAGCCGGCTGGTTGATCCATGGTGGTGGCCAGGCGCTTTATGATGAAATGTACGGACGCTTCAATCTGAAGCCGTTCTTGTGCGGCAACTCCGGTCCGCAATGGGCTGGCTGGTTCCGCAACGAGATCAACAGTGTTGACGATCTCAAAGGCTTGAAGTTCCGCTCAACGGGTCTTGCGTCAGAAATGTGCTCCAAGCTCGGCATGGCTGTACAGGCCATGAGCGGCCCGGCTATGTTCCAGGCACTTCAGTCTGGCGCCCTTGATGCTGGCGAGTTCATCGGCCCGTGGACGGACAGCGCGCTCGGTTACTACCAGATCGCCAAGAACTACTATTGGCCTGGGGTTGGTGAACCGTCTTCCGCTGAAGAATGCGCGGTCAATCTGGATGCTTACAACGAACTGCCGGATGATCTCAAAGAGGTCGTCACGCAAGCGTGTTCCAGCCTCTACAACGATGTCCTGACCGAGTACAACACCAAGCACGCACAGGCTTTGACGGGTCTCGTCAACGATCATGGCGTGATGGTGCGTAAGCTCCCGGACGATGTGATCGTGGCGATGGGGAATGCAGCTGGTGAAGTGATCGCGGACCTGCGTGCAGACAGCGACGATCTGGTCAAGCAGATCACGGAGAGCTTCCTCGGCTATCGCAAACTGATGCGCGATTACATGCCCTACGCTGACAATGGCCAGATGAACGCGCGTCTGCTGGACTACAAGTACGACTGATCGTCGGCAATGTAAGGCACAGCCTTGCCTTCAGCGATCGGAGAAGTGGAAACCCTCTCCGGTCGCTACAGCATGACTTGACCATCTGGTCCGGCTCCTCACGATGAGGGGTGACCAAGTAAGAAAAACAGGAACCAACCGCGATGGAAAAGTTTGCGGGTGTGCTGGAGCGCTTGAACTCGTTTATAGGCAACACCCTGTGCTGGGCCGCGCTGGGCATGCTGATGTTGCAGTTCGTGATTGTGCTTCTGCGCTATGTTTTTGGCTACAGCTTTATCTTTCTCGACGAAGGCGTTTTGTATTTCCATGCAGCCATCTTCATGCTCGGCGCAGGGTACACGTTCCTGGTCAATGCCCATGTACGGGTGGATATTTTCTATGCCAAGGCAAGCGAGCGCACACAGGCCTGGATCGACATCTTTGGCCATCTGTTCCTGCTGACGCCAGCGTTGCTTATTCTGTTGTGGTTCTCTTGGCCGACTGTGCGCAGCAGCTGGGCAATACTCGAGGGGCCGATTTCTGTTGGCGGGATCCCGGCCTCCTTCCTGTTGAAGACCCTCATTCCGGCCTACTGTATTCTTTTGCTCGTTCAAGGCGCAGCTGCCCTGATCCGTGATATCTCCCGTCTGAAAGCCACCGCTGCATGAGCCTTCCTCTTGACTTGATGATGTTCGGGGCGCTGATCGCCTTTATTCTTTTGGGCTATCCGGTGGCCTTCACGATTGCCGGCGTTGCAACCGGCTTCGCGCTTCTTGGCTGGATGCTTGGGGACTTCAACATTCAGCTTATGGGCGCCATGGGTCAGCGGTTCTTTGGAGTTCTGACCAACCCTGTGCTCACCGCCATCCCACTGTTCGTGTTGATGGGGGTGATACTTGAAAAAAGCCGGATTGCCGAGGATCTTCTTGAAACGATGGGCCGACTGTTCGGCAAGATGAATGGCGGCCTTGGTGTCTCCGTCGTTCTGGTTGGCGCTCTGCTGGCCGCCTCGACCGGTATTGTCGGCGCAACGGTCGTTGCAATGGGTTTGATCGCCCTGCCGACCATGTTGCGCAACGGGTATGATCCGAAATTGGCCTCCGGCATGGTTTGCACAGCCGGTACACTTGGTCAGATCATCCCGCCCTCGACCCTTTTGATCATCCTTGCCGATGTCATGTCGAATGCCTTCCAGCAGGCGCAATATGCGCAAGGCAAGTTCACGATCGAAACCATCTCTGTTGGTCAGACCTTTGCCGCTGCGATGGTACCCGGACTTTTGCTCGTAGCAGTCTATTGCGTCTATATCATTGGTCGGGCGAAGCTTTTTCCGGGCGACGCTCCTGCAATGAAGGAGAGTGTTGAGCCACCAAGCGGCGTTGAAATCGCATCCGCAATCGTGCCGCCGATCCTACTAATTATTGCTGTCTTGGGCTCGATCCTTGGCGGTGTAGCATCTCCGAATGAAGCCGCTTCTGTCGGCGCCGTTGGAGCTATCTTGCTGGCTGGCCGGCGGTTGGGCGTGCCGGTCAAACTCATCGTTCTGGCGACGTTTGCCTTGCTGGTACTTGCAGTTTCGGCTGCGGCCTTTCCCGTTCGCCTTCAAAGATCAGACGTGACGATTGGTGGCTATGTGCTTGCCGCGATCTATGCCGGGCTCGCCCTCTTTTCGCTGGGCGTCGTCCTCAAAATCTTGCGCGCGGCATTTGCCGACGGGCTTTTGAAGTCGTCATTGCTGTCGACCCTGACCGTAACATCGATGATCTTTGCAACCATCCTGATGGCGAGCTTTTTCAGTCTGGTATTTGTCGGCCTGGGCGGGGAAGACCGGGTTCATGAGCTTTTGAAGGAAATGCCTGGCGGCGCCACGGGCGCGCTGATCTTCGCCATGCTGTTCGTCTTCGTGTTGGGCTTCTTCCTAGACTTTGTCGAGATCTCGGTGATCCTGCTGCCCGTCTTGATCCCGCCGCTCATCCTGATGGGTATTGATCCGATCTGGCTCACGGTTCTGATCGCAATCAATCTGCAAACGTCTTTCCTGACGCCGCCTTTCGGATTCTCGCTATTCTATCTGCGCGGCGCTGCGCCGAAGGAAATCACCACCGGACAGATCTATCGTGGTGTTGTTCCGTTTATCGGACTGCAAATCGCCGCTGTTGCGATTCTTTGGATGTTCCCGATCATCGCGACCTGGCTGCCTCGCTGGCTCTATTAAAAATTCAAAGAAAAAACGGGCGGCCGAAACCGCCCGGTGTCCGGATCTATTTCTTCCGCGAGGGGCCTTCGCGCTCAGACGAGGCCGCCCAAAGATTGATGTTGGCGTCTTTGGCTGTCGCATCGATTTCCTGAAGCTCGGCCTCAGTGAATTCGAGATTGTTAAGCGCGCCGACACAGTCAATCACTTGGGCTGCACGGCTTGCCCCAATCAGGGCTGTCGTGACGCGGCCGCCTCTCAAAACCCAGGCGAGTGCCATCTGCGCCAGTGTCTGCCCGCGCCGCTCGGCGATGGCGTTGAGTGTCCGGATGGTCGCAAGGTTCTCATCGCTGAGGAATTGGTCCTGCAGGGATTTGCCCTGCGTGGCCCGGCTGCCTTCAGGAATGTCCTTCAGATACTTGTTTGTCAGCATGCCTTGGGCGAGTGGGGAAAAGGCAATGGAACCAATGCCGAGATCGTCCAAGGTGTCCAGAAGCCCGTCTTCTTCCACCCATCGGTTGATCATGGAATAGCTCGGCTGATGGATCAGACATGGAGTGCCGAGCTCCTTCAGGATTGCCGCTGCCTCTTGTGTCCGTTTGGTGTTGTAGGAGGAGATGCCGACATATAGCGCTCGTCCGGAGCGGACAATGTGGTCCAATGCCATCATGGTTTCTTCCAATGGCGTGTCCGGGTCGAACCTGTGTGAATAGAAGATGTCGACATAGTCGAGACCCATGCGCTTAAGGGATTGGTCGCAGGACGCAATCAGGTATTTTCGGCTGCCCCATTCGCCATAAGGCCCAGGCCACATGTCGTAGCCGGCCTTGGACGAAATGATCATCTCGTCCCGATACGGCGCAAAGTCGGTGCGCAGGAGTTCGCCGAATGCGCTTTCCGCGGAGCCCTTTGCCGGACCATAATTGTTGGCAAGGTCGAAGTGGGTGATGCCGAGATCAAAAGCGGTCCGCGCGATTTCCTGTTTGCGCTGGTGCGGGGTGTCATCGCCAAAATTGTGCCAAAGCCCCAGAGAAATGAGCGGCAGTTTCAATCCGGACCTACCACAGCGGCGGTAGTCCATGCTGGTGTAACGGTCGGGCGATGCGGTCCAGGTCATTGCGTCTCCATTTGGCTGGTTTTTTCCAAGCAACACTGTTTCGGAATGTCGATGGAGGGGGACGCTGTCTTCGCACTAAAGGCAGGTGATGTGAAGTATGGACTGAAGTGCTGATGAAAAAGAGGCTTGCGGCAGGCTGCGCTGCCGCAAGCAAGGTGGGGGAGGAATTAGGCGCCGAACATGTCGGTGGTGATGCCTTTGTACCAGCCGATCGACTCTTCATAGGTCGCTTGACGGAGACCTGCATCTTCACCGGTCTGGCTGATGAATTTCGAGGTGGACGCGATTTTTTCTTCTGCCGGGGCATATTGTGCGCCGACTTTTACGCCGTCGTTGGTCTCGATCAGGCTCCAGCAGGTATTGGAGTATTTTGCCGGGAAAACACGGGACCCGGTGAGGTCACCGCGAATGGTCATGGCTGCCACCTTGGCCTGGCTGTTCGCCGAGAAGCCGGACTTTGGCATGTCGCCGGCGATGCAGGCATCTCCGATAACAAAGATGGAATCGTCTTCCTTGGAGCGCATGGATGCCGGATCAATGGCACAGAACCCGCTGTCATTGGCAAGTGCGGCCTTGGAAGCGATCATGCCCGCCTTTTGCGCCGGGATGACGTTCACCAAATCGCCCTGGAAGGTGTCCAGGTCCGTTTCGACCTCCCCGGTTGACGCATCGACCTTGACGATGCCGCCATGCACATCCGGTCCATACCATTCGATCATGCCGGGATAGTGCTTGTCCCAGCCTTCCTGGAAAAGCGCCTGTTTGGAGAACTTCGGCTTGGGATCAATGATGACGATCTTGCTGTCGTTCAGCCCCTTGGATTTAAGAATATGCGCCATCATCGACACGCGCTCATACGGTCCCGGTGGGCACCGATACGGGTTCGGCGGGGCCACCATCACGATTTGCTGGCCGTTTTCGATAGCATCCAGTTTGGCTTTCAGAAGCTGGGTCTGAGGACCAGCCTTCCAGGAATGCGGCATGATTTCAGCCGCTTCTTCTGAATAGCCAGGCACACTGTCGTAGATGAGATCAATGCCCGGGGACACGACCAGTCGGTCATAGGGCACTTTGGAACCGTCCGCCATAACGACCATCTTGGCATCCCGATCAACCGCATCTGCCATGCCGTTTACAACCGTGATGCCGTAGTTCGAAGCAAGTGTGTCGTAGCCGTGCGTTATGGAGTCGAAGTCGCGGAAACCGCCGAGATATAGGTTGGAAAAGAAGCAGGTGGTGTAGGCCGGGTTGGCTTCGATCAGAGTGACGTCAAGATCCTCACCGGCATCCTTGGCCATGTACCGGGCGGCCGTTGCGCCTCCGGCGCCGCCGCCGATAACGACGGCTTTCGGTTTCCCTTGCGCCCGGGCGTAGTACGGCAGGGCCAGGGATGTCGCCCCAGCGCCAACCAGAAGCCCAAAACTACGGCGTGTGAGATTTGGCATGTCATTTCCTCCCAAGTAAGCAGTTTGGCCTCTGCTATTGACTAAACCTCATTGCGGGTCGATGGACCCGAAATAGGCGGCCAAGGCTGCGATTTCCTCGTTGCCGAGGTTGACTGTCATGTTCTGCATGACCTGATGACTGCGGACATTTGTCTTGTACTCAAAGAGCGCCCGGATGAATGGTTTCTTAGGCCAGCCGATAATGGACGGGATGCCATCGGCCCGGCCGGAGACCTGATGACAGGTGACACATTCACTAGAAAGATATTCGCCATAGGCCATGTCGCCGTTGATCTGCATGGCAACAGCACCCATTTCCGGCGTAACAGTTTCCAGCTCTGGTTTTGACGCCGGCTCAGCTTTGGAAAGCTCTCTCAAGTAGGCGATAATGTGTGTGCGATCCTGACGGCCCGGCATGCCGCGATAGGACATACGGGTTCCGGGCACATATTCACGCGGCTTCTCGAGATAAAGGTCCAACGAGAACTCGTTCCAGACCATGCCTTCACTGCCGAGTTTCTTCATCGCACTGGAATACTTGAACCCTTCCAGGGTTCCGGCCGGGCGTTCAAAAAGCCCGTCGAGATGAGGGCCAACGCCATTTCGCGCGTTGGTTCCAACCTGGTGGCATGCCTTGCAGGCTCTAAAGAGCTTTTCACCTTTTATTGGATCGCCGTCCGATGCCATGGCCGGCGCCGCCAATAAAAGCATTGCGCCTGCGATCCAGATCGTTGCCTGTGTCCATGCCGCATGTTTCCAATCTGGAGAGCCGGCACAAAACCCTGCGGTGTTTTTCTGCGTCTGGTCCATGCCGGTTCCTCCCGTGACCCGGTATGTATCAGTCTACAGCGCCAACACCGGCGTTGTCATCGCCGCCGTCGTCCGGCGTCACATCCAGAATGCGCGCCCGCATGGTGATCTCCACAGGACCGGGCTTGCAGTCGGTCATGCACGGTTCGCCTTTCTCTGCGTAATGCACTTCTTCGGCCCGGTCGTCCGCAATGAAGTTCTCCTCATTGGGCAGGCGGATATCGAGGAAGTTGTCCTTGGAGAGTTCGAACTCCTCATCATCCACCAGGTCGTTCAGATAAAGCAGATACGCGGTGATGGCGTAGACCTCGTCGTCGGACAAGGACCTAGCATTGCCAAAAGGCATGGCCCGGCGGACATAGTCATAGACTGTCGACAAGTAGGGCCAGTAGGAACCGATTGTCTTTTCCGGGCGATCGTCGGTCAGGGTGTCATGGCCACCTGCGAGAACCGGCCAGCGGTCCACCGCCTCGCCAAAATCACCGTGACACATGGCGCAATTGTCCGTGTAAAGAACTTCACCGTCGGCTACGGTCCCTGAGCCTTCTGGAAGGCCTTGTCCATCTGGCCGGATATCAATGTCCCACGAAGCCACTTCTTCAGCCAAAGCAACACGGCCGAGGCCAAAGACGCCACCGTCTCGTGTGTTCGAGACAGCGGCGGCAACGGGTTCGGTTGCTGCAGGAGCCGCAGTGACTTGAGTTCCGTTATCTTGTGAAGGCGCTTCAGATTGTTCTGAGCCGCCGTCTGCATTTTCAGAGTAAGTCGCCAAGTAAGCCAGAATGTTGTCCAGATCCGCATCCTTGCGGAGCCCCGCAAAGGCCATCTTGGTGCCTTTGATCATGGCTTTCGGTTTGACCAGATAGGTTCGGGTGGTTTCCATGTCCCAAACCAATCCATCCTCTCCCGCCTTGACCATGGCGTTCGAGTACTTGTAGCCATCGATCTCGCCAGCAGAGCGCCCAAACAGGTCATTCAAATGCGGACCAACCTTGTTTTTGGCCCCGTCACCGACTGCATGGCAGGCTTGGCATTTCTTGAAAACCTTCTCGCCCTTTGCCGCATCGCCTGCGGTTGCAGTTGATGCAAGTGCGACGAGAACGGTGCCGAGCGAAAGCGCTTTAAGAGACTTCAACATTTTCAACCGCCCCGTTCTTTTGGACATACCAGGTCTGAATGCCGTTGTTGTGATAGATGGAGTTTTCGCCTCGGGCGGCCCGCAGCTCGTTCTTGGTTGGTTGGTAAAACCCGTGTTCATCCATTGCGCGGGACTGGATCAGCATTTCCGATCCGTCCCAATCAATGTCGAGGTAGAAGCGGTGCAGAGATTTCGACAGGCTTGGCCCGTCAATCCGCGCCGTCTTCCAGTTCCGGCCGCCGTCCAGAGATACGTCCACACGGGTGATGCGGCCGTTGCCGGACCAGGCGAGGCCTGAAATCACCATCGGACCTTTGCCGTGGGAAACCGGCATTTGCGGGCTTGGGCTGGTGATGACGGACTTCGGATCCATCACCCAGGTAAAGCGCCTAGCTTTTCCTGTTTCCAGGAGATCTGTGTATTTAGACGTTTCCTCGCGGTGGTGCCATGGCTGATCGCCGACTTCCAGGCGGCGCAGCCATTTGACCCACATGTTGCCTTCCCAGCCTGGAACCACGAGACGCAGCGGGTAGCCCTGTTCAGCGCGCAGGGCTTCGCCGTTCATTTTCCAGGCGACCAGGCAGTCATCCAGCGCCTTTTCCATCGGGATGGAGCGGGTCATGTGGGCGGCGTCTGCGCCTTCCGGAAGCACCCATTTGCCGTTGGTCTTGACGCCTGCTTCTTCCAGAAGTGTTTTCAGTTTCACGCCGGTGTACATCACGTTGTGCACCATGCCATGGGTGAACTGGCAGCCGTTCAGCTGAGACCCGCGCCATTCCATGCCGCCATTGGCCGCGCATTCCAGGAAGTAGACGTGGTTTTCGCGCGGGAAGCGCTTGAGGTCTTCCATGGTGAAGACCAGAGGTGTGTCGACCAAGCCGTTGATCATCAGACGGTGATCCTGCGGCCGGATCTGCGCGACGCCGCCATGGTGGCGCTCAAAACACAGCCCGTTCGGCGTGATGATCCCGTCGAGTTCATGGAGTGGCGTGAAATTGATTGAGGCGACGGCATCAGCAGTCAGCCAGGGCACGTTGCGCCGGACGACTTCCGATTCAAATTCCGATGGCAGACCGTACGGTGCTGCATCGACGCCGTCGCCGAGATACCGGTTCCAGTCCTGAATTTCCGTGATCAGCGGGTCACCTGCTGCGCGTGCTGCACCTGCAGCTCCGGCGACACCTGCGGCAACACCGCTTGTGAGGCCGGCCTTGAGAAGGGACCGCCGAGAGAGGGAGGGAGTGCCCTTGTCCTTTGTCTCAGTCATGTTTCTGTCCTCAGGTCTTAAACAAATTTAGACACCGATCACCTTCACGGACTCATTGTCCGGAAGCTTCACGGTCGGATTTTTGGTGATGTGGTTTTCAACGACGTCCCAGATTGCCGGGCCCTCGGTATCTTCATTGACCGAAGCCCAGCCGGCAACGACGTAGTCTTTCGCCGGGTCGATCGGCTCGCCGGTTGCCAGAAGCGTCATGCCGGAGATGCGTTCGCCGATCTCCATCTTGGGATCGATTGTGTAGCCCATACCGCCAACGCGGACCATGTCACCGCCTTGTTGGTAATACGGGTCCTTGTTGAAGAGGTTGTCGCCAACGTCTTCGAGAATGTCTTTCAGCATCTGGCCGTTCATGGTGGAGCGATAAGCGGCCGGATAGGTCATGGCACAGGCGTTGTGGAGGTCTTCAAAGGTTATGTCTTGACCGGGCAGGAGGCTGGTGCCCCAGCGGAAGCCGGGGGACAGTGCAATCTGGGCGTCGCGTTCCTCTAGAAGCGCCTGACAAATCAGGTCATCGAAGGTTCCGTTGAAGTTACCGCGCCGGTAAAGGAGGCTTTCGGTCTTGCCGAGAACCCGCGAGAGATCTGCCTCGTAGGGCGCGCGTACCTCGTCGATAAGCGCTGCCATCTCAGCATCGGGAGTGATCACATCGGAGAAGATTGGGATCAGACGGTAATTGTATCCGACGACTGCGCCATCTTTGACATCCAGATCGACGCGGGAGACAAACTTGCCGTTGGAACCTGACGCGATAACCAATGTGTCATTCACAATCACGGGCTCGGGCAAGGCGTCGTGGGTGTGTCCGGTCAGGATGACATCAATGCCACTGACATTTGAAGCAAGTTTCCGGTCAACGTCAAAACCGTTGTGAGAGAGAAGGACAATAACCTCAGCCCCTTCGCCGCGGGCCTCCTCGACATGCTTGACGATGTCTTCTTCGCGGATGCCGAAGGACCAGCCCGGTATCATCCAGCGAGGATTGGCGATCGGCGTGTAGGGGAAGGCCTGACCGATGACCGCAACTTTGGAGCCGCCGCGTTCGAACATTTTCCAGGCTTCGAACGCCGGCTCGTCCCATTCATTGTCGTAAATGTTGGAACCAAGGAACGCGAAAGGAAGGTCGTCGATGATCTCCTGAACCCGGTCCTCGCCGTAGGTGAATTCCCAGTGGCCGGTCATGGCATCCGGTTTCAACGCGTTCATGACCGTGACCATGTCCTGGCCAAGCGTTTGATTTGAGGTGTAGCTGCCCTGCCAGGTGTCGCCCCCGTCCAGCAGCAGGACGTTGTCATCGCCGCGCTCGGCGCGGATGCGCTTGATCACGGTCGCAACCCGGTCCATGCCTCCCATCTTGCCGTAGGATTTGGCGAGGGCTGAGAAGTCTTCGGACGTGAGCGCGTAGGCATCCGGTGACCCGGCTTCGATGTTGTAGAGCTTCAGGAAATCCGCTCCGGTCACATGAGGCGGTTTGCCGGTGACATCACCTATGCCGAGATTGATAGAAGGCTCGCGGAAATAGATCGGCTTCAACTGGGCATGAATGTCGGTAATATGGATAAGGGTCAAGGACCCCGACGGCTCCATTGCAAGAAGCTGATCTTCACTCAACGCCTGTTGCGCCATCAACCGAGACCAGGATCCGGCCATGCCGGAACCGATCAGTGCGCTGGTTGCTGTCGCCGCCATCAAGAACTCGCGCCTTGAAAACATTCAATTACTCCCAAATTCGGCAGAGGCCGGAGCCTCCGAATAGCCAATGGCCAAAGGCAGAGTTATTCCGTTGGCACGTAAAAACTTACGCACCTTGATCGTATTATCGACCGGTGTTGGTTTGGTCAGTCACCGGCGCTTTGGCCGGAGTGCTCGGAAGCGGCGGTTTGCCACCGCTCCCAAATTGTCAGGTCCGCACTATTGGCGCACCGCCGGTGTTTCTACCGAAAGGCCAGAGCCACGCCAAGTCACGTAGACTTCGAGAGCCATCAGGTCGTCAGAGAAGGCTGCTGGAAACTCCGCCCGGGTGTCGCGGATACAGCCGCGGAACCGGTTATGCAGGGAGACCATCGAGCTTTGCTTCAGACGATAGGTCGGAAAACCATTGACGTTGCCCTGGCTGAGGTGATCCGCACGGATGTAATTGCCGTTGTAGTCTTCATGGCAAGTTGCGCAGGACAGGTTTAACTGACCTGTCCGGGTGTAGTAGAGTTCCTCACCCTTGTCCCACCAGCTCTTCATATCGCCCTGGGTCAGATCGACCTCGACCGGCATGCCCAGAGACTGGTGCCTGATATAGGTGGTCAGTGCTTTTTGATCAGCCGCATCGAACTTGTAGGGCTTAGCCTCCATGTTCGCTTCGCGGCAGGCGTTGATCTGCAGTTCGATGTTGATTGGTCGATTGTTGGCCTCATCCCATTTTGGATAATTGGCCCCGATACCCTTTAAAAACTCGCCGTCATCGCCGTGGCAAGATGCACAGGACTTGCCTGCTGCTCCATCGACTGTATTCCAGATTTCCTCACCACGCTCGACGTATAGCATCCCCGGGTTCTGGAAACTGTCCGCTTCCAGCGCGCGGGTTTCTTTAGTCCGGTAGTGCCAGCCTGAGATCACCTCATCAAGTGGATGGCCTTCTGGTGCCGCGGTCCGCGTGATGATTTCCATTTCATCATCAATGATCAGCTTGTCATCCGACGGACCCCCTGCAAGTGCAGCAGTGCTTCCCCCGAGCATCATGCCGGCAAACAGCACGGCAACATGTTTTATTGCTTTGGCCAAATCGTCTCCTCCCGATTTGTGCGGTCTAAACGACTGCGGCTCTATTCGATTGTGATTTTCTTTTCAGTCTCGTAGACGCTGCCGTCATCATCCACCCAGGTGAACTTGAATGTGCCCGGCTCGTTCACCTTGGCACTGAACTCCATGTATGGGTTTGCGGATACAGCCGGATCCAGATCACAGCTAAAGACGACTTGTCCGTTGAACTCGCATGAGAACTTGTTGATGATCTTGCGGGGGATGAGTTCGCCGGTTTTCTTGTCCTTGCGTTGACCCGACTCCATCGGGTGGCTGATCAATGTCTTGATCGTGATGACTTCGCCTTGGGATGCCTTCTTCGGCACCTTCACGCGGGGTTTTGGAGCTGCCATAACTTGGTTCCTTTCCTCGTTTGGACCGATCTGCGCTTTTTCAAAGCTGCTGACTACGACCCAAAGCCACATCTTTTTCAAAGTCTGATTGGCAGACCATCATTGTCCGCCAAGGGCGTGCCTTAGCCGCCGCAACCACCGATCGTGACCTTGACTTCCTTGGTGTCCATGAAGGTCGAACCGTCATTCATCTTGGCGACCGCAACCACGTTCTGGGTCTTCGCAAGACGAATACGTGTCTTGGCCTCGGCTGCACCGCTCATGGCAGTGAAGTGGAAGGTGGCTACGGCCGGGCTAGGGTTGCCGTCTGCGAGGATCAGAACCGATTCAACGTAGCTGTCTGGCGTCATCGGGCTGTCAACGGTCACACCGACAGGAACGGTGTTGCCGTTTTCCGCAATTTCCGGGGTGTCCAGCGATACCGTTCCCTCAGTCGGGGTTGCCCCGCCGGTGAAGGCTTTGATCGCTGCGTCGGTTTCTGCGGTTGCCGCAAACGAGATCCGCGGTGCGAATGTCAGGAAGGCTGCTGCACCTGCAGTCAAGCCCAGTGCCTGGCGTCTGGTGATGGTCATCTCTTGCTCCTTGAGTCCCGAGATCAGTTTTCTTTGAGTGTCATGAGATAGGCGACGACATCTTCGACGTCTTGGGCCGATAGGATCGTCTGACCCTGATGCTTTTCCGCGACGTTCACGCCGACGTTCATCGTGTAAAAGCCGGGCATGATGGATTGATCGCCAAACACAGCCTTGCTATTTACAACGATCGCGCGAAGCTGTTCCTCGCTCCAACGATCGGCCACGCCGTTCAGTTCCGGTCCGACCTCGCCATGAAATAGTTGATCCTTGAGATCTTCATTGGCATGGCAGGCAAGACAGTTGCCTTTTTTGCGGTCGGCAAATGTCTCGCGGCCGGTAGTCGCGTCTCCAGGTGCTCCAGTCAGAGAGACTTTTAATTCCATGTCTTCGATCGGAACGCTGTCCGGTGCCACCGTCTCTGCGGTTGCCGCGGATGCAGCCATCATGGCCAGACCGGCCAGCGCGACCGGGAGGCGTTTGATTGTTGCGCCCTTTGTCATTTTATCGGCTTTCCTCCTCAATGCGGGCACGCTCCACCGTGCCCGAGATAGACCAATTTGATCAGTCCATCTGTACTCCTCACATTAAAAGATATGATTTTTTGCATATGTTATGCAATACGCCTTTTTGCGGACTTCCAAATTTGTGCAAGTTTTAGTCCGAGCCGAGCCGCCCTTGTTCACGTAACTCATTGATTATGCGCGCATGATACTTTTGAAAGTGCTCATCGCTTTCATAGCCTTTTTCGTTCACCCAACGGAACATGTTCAGGAAAGTCCACTTGCCGAACGATCCTGGCATCGTCGCAACAGCCGAATCCGCGACTGTGCCGTCTTCCGGAATATCTTCGGGCAGAAAGACAATTGTCGGCGTGAATACATAGCCCCACTTCCGGGCGGCGGTCTTCTCGGTCAGCTCTTCACCGTCAATGTCGATGACTTCTTCGTCGCCGAACATGTTGTATTGCACGACTATGAAGTGCTCCTTGATATAATCCGTCACTTCCGGGTCGCTCAAGAGCTTCTCATGCATGGCCTTGCAGTAGATGCATCCGCGTTGCTCGAACACCAACGCGAGACGTTTTCCCTCATCGGACGCTGTTTGAATGTCTTCTGCGATATCCTTGAAAGTGATGGTGAACCAGGGCTGCTTGTGGAGCCCGTCTTCGCCGAGGGTCGCTGTAAGGCCGGCAGTGTGGCCCAGCGTCAAGCAGACCGCTGCCGCTGCGAATGATTTGGTAATCTGATGCATGTCGAGCTCCTCCCAGATACGCTCAGCCGATTTGCGAGAAAACCGGAAATGTTTCCAACAGCCAAAAGGCAATGGCCGACATTTGTCCGGTGATGAACATAATTCCGGTCAAGACCAAGAAACCGCCCATGATCTTTTCGATGATGCCCATATGTTTGCGGAACCGGCTGGCCCAGCCCAGAAACTGGCTGGCAAAGGCGGCCGCGAGAATGAACGGAATACCTATACCTAAGGCGTAGACCGCTAGAAGGCCTGCGCCATGCCACGTCGTTTCGGAGGATCCCGCAACAAACAAGATTGCAGCCAGCACTGGCCCAACACAGGGCGTCCAGCCAAATGCGAAGGCGAGCCCCATGATGAATGCGCCGACCAGACCAGCCGGTTTTTTCTCCACGTGAACTCTTGCCTCGCGAAACAAAAGACCGATCCGAAAAATGCCGAGGAAGTGCAGGCCCATAATGATAATGATCGTGCCCGCGATGTATGACAAAATGTCATAATAGCGGGCGATGGATTGGCCGATCACGCTTGCCGTTGCCCCGAGGGCCACGAACACGGCAGAGAAGCCGAGAACGAACGCGATCGCGGCAAAAACGACCCGGCGACCGGTGGTGGCCGCTGCGGTATTGCCCTTCAGTTCATCGACGCTAACTCCGGCGAGGTAGCACAAATAGGGTGGTACGATCGGCAGGACGCACGGGGACACAAAGGATAGCAATCCAGCCAGAAAGGCGGCGCCCCACGAAACCTCGAGCATAAAGTGTCCTCCCAGACATGACGACTTTGTGTTTTGTTTAAAATATTCAAAAAGTCATATATATTGTAATCACAGAAAACACGGAGAATGACAAGTGCGTCGTTTGAATGTTGCGGGAGCGCTGGTTGGGAGCGCATTATTGGCCGGACTTTCTGCGCTTCCAACACCTGGAACTGCCGCGGAATTGATCATGGTGGAACAGCCAGGCTGTTCTTGGTGCATGGTTTGGAATGAAGAGATCGGCGTTGCTTACCCCAAAACCGATGAGGGCAAGCGTGCGCCGTTGCGCCGGGTCGATATCACGGATGGCTGGCCGGAAGATCTGGATAATATTCAACGCGAGCGGTTGACGCCGACTTTTATCCTTGTTGAAGACGGCGAGGAAATTGCGCGCTTGCGCGGGTATCCCGGTGAACACTTTTTCTGGCCGCTGCTCAGTGACATGCTTGAGCAATTGGAGGAGCACAGAAAAAGCGGCAGTTGATTGTTGCTGCCACTTGCATCATCTACCCGAATGAGCGCAGAATTGCTGCGCTGCAATAGTTTTTGGCTGGACCTGTACGGATACTGAAACGTTCGATGAATCTGCCCGTCTTCAAAAAGGATATGAGCGCCGAAGACTTTGACCGGTTGATGGGTCAGGCGCGCAAGGCAAGCGATCTTTTGAAAGCACTGTCGCATGAAGTGCGTCTTGTAATCCTGTGCCTACTGTCTGAAGGCGAGAAATCTGTTTCAGAACTTGAAGATATCCTCACTGTGCCGCAAGCGGCAGTGTCTCAGCAGCTCGCCCGATTGCGTCTCGAAGGCCTTGTCCAGACACGGCGCGAAGGTCGGATGATTTACTACAGTCTGGTCGATGATGAGGTGAGCTCCATCATCTCCACCTTATATGATCTCTTCTGCAAGGACGTGCGTCCGCAGCCGGGCGATAATCAGTAAGCTTGGACTATGCTGCCGCGTGCGTTGCAGCACGCTTGAGCGTTGAAGAGCCTTCTTCGCCTTGATACTCTTCCAGAAATAGCCGCCGGAGAGCGGTCCGGGGGAAATGCGACGAGGGGCCGGCAACGGCAGCCAAAATGCCAGAATTTAACCTGACGCTCATACTGCCTGTGTTCGGTGTACTTGCCGGATGCGTATTGGGGTTCGTCGGCCGAGCTTCACACTTCTGCACTTTGTCCGCGCTGGAGCGGCACTGGTATGCCGGAGACAGTTCCGGCCTCAGAACTTGGGTGCTTGCTGCCGTGGTTGCCTTGATTGGAACGCAGGTTCTTGTCGCGTTCGGTCTCGCCGACACTGGTGCTTCCTTTTATCTCGATCCGGGTTTTCCTTGGACCGGCGCGATTCTCGGCGGCGCGATGTTTGGTCTCGGCATGGCCTTAGTCGGAACATGTGGCTTCGGGGCTGTTCTGCGCCTTGGCGGCGGCAGTCTCAGAGCTCTGGTGGTTCTGACCGTCATCGGACTGGCCGCATTGGCTGCACAGCGCGGGATCGTCGGCCTTATTCGGGTGCCTTTGGTTGATGATCAAATGATTACCTTCACCGCCGCTGGCAGTCAGTCCATGGGGGATATTGCCTCCAGTCTGGCCGGTTTCGATCTGCGATGGCTGGTCGCGCTTCTGATGATTACGTTTGGACTGGGCTGGATATTCAAGGAGAGCGCTTATCGCAGTGCCCGGGCAAAAATCGCCTCTGCCGTTGCGATCGGTCTGGTCATCCCGTTCGGCTGGTGGGCCACGACTTACGTGGCCGCAAATTCCTTTGATCCGGTGCAGATCGAGGCAGGGTCCTTCGTCGTGCCGGTTGGAGACAGTATTCTGCAGCTGATCACCTACACCGGTGTCTGGCCCGATTACGGGGTCGGACTTATTGCAGGCACGCTGACTGGTGCGATTCTTGCCGCTCTCTGGAAACGCGATATCCGCTGGGAAGCCTGTGATGATGCCCGGGAACTCGGACGTCACATCCTTGGCGGAACACTCATGGGCATCGGCGGTGTTTTCGCGATGGGCTGCACTGTTGGGCAGGGCATCACGGGTTTCTCGATAATGGCAATTTCGGCACCGATTGTAATGCTGTCCATGGCATTCGGCGCCCGGGTAGGGCTTGCCTGGCTGGTCGAAGGTTCTGCCTTGGCGGCTTTCCGGCGGAATGACGGCGCCGACCATCGGCATCCGGCGGAATAGTGTCAGCAGAGTTCTGCGGATTAGTGCAGTCCCGGTCCTGAAGCGGGACTATTATTGAGGCCCCGGCTCAAGGCCGGGGCGGCTTCGCAGCTTTAGCCCGCCACGAACTTGTAGGCAGAGCCAGCCCGCTCGACGTGGCCGATGCCCATGTTCGGGAGATGAAAGCCAATCAATTGCGTTTGGTACGTGGCCAGGCGATCCAGAAGAGCCTTTCGGGTTTGGATACCCTTTTGCGGATCCTGATCCGATCCGGACACCCAGTCGGGCTTCTCGAAGGAAATCACTGAATTGGTGATTGCATCCCCAACGACCAGAACGGATTCTCCATCCCCGTGGATCATGTAGGACGTGTGACCCGGCGTATGACCGGACGTATCGACAGCTTCAACACCCGGGATAACCTCCATACCGGGCGTGACCATCTGCACCTGGTCTTCGATGGCTTCAAGGCGCGCCTGAGCCCCGACGACGAAGCTTTTGCGGGCTTCCGGTGTCTTTGCCAGGGTATCATCGGCGCGCCAATAGTCCCATTCAGCTTGCGGCACCCAGAGCGTGGCTTCCGAGTAAAGCACGTCGTCAAAATCATCGAGAATGCCCCAGAGATGATCCGGGTGCGCATGGGTGAAGATCACATCGGTCACGTCTGAAGGATCAATGCCAGCCTCTTCGAGACCGGCCATAAGCTCGCCTGCGCTGGGCTGGAAGTTGGCTCCGGCGCCTGCATCGAAGAGAACAAGCCGATCGTCCTGGCGCAGAAGGGTGATATTACAGTCCGGCGATGCTGTATCGGTTGGCAAACCATGAGGCTTGAAAAGGGCCTCTATCTCCTCCGGGCTTTGCTCAGGCAGAAGAAAATTCATCGGGAGGCTCAAGTTGCCGTCAGAAATGACGCTGACTTCATTGCCGCCAAGCATGATCGTGTCCGAAGCTGCAAGGGAAGGGCGGAGGCCAGTGATCGCAGCAGCTCCCAAACCGAGTCCTGCTTTCAATAGGCAGCGGCGCGAGGGGTTCTCTTTCAGGGCAACCGGCATGCGTAGTCCTCCACATATTCAAATTTATGAATTTATCTATGTTTCCTTGAGAAACGTCAATGCAGATGGGGAAAGAGGTAGGCAAGTGTTGCAGATCCAACACCGGCTAATCGGTAGACAACTATGGACTTGACCTACTTTCTGGATCGATTTTCAGAACCTGCGATTTTGACTGCGGGCGGCTTTCTGGCCGGTGCAATGTTTGGCGGGTTCGCGCAGCAAAGCAGGTTTTGTCTCAGGGCAGCAGCTCTCGATTTTGCGCACGGTGTTTTTGGCGTTCGCTTATCAATCTGGCTGTTTGCGTTCTCCGCAGCACTTCTCGGAACGCAGCTGCTTGTTGGCTTCGGCGAAGTGCCGTCGCAAGAAGCCCGTCAACTCGCCTCTCCGCAAAGCCTCTCCGGCGCAGCGTTGGGCGGAGTAATGTTTGGCATTGGAATGGTCTTGGCCAGAGGATGCGCCAGCCGGCTTCTCGTCCTTTCTGCGACCGGCAACTTGCGGGCGCTTCTGTCCGGACTGGTCTTTGCGGTGATTGCCCAAGCAAGTCTGAGGGGGATCTTGAAACCCGTACGTGAGTGGTTTGCAGGTCTCTGGACAACAGCGGAAATTGGCGGCAATGATCTCATTGCCCATTTAGGGCTGTCGCAGACTGTCGTGCTCGGGTTTGCTCTGCTTTGGTTGGCCGCTGGAATTGTAATTGCGATCAAGGCCAAAACACCCCTTTGGCAAGCAATTGCAGCTTGCGGAGCGGGGCTTGCCGTACCGCTCGCATGGTGGTTCACAGCTTCGGTTGCCAGTCAGGCGTTCGAGCCGGTACAGATCGAGGGCATAACCTTTACAGGTCCCTCGGCTGATACGCTGATGCTGTTTTTGTCGCCGGCGCAGTCTGCACTCGATTTTGGCATCGGACTTGTTCCCGGCGTTTTTGCTGGTTCTTTCCTGGCAGCACTTTTTTCTCGCGAATTGGAGCTTCAGGGCTTTGAGGGGGGGCGGTCCATGGCCCGCTACGGCGCCGGTGCAGCGCTGATGGGCTTTGGCGGCATGCTGGCAGGCGGCTGTGCCGTTGGCGCGGGTATCACCGGGGCCTCGGTTTTTGCAGTAACCGCCTGGATCACGCTCTCGGCGATCTGGCTATCTGCGGGATTGACCGATTTTGCACTCAATGGTCGTCCGGCCAAGACCGCATCAGCCCAGCCGGTCGTCGGAACGTCCTAAGCCAGGCTACGTGAGGATCGTCCTCAGCCAGTCTTTCACCGTCTCCACTTCAGGGCGTGTTCTTGCTGCATGATCCCGTTCCACAAGGTAGTGGTCTTGTCCGAGTGGAATTCGAATGTCCAAGGGGATTTTAAGCCGCCCGACCTCTTCCAACCGGATCGCAGCCCGTTCCAGGATGAGAGCGACCCCAGCACCAGCTGCTGCCAGTTCAACCGCTGCAAGTGTGGTGTCGACAGTTACCCGCCGCTGCCCCTTTGGGCGTTCCAGGCCACATCTTTCGAAGAATCGATCCCAGTGATCTTCAAATCCAAGAATGTGGATGAGCGGTGTCTCCAGAAGCGTTTCGGGTGTGTCTATAGCCTCGGCATGCAAGGGTGCGCAGGCGGGAATGATCGTGTCTCTTGCCAGAAGATCTGCGTGGCCGTCTGGCCATTTTCCGATACCAAGCCGAACGTCGATATCGACCTCGGTCTCCAGAACGGTTTCTGCCCAGATGGCCGACAGGAGGCGAACCTTGATGGTCGGATGTTCCTCCAAAAATGTAGGCAGCTGTGGCGCGACCACCAGAACTGTTGTTGAGATCGGTGCGCGCAGGGTGACAGTGCCGGACTGGCGTGCCCCGAACAGGCCGGCCGTTGACAAAGACAACTCGTCAATCGCCTTGCGCACGGAGGGCAAATAGGCCTTTCCGATTTCGGTCAGAGCAAGTTTGCGCGTCGAGCGGAGAAACAGGGCATGGCCAAGCTGGCTCTCCAGATTGCGGATATGTGTGCTGACGGCGGCCTGAGTGAGGCTGAGTTCTTCGGCCGCCGCTGTAAAACTGCCGAGCCGGGCGGTCGTTTCGAAGCTTCTGAGCCACATCAGATTTGGAAGAATGGACATCTTCTTATTGATAAAAAGTTTGGAGTAATGTCCATCTATTTATTCGTTTTTCTTTTTGTAATGAGTCAGGGATCCTCTCCGCCATCTGATTTGACTTTATGACCTCGGAGAGGCGGACATGCATGTAGGATTTATCGGTCTTGGCAATGTTGGCGGCAAACTGGCTGGCAGCATCGTGCGCAATGGTTTTGATCTCACGGTCCTTGATCTCGATGAAAACCTCATGGCGAAGTTCGCCGCGTTTGGCGCCAAAAAAGGGATTAGTCCGAGACAGCTGACTGAAGACTGCGATGTGGTGATCACCTGTCTGCCAAGCCCGACCGCATGTGCTGCAGTCGTCGAGGGGCCGGATGGCATTCTTGAAGGCATTGGTCCGGGCACAATTTGGGCGGAAATGTCGACAACGGACGCCAGTGAAGTCAAACGGCTTGCCGGTCTGGTTGCCGAAAAGGGTGGTGAGGCCATTGAATGTCCGGTTTCCGGCGGGTGCCACAGGGCGGCCACAGGCAATATTTCGATCTTTGCCGGGTGCAGCCGGGAGACTTTTGAAAAGGCCCTTCCTTTTCTGACTGTGCTGGGACGCCGAGTGTTGCACACAGGCGATATCGGGTCGGCTTCCGTGTTGAAAGTTGTCACAAATTATCTGGCGACCGCGAACCTCGTCTCCGTTTGTGAGGCCCTGACCACCTGCAAGGCGGCTGGTATGGAACTCAACACGGCCTATGAGGCGATCAAGATCTCGTCTGGAACCTCCTTCGTGCATGAAACCGAAGGACAGGTGATCCTCAACGGGTCCCGGGATATTTCCTTCACGATGGATCTGGTTGCCAAGGATATCGGATTGTTTCAGTCGATTGCCGAGGAACACAGCGTTCCGCTCGAGCTGTCACCCCTGTTGAACCAGATCTTCGCCGATGGCATTTCCCGCTACGGTCCCCGCGAGCTGTCGCCGAACATCATTAAGCGACTGGAGGATGCTACAGGCCTCTCGGTCCTCGGAGATGGCTTTCCGGCCGAAATGGAAGATGACGAACCGGAAGAACCGGGGTACGAAGTCAGACCAACAGCTGCGGTTGCCATCGCGGCGGAATGAGTCTGGAGTGATCTGACTGAAATGCTTGATAAACGCCATTTTTATATCGACGGGCAATGGGTTGCTCCAACTGAAGCAAAAGACATCGATGTCATCAATCCGGCAACAGAGCAGCCGGTTGCCGTTATCTCTTTGGGAGGCGAAGCAGACCTGAACAAGGCGGTCGATGCCGCTAAGGCAGCGTTTGAAACCTGGGGTGAGAGCTCGGTTGAAGAGCGTGTTGCTCTCTTTGAACGGATCATCGAAATCTACAATCGCCGGTCCGCTGAAATGGATGAGGCGATCCGTCTTGAAATGGGGGCGCCAACCAAGTTTGCCCGCGAGCAGCAGACGCCTTCAGGGACTGGTCATTTTGAGGCAACACTTGAAGCCCTCAAATCCCATCAATGGGAGCGGCCAAGCCCACGCGGCGGCAGCACCTTGCGGGATGAGCCGATTGGCGTTTGCGGTCTGATTACGCCTTGGAACTGGCCGATCAATCAGATAGCCGCAAAGGTCGCACCGGCACTGGCCGCTGGATGCACGATGGTCTTGAAACCGAGCGAAATTGCACCGCTCTCGGCGATGCTGTTTGCTGAAATTCTGGACGAGGCCGGCTGCCCCAAAGGGGTCTTCAATCTGGTCAATGGGGATGGCCTCGGGATCGGAGTGCCAATGTCGTCACACCCCGATATCGACATGGTGTCGTTTACCGGTTCTACACGGGCCGGGACATCCGTCGCCCAGAATGCAGCAGCGACCGTCAAACGTGTCGCTTTGGAACTCGGTGGCAAGTCGGCCAATATTCTCTTTGCCGATGCTGACCTTGAAACGGCCGTACAGTTTTCGGTCGAAGGTTGTTTTGCCAACTCCGGCCAGTCTTGCGACGCGCCAACCCGGCTACTGGTCGAGCGGTCTGTTTATGATGAAGTCCTCGCGCTGGCCAAAAGATTTGCCTCCGAGACGGCTGTCGGCGATCCGCAACAGGATGGGGATCACATTGGGCCGGTCGTGAGCCAGTTGCAATTTGATCGGATCCAGAGCCATATCGACGCGGGGATCAAGGAAGGCACCAAACTGCTTGCCGGCGGTGCGGGAAAGCCTGAAGGACTGGAAACCGGCTACTACGTCCGGCCAACCATTTTCGCAGACGTCTCCAATGACATGCATGTTGCGCGGGAAGAAATATTTGGGCCGGTGCTTGCGATCTTGCCGTTTGAGACGGAAGAAGACGCAGTCCGCATTGCCAACGACACCCCCTATGGCCTGGCCGCCTATATCCAGACCGGAGATCCGGAGCGCGCGGGCAGGGTGGCCCGGAAACTGCGTGCCGGAAACGTCTATATCAACGGCGCGGGCATTGACTACGACGTTCCCTTCGGCGGCTACAAGCAGTCCGGCAACGGCCGCGAATTCGGTCAATTTGGTCTGGAAGACTTTCTGGAACTTAAGGCGATTACGGCCTGAGGTTAGGCGTTCTGATAGTCGCCGCTTGCGCCGCCCCGGCCTTGAGCCGGGGCCTCGAACTTGGTTGATCTCGGCTCAGTGCCGGGACTGCCAATCGCAAATGCTGGGTAATTGAACCAGCATGGATCTTTCAGGGCCAGTTACCCCGCAGAGGAACAGATCTGCAGGAGCGCGGCCATCGGCGGTGTTGCAAGGCCGAGGCAGCAGGCGTGAACGGTGGCCAGAAACGCGGTAAGAATTGCTCCGGTGCCAAGTGCCAGCATCATTGAGGGATCTTGCCGGACTTCATCCACGGCAGTTTTCCAATTCAAGGTCTGTGCGGTCATCAGTTCACTCCTTTCCCGTTCCAGAAACTCACATTGGGTGGCATTCATCAGGCCGGTTACTCGGCTGCTTCCTGGGGTGTTTCTTCGGTTTTCTTTCCACCAAACAGGCCGCCAAGCCAGCCTTTCTTTTCCTTAGACGCGTCTGCGTCACCGAAAGCATCTGCACTTTCTTCAGCATCTTCGGGTACGCTCGGGCCGACTTGTTCCGCAAAGGCGGTGAAAAACTCGCCAGCCAGGCGTTTAGCCGTGGAATCGATCAGGCGGGCGCCGAGCTGGGCGAGCTTGCCACCGACTTTTGCGTCCACCTCGTAGTGCAAAATGGTGGCGTCCGGTCCATCTGCTTCCAACTGGACCTTCGCGCCGCCGCGTGCAAAACCGGCCACACCACCGGAGCCTTCGCCCTCAATGCGATACCCGTTCGGCGGATCAAGATCGAGCAGTTCGACCTTGCCGCCGAACGTTGCTTTCACCGGGCCCACCTTCAGCTTCACTTTGGCTTCCAGTTCGGTCTCGGAGTGCTTGATCAACTCCTCGCACCCGGGAATCGATGCCTTGAGAACTTCCGGGTCGTTCAGCGCTGCCCAAACCGTCTCACGGGGCGCTTCGATCCGTTGGCTGTCGGTCATTTGCATGGAATTATACTCCGTCTGTAATTTTAAATGTGATGAACGTCGGTTCCGCGTTGGCCCTTGCGGCGGACCATCACGAGTTCGGCAAGGATCGAAAGGGCTATTTCCTCAGGCGTGATCGCACCAAGGTCGAGCCCGGCAGGACCGTCTATCCGTTCAAGGCTCTCGTCGCTGATCCCCTTTTCGCGCAGCTTGGACTTCAGGTGGGCAATTTTCCTGTGGCTGCCGACAAAGGCGATGTGTTTCGAGTTCGCAGCAAGGGCGGATTCAAGCGCCGCCAAATCACCGCGCCCTTGTGTGGAGACCGCGAGGTAACGCTCGGCATTGCTGTTTTCGGGAATGTCAAAACCGTCTTTGACTTCGCACTCTTGCGGAAATGTCTTGAGGTCCTCAAGGGAGGCATGAGCAATACACTCAAAGCCGATGTTCGGGCCCTGCTGCGCAAGGGCGACGGCCACAGGGCTCGCTCCGAGGATAACAAGTTTCGGTCGCGGCAGAACCGGTTCGACAAAGATGTCCATCGTGCCCTGGCTTGGGCACATGTTCCTCGCAAACTGTACCCCTTGCCGGTTGTCTCCGGCTTCAACGCCGAGTTCAGCCAGCAGGTCTTCCGGTTGGAGGGAAATCAGTTTTGGTTCGCCGTCTTCAATGGCAGCCTTTGCAGCCTTGATTACAGCGGATCTTGCACAGCCGCCACCGATCCAGCCGCCTGCAATATGGCCATCTGCGGCAATCACGGCCTTTGCGCCGGCTTTCGCTGCGGTTACCGAAATGGTTCGGACGACTGTCGCCAGTGCATAGGGTTCTGCATCTTTTCGAAGTTGCTCCGCCAATGCAGAAACATCGGTAGCCGAGGCTTGTTGTGCAGCTCTCAGTGTTTCAGGGGCAGAGTGTTTCATTGGTGTCTCTCCCATCGCATCACAGGCGTTCAAGATAAGGTTCGAGGGCGGCCAGACTGTCGAGGTTATGGGCTGGCGCAAACAGATCGACATGGGGCAGTGCGGCCTGCATTCCACCGGTCACCGGCTCGTAGCCATCCCAACCGATCATGGGGTTGAGCCAGATGATCCGCTTGCAACGTTTGCGCAGGCGAGCCATTTCGTCGCCGAGCTGGTCCGGTGTGCCGGTGTCATAGCCATCGGACAGGATCATCACGCAGGTTCGTGAGTGGATCACGCGGGCAGCGTGGGACCTGTTGAAGTCCGCCAGGGCCTCGCCGATCTTCGTCCCGCCGCCGATGCCCTGGGCCATCAGCCCCATCCGGTCGAGGGCGCGCGTTGCATCCCGTTCTGAAAGTGCGGACGAAACATGGACAAGCCGGGTGTGGAACAGAAACGCTTCGGCTTCGCGGAAATTGTCGAGCAGGCCGTGCACGAACCGTGTGAAGACACCGGTGTAATTGCTCATCGACCCGGAAGCATCGAGAAGGATCACCAGACGGAGCTGACGCGTGCGCGGCCCCTTGCGGATCAACTCGATCGGTGTGCCTCCCTGGGCGATCGAGTGACGGATTGTCTTGCGAAGGTCGAGCCTCGGGCCCTTGCGCTTTTGCTTGTCCCGGCGCGTGAGGCGGATCCGCATGGCTCTGGCAAGTTTTTCCGCCAGCTCATGGGCCTTGGCCAGTTGTTCCGGGTCATGGATGTTGCGGAAGTCAGCCTTGCCGAGGTGGTCGGCAATGCTGGCGCCCTCCCGGCGTCCTGACGGTGTCTCGTCGCTGGGCTCGTCCTCTTCACCCGGAACCCTGTCGACATCGCCTGCAATGGTGTCCTGAGGCGGGCCTTGGGCATCAACCATTTCGCGGATGGTTTTCGTGGTCTTCCTGGAACTGCTGCCGGAGACCTTGATGCCCGATTTCACACCGCGTCCGAGCCAATAGGCATCGAACACGTCATCGAATTTGGTCCAGTCCGACAAGCGGCCGCTAAAAAGGGCCCTGAACGCTTCCTTCAGCCTCTGGGGACGTTTGATGATATCGGACCGAAGCAATCGGATTGCATCTTCCGTCTCGCCAAGCCCAACCTTGTACCCGCTGTCGCGTAAGGAACGCACAAATCCGGCGAGGCGCACCCGGACTGCAGTGCCAAGATCGTCATGGCTTTCAAGATGGACAGAGGCCATGGCTCAGGCCACCTTTCCAAGAAGCCGATCCGTGACTTCCGGAGTAATACGGGCCTGGTCTTCGCGTGTCTTCAGAACGCAGACGAGAGTATCGAAAACCGTCTCACGCCGCTCATGCAGATTTTTTGTGCCAAGGCCGACAAGGGCAGCCGCCCAGTCGATGGTTTCGGCAACGCCCGGCACCTTCGTCAGGTCTTCCTTGCGCAACTTGCCCATCAGCTCGGCGATTTGCAGGGCAAGGGCAGTATCCAGTCCCTCCACCCGGCTTAAAAGAATGCGCGCTTCGCGGCTGGGGTCCGGGTAATCGACATAGTGATAAAGGCACCGGCGGCGCAGTGCATCGGACAGCTCCCGTGTTCCGTTCGAGGTCAGGATGACCCGGGGAATGCTTTTGGCTTCGATGGTGCCAAGTTCGGGAATGGAGACCTGAAAGTCGGACAGGAGTTCCAACAGGAACGCCTCAAACTCTTCATCAGCCCGGTCGACTTCATCGATCAGAAGGACCGGTGCCTTGTCTTGGCGGATCGCCGCAAGAAGGGGACGTTCCAAAAGATACTTCTCAGAAAACACCGCCTCTTCAACGGTTTCAGCGTTGTCGCCGGACCCCTCCCGAGCCTTGATGGCGAGGAGTTGGCGCTGGTAGTTCCACTCGTAAATGGCGTCGGAACGGTCAAGACCCTCGTAGCATTGCAATCGGATCAGATCCGTGTTGTCCAGCTTTGCGAGCGCTTTTGCGACTTCCGTTTTGCCGACCCCTGCTTCGCCTTCCAGAAGCAAAGGCCTGTTCAGCATCTCGGTGAGGAGAAGGGCCATGGCAAGGCCATCATCTGCAACATATCCGGCGCCAGCGAGCGCTTCGGCGAGCGTGTCTTTTGTCTGGGTCGTCATGGGTGTTTTGGCCGGGCCAGTCAGCTGGACACCAGCGCCTTTTCAGTTTTCTCGTTGGCCGGTTTCGGCCAGACCACGAGGCCGTTCGCGATGGCGATTTCGGACACACGCCGGGAAGTTGCATTGATGGTAAGAAGCAGAACCTCGGCCTGCAGCGCATCTGTCAATGTCATGAAGTCATCCTTGAATTGTCTCCCTCCCGGCTCCGGGAGGGAGATTCCATTCGCTCGTGCTTAGTCGTGTGCACCAAGATCCTTGGCTGCCTGCCAGACACGCCAAGCATCATGCGGCATCTGGATATGCGTGGAGCCCAGGAATTGGAACGCATTGTTGACCGCATTGGAGAAGGCCGGAACGCCGCCGACATTCGGGCTTTCGCCCACGCCTTTGGCCCCAATTGGATGATGCGGGCTCGGGGTGACCGTGTGATCGGTTTCCCAATGCGGCGTTTCCACGGCGGTCGGCAGGAAGAAGTCCATGAACGATGCGCCCATAACATTGCCCATTTCATCGTAACGGATCTCCTGACCCATCGCGATGGCGAAGGCCTCAGTCAGACCACCATGGACCTGCCCCTCGATGATCATCGGGTTGATGCGTGTGCCGCAGTCGTCGAGGGCGTAGAACCGCCGGGTCTTGGCGACCCCGGTATCGACATCAATGTCCATGACACAGAAGTACGCGCCAAACGGATAGGTCATGTTCGGCGGGTCGTAGTAGCTGACAGCCTCCAGACCCGGTTCCAGGTTCGGCGGCGGCGCGTTGTAGGCCGCCCAGGCGATTTCCTTCATGGACTTGCGCGCTTGCGGGTTCCCCTTGACCTGGAAGCCGTCAACGTCCCATTCGAGATCGTACTCGGAGACTTCCAGCATATGGGCCGCGATCATCTGGGCCTTGTTGCGGATCTTGCGGGCAGCCAGGGCGATTGCCGCACCGGCCACCGGTGTCGACCGCGATCCGTAGGTGCCAAGGCCATAGGGGGCGGTGTCCGTGTTGCCTTCCTCGACCATGATGTCGTCGGCGGGAATGCCGATTTCGGTTGCGATGATCTGGGCCCAGGTCGTCTCGTGGCCCTGACCCTGGCTTTTGGTCCCCATGCGCGATATCACCGAGCCGGTCGGGTGAACCCGGATTTCCGCGCTGTCGAACATGGCGACACCCAGAATGTCGCAGTTCTTGGACGGGCCGGCACCGACGATCTCGGTGAAGAACGAAATGCCGATGCCCATGATCTCGCGGGTTTCGCCGCGCTGGAAGGCTTCCTGCTTGGCCTTTTGTTCCTCGCGCAGCTGGCGGTAGCCGATGGTGTCCATCGCCTTTTGCATCGCGGTGTGATAATCGCCGCTGTCATACTCCCAGCCAAGCGCGGACTGGTAGGGGAACTGGTCTTGTCTGACGAAGTTCTTGATGCGCAGATCCGCCGGGTCCATGTCTAGCTTCTGGGCGAGGACATCCATGGCACGCTCGATGCAGTAGGCGGCCTCCGTTACCCGGAACGAGCACCGATAGGCAACACCGCCCGGCGCCTTGTTGGTGTAAACGCCATCCACGGTCAGGTCGGCTGTTGGAAAATCATAAGACCCGGTGACGATGTTGAAGAAACCCGCCGGCCATTTGGACGGATCGGCGCAGGCATCAAAACCTCCATGATCGGCAAGCACATGGACTTTCAGCCCGGTCACCGTGCCGTCGGCCTTGGCGGCCAGTTCCGTAGTCATATGATAGTCGCGGGCAAAAGACGTGGTGGAGAGGTTCTCCATCCGGTCTTCAACCCATTTCACCGGCACGCCGGTCACGATCGAGGCGACGATCGAGCAGATATAACCCGGATAGGCGCCCACCTTGTTGCCGAAACCGCCGCCGATGTCCGGAGCGATCACATGGATCTTGTGCTCCGGAATGGTGGACAGCAGGGAGGCAACCGTACGGATCACATGCGGCGCCTGGAAGGTGCCCCACAGGGTCAATTCTCCCTTCACCTTGTCCATTGATGCCACGCACTGGCAGGTCTCCAGCGGGGACGGATGGGTCCGGTGATAGGAGATCATTTCCTTGATGGTCACATCGGCTTCTGAAAACGCCTTGGCGGTTTCCTCGCTGTCACCGACATGCCACTTGAAGATGTGGTTGTGATGGTCGCGCGGGCCATGGGCACCTTCCATCTTGCCTTCCAGATCTTCGCGCAGGACCGGGGCATCCGGATCCATCGCCTTGAACGGGTCGATCAGGACGGGCAGTTCCTCATAGTCCACTTCGACCAACTGGATGGCGTCATCGGCTATGTAGCGGTTTTCGGCGACAACAAAGGCCACTTCCTGGTTCTGATACAAAACCTTGCCGTCGGCCAGAACCATCTGCACGTCCCCGGCCAGCGTCGGCATCCAGGCAAGGTTGACGCCCTTCAGGTCCTCGGCGGTCAGCACCGCGATCACGCCCGGAATTTTCAACGCTTCGGTCGCGTCTATCTTGGTGATGCGGGCATGCGGATAAGGCGAGCGGACAAAGTCACCGAATACCATTCCCGGAAGCTTGATGTCATCGACATACTGTCCCTGGCCCTGAGTGAAGCGAACGTCTTCAACGCGTTTGCGCTTGCAGCCCATGCCTTCTAGGGCCGCTTCGCGCTGTTCGCGTGTCGGGGTTATGTCGTTCATTCTGCAGCCTCCTGAAACTCGGTTCCGTTCAGCTTCGCCGCGGCGTACTGGATGGCCTTGACGATGTTCTGATAGCCGGTGCAGCGGCACAAGTTGCCGGAGATCCCCATGCGGATCTCGTCCTCTGTCGGGTTGGGGTTCTCTTTCAAGAGCACATGGGCCCGCATGATCATGCCCGGCGTGCAATAGCCGCACTGCAGACCGTGCATCTGGCGAAAGCCTTCCTGAAGCGCGGACAAGGTGCCGTCGGCATTTGCCATGGCCTCGACCGTGGTCAGCTCCGCGTTGTTCGCCTGGACAGCAAAAACCGTGCAGGCCTTGACCGACATACCGTTCATCTCGATGGTGCATGCGCCGCAATGGGAGGTTTCACAGCCGATATGCGGACCGGTGATATCAAGGTCTTCCCGCAGGAAGTGGATCAGAAGCGTGCGCGGCTCCACGAAGCGCTGCACCTTCTTTCCGTTGACGGTCATAGTGACCGGGATTTGTTCAATATCGCTCATTCGTTTTTTCTCCCTCGTCCCCGGTCAGCTGCTTGCGTGCTCTGCTGCGCGGGCCAGTGCGCGTTCCAGCATCACGCCTGCCATTTTCGTGCGGTATTCGGCAGGACCACGTCCGTCAGATGCCGGTTCCGTGATGGCTTCTGCTGCTGCAACGGCTTCTTTCACAGTCTCTGGATCCAAAGCGGACCCTGTAAGGATCTCGCTCGCCTCAGCAGCGAAGAGCGGTGTGTCGGCCACATTGGTGAGTGCTATTGAGCAGGATGCAACGGTGCCGCCGTTCATTGTGAGGAGGACCGCTGCGGCGGCGGTGGCGTAGTCACCCACCTTGCGTTTCAGTTTTTCATAGGCATAGCCATGGCCCGTCGCCGGTGTCGGGATCCGAACCGCGATCAGGATTTCTTCCGGCGCCAAGGCCGTAAAATATGCGGCCTCGTAAAACTCGCGCGCGGCTACTTCGCGGTCGCCGTCCGGACCACTCAGGACATAGCTTGCATTGAGGCATTGCATAAGCGCCGGCATGTCATTGCCCGGATCGCCGTTTGCGACGTTTCCGCCGAGAGTGCCGAGATACCGGATTTGAGGATCGGCGATCAGCAAGGATGTTTCGCGAATGATTGGAAGTTTTGCGGCAAGGAGATCCGAACTGATCATCTCGTGCTGGGTCGTCATCGCTCCTATGATGATCGTTTCGCCGTCTTCCGAGATGCCCTTTAGGCTCTCGACACCGCCAAGATCGATCAGATGTTCCGGCGCGGCCATGCGCAGCTTCATCATTGGGATCAGGCTGTGGCCTCCAGAAAGGGGCCGGGCTTCATCGCCGTGTTCGGCCAGGATCGCCACTGCTTCTTTAACAGTCGCTGGCCGGTGATATGTGAATTCACCTGGGATCACGTCTTTCTCCTCCCTCATGCAGCCAAATCGGTTGGGCGTTGGTCCGAGATCCGGACAGGCCCTTGCGTCTGAGTACGGCGCTCTCCAACGCGCCTCATTTGACGAAGAGCGTCGCAGTTGCTGCGGTGCACTCACAAGGAAACCTGCACAAATGACGCAGGGGTTTGCACGGAATACGTTTGTCATTTCACGAATTACGTCACTACTGCTGACGCTTATTATGAAAAAATCGATATTTTTAGATTTGGTGTAGGGTCACGTTAATCTGAAAATTCAGCTAGTTAATTGAGTTGAGTTTCTAATTTACCTGTGGCTGTGCAGCGAGAAGCCAGAAAAATGGCACGTTTCACGAAATGCGGCCTTTGCACGCTTTTGTTGCATTGCGTGCTCGGTGTTTTAGCGAAGGAAAAACCGATATCCGTGGTTATTGAGCGGGCGCTGGGTCAGGCACCGGTGTTTTGGTTTCTGACATCGTCGTGAGCTGGGATTTGACACGGCTCCAGCGGGAGCGGCTGACTGGTACGGTCTGCCCGGCGTCGCCCTGTAGGACCAGAAGGCCGCCGTCACCGGACCTCTTGAAGGATGCCACCCGTGCCAGATTCACAATGTGGCTGCGATGGACCCTGTTAAAGGCTTTACTGTCCAGCTGACGCTCGGCCTCGCTTATGGACAAGGGGCAGAAATACTCTCGCGATCCGTCGAATAGCTTCGTGTAATGCGCGTCTGCATGGATGGCCACGATCTCTGTTGCAGCGATCTGCGCCTTCTGGCCGTCGTGTTCGATTGGCAGCATTCTTTTTGCCGTCAATTTCTGCGAGCGGACGGGGGTGGCGGCGGACTGCAAACCATGGGCAGTGCGGTTGGAAATCTGCTCTTGCTTGGAAAAAGAGTTGGCTCTGGGTACTGCTTCAGCACTCGCAGCGCTCACTGGCGCTACAGTTTGGAGAATAAGATCATCATCGAAATGGGGAGCCTCATCCACTCTAAGAGGCTGTTCCGGGACAAGCTTGAGTAGAAAGAGGCCGGAGACCAGAAAAGACACACAGGAGACCAGAATGGCGAGGGTTCCCGGATTTAGGGCAGGAGCCAATGAGGGTGTTGGAGCTGCAATCGGTTCAACGGTCAGGCCAGCCATCGCAATGTAATGCATGGCAGAGATCGCAAGCGCCATCACGACCGCAGAAACAAACATCGGCGGTCGTCGTCCGGGGCCGAACAAGAGCCAGAGTGCAAGGCCCGAGGCATTGAAAGCAATCAAAAAGCTGGCCAGCACATAAGCCGTGTCATGAGACATACTCAACGACAAATGTAGGGTATACATGCCCAAGTAATGCATCGTGCATATCCCGGCCCCCATGACAAAGGCAGCGATTCCAAGGCGAATGGGCGTCAGTTGCCTATTGCTGGCCGCAAACACGCCGATCCCAACAACAAGCACACAGACGAGGAACGAAAGAAGGGTCGGCAATACAAGGAAGTTTGTCACGACGGGCAGGCGGGCGGCGAGCATACCAACAAAATGCATCGACCAAATTGCCAGTGCGAGTGTGAACGCGGCTCCAGCCAACAACAGACGCCGACGGGGTTCTGTCGACGTGCGGACTTGGACGGCCAAACCCAAACCAACATAGCTGCCCTGAAATGCCATTATCAGGGAAAGCGCCACGAGCCAAGGCTCGTGCGTCACTGTCATTGTGAGCGTCCTCCCACTCAACACCATTGTTAGATCGAAGCAGTGTCCTGGGTTCAGGATAGGTCAAGATTTGGCTCAGGCCAAGTTTCCAGTTTTTAATGCAACTCATTCGCAATAAGCTTGACACTTGCGAATGAGTTGCAATATCACTTGCATCAGGATTAAACGCTACTTGTGTGAGGTTTCAGTGAAAAAGATTGCTTTGTTTGCTGCTGCGGCAGCGATCGCAATGGTATCCGGGCAGAGCGCTTGGGCAGAAGACAAGATGAAGGTCGTTACGACCTTTACTGTCATTGCCGACATGGCCTCAAATGTTGCCGGTGATGCGGCCGAGGTGGTGTCCATCACCAAGCCCGGCGCTGAAATTCATGGGTATGAGCCGACGCCGCAGGACATCGTACGGGCCTCCGATGCGGACCTAATCCTGTGGAACGGTATGAATCTGGAGCTTTGGTTTGAACAATTTCTGTCAAACCTCGGCGACATCCCGTCGGCGACACTGACAGACGGCATTGATCCGATTTCCATCAGAAGCGGATCCTACGAGGGCAAGCCCAATCCCCACGCCTGGATGGGCCTCAACAACGCGCAGGTCTACATCGATAACATTGCAGCTGCATTTTCCGCCCAAGATCCAGCCAATGCGGACGTCTACAAAAAGAACGCGGAAGCCTACAAAGAGCAGTTGCGCGGCGTGATCGAACCGCTTCGTGAGACAATCGCACAAGTTCCGGAAGACAAGCGTTGGCTTGTGACTTGTGAAGGTGCCTTTAGTTATCTCGCGCGCGATTTCGGTATGAAGGAACTGTACTTGTGGCCGATGAATGCTGATCAGGTTGGAACACCGCAACAGGTCCGCTCGGTTATTGACGGCGTAAAAGAATACAACATTCCGGTCGTTTTCTGTGAAAGCACGGTAAATACAGCGCCTGCTGAACAGGTCGCGCGGGAGACTGGCGCGAGTTATGGTGGTGTGCTTTATGTTGATTCACTCAGCGAAGCCGACGGGCAGGTCCCGACCTATCTCGACCTTCTGCGGGTGACCTCAACGACGGTCGCTGAAGGGTTGGAAAGCGCGACCAACTGATTTTTTTGCCGCTGCGTCTTTTGGTTTTGATGCCGCGGCTCTTCCCCGGCGGGCCGGATTTTGTAATGATTGGATTTGTTGAATGTTGAAGGTCATCGAGGAGCCGGAGTTGGCATCGACAAGCATGGTGTCAGATATCGGGATCTCCGCAGAGGACGTGACCGTCACTTACCGCAATGGCCATACCGCACTTTGGAACGCCAGTTTTGAGATCCCGCGCGGTACGGTCACCGCACTCGTCGGCGTCAACGGGGCCGGTAAGTCAACACTCTTCAAGGCAATCATGGGCTTTGTGCCAGCTGCCAAGGGAACCATTCAACTTCTGGGCATGAGCGTCAAAGAAGCGCTTCGGAAAAACCTCGTCGCTTACGTACCGCAGTCAGAAGAAGTCGACTGGTCGTTTCCGGTGCTGGTTGAAGACGTTGTCATGATGGGCCGGTATGGTCACATGGGGTTCTTGCGCCGTCCCAAACAATCCGATCACGATGCTGTTGCCGAAGCGCTCAGCCGGGTTAACATGCAGGACTACCGGAAGCGTCAGATTGGTGAACTGTCTGGTGGTCAGCGCAAACGTGTGTTTCTTGCGCGAGCATTGGCACAAGACGGCCAAGTCATTCTGCTAGATGAACCGTTCACGGGCGTAGACGTCAAAACCGAGGAACAGATTATCGAACTCCTTGGAGAATTGCGGGCCGAGGGACGTGTGATGCTGGTCTCCACTCACAATCTCGGATCTGTACCTGAATTCTGTGACCGCACTGTTCTGGTAAAGGGAACGGTGCTGGCCTTTGGGCCCACTGAAACGACGTTCACCCGCGAAAACCTGGAGCAGGCCTTTGGCGGTGTTCTCCGGCATTTCACCATCAGCGATCAGACGTTGCATACGGATGGGGATGACCGGAAGGTGACCATCCTGACCGATGATGAACGCCCATTTGTTCAATATGGAGATGAAACGCAAACGGCCGAGAAACGGCCATGATTGCCACTCTGCTTGAGCCCTTCAACTACGCCTATATGACCAACGCTATGTGGGTGTCCGCGCTTGTTGGTGGCGTTTGCGCATTTCTTTCTGCCTATCTCATGCTCAAGGGCTGGTCTTTGATTGGCGATGCTCTTTCGCATTCTGTCGTGCCGGGTGTCGCTGGCGCTAATATCCTCGGGTTGCCGTTTGCTCTCGGGGCTTTCATTGCTGGCGGGCTTGCGGCTGGGGCCATGTTGTTCCTGTCGGAACGGTCCGGATTGAAAGTCGATGTGATCATCGGATTGATTTTCACTTCATTCTTCGGACTGGGTCTCTTCATTGTGTCAGTCAATCCTATGTCGGTGTCGATCCAGACCATCACCATGGGCAACATTCTGGCAATCACACCTGAAGACACACTTCAGCTTGCAATCATTGGATTTGTGTCGCTGGGTGTACTTTTGCTCAAGTGGAAAGACCTGATGGTCACGTTCTTTGACGAGAACCACGCGCGCACGATTGGTCTGCGGCCAGGACTCCTGAAGGCTGTGTTTTTCATACTGCTGTCTGCTTCCGTTGTGGCGGCCATGCAGACGGTTGGAGCCTTTCTAGTGATCGCTATGGTGGTCACGCCGGGTGCAACGGCGTATCTTCTGTGTGACAGGTTCCCAAGACTTATCGCTCTGTCTGTGGTGATCGGATCCGTCACCAGTTTTTCCGGTGCCTATATAAGCTATTTTCTGGATGGAGCGACCGGCGGGATCATCGTTACACTGCAGACCTTGATCTTTCTTGTCGCCTTTCTCTTTGCGCCAAAACACGGCCTTTTGGCCGCGCGCCATAAAGCATCAGAAGCGCTCCGCAACGGGCCTCCTGAGGCCGTGCTGCCAGGACCGCGCGGTGGAGGGCTTCAGTGATGGATCTCGATTTTCTTCTTCTGCCGTTCAAATTCCCATTCATGCAGAATGCGTTCCTGATCTGCGTTCTGGTTTCGATCCCGACCGCGCTCTTGTCCTGTTTTTTGGTCATGAAGGGATGGGCGCTGATGGGCGACGCTGTCAGTCATGCCGTTCTTCCCGGCATTGTGCTGGCATACATTGTTGGCCTTCCCTTGATCCTGGGTGCCTTTGCCGCCGGCATGGTGTGCGCTGTTGCAACTGGGTATCTTTCGAACAACAGCCGCGTGAAGCAGGACACCGTCATGGGCGTTGTCTTCTCCGGCATGTTCGGTCTTGGGATCGTTCTTTATGTGGCCGTCGAAACCAACGCTCACCTTGACCACATTCTGTTTGGAAACATGCTTGGTGTTGGCAATCAGGACCTCTGGACCGCCGGCATCATCTCACTTGTTGTTGCAAGTGGTCTGGTTTTGAAATGGAAGGATCTCGTCCTTCACAGCTTTGACGCTGCGCAGGCACAGGCCTCCGGGCTGCCGGTCAATTGGCTTCACTACGGTTTGCTGGCCGCACTGTCCCTGACAATCGTTGCGACCCTTTCGGCGACCGGGTTGATCCTCGCAATCGGTTTGGTGATTGCGCCGGGCGCGATTGCTTTTTTGCTTGTGCGGAAATTCAGCACGATGCTCTGGGTGTCTGTTATCGTCTGCATGCTTTCCATGCTCGCCGGTACGTATTTGAGCTTCTTCATCGACAGTGCGCCGGCACCGACCATTGTCCTGATCCTGACAGCAGCGTTCATTGCTGCCTTCATCCGCCGGCAAATTGTTACGCGGCAGATGTCTTTGCGCAGGGTTGAGGATGATAGGACCCTTAAAGAGGTGTGAATTTCATAACGTCTGTCTCCTTTGAAATCGTTCAGGAACTATGACGAAAAAAGCCGCCCCGAAGCATTCGGGGCGGCTTTTTAGTTTTGGTTTTTTGACCCGGTCAGTTTTTGACCGGAAGTGTCAACGAGACAAGATCCTGGCCGACGATCGTGGTGCCGTCGAAGCCGCTTTCGGCCACGGCTCCGGTGTAGTCCTCGTTGGTCAATGCGCCTTCCGGGAGTTTGTAGGGACCTTGGCGCGGTGCGCCGACCGGCGGGATCAGATGGGTGAGCATCAAGTGTTTTACCCCGGCCCTGCGGGCAAGATGCCCAAGGTCCGTGGCATTGCTTTGACGGAAGTAAATCGGTGGCGGGAAGCCTGTGCCACCGTCTGGCCCCATGACGGGGTGGATCGTGGAATGCACGACAATGTCCGCACCTTGTGCCAGCTTTTCGACCTGGCCTGATGTAGATGTCTCCCGTGGCGGTTTACGCACGTCATTGCCGGCATCACCGCCAATCACCACGCTGCCGGCAGGGGTATCTACCCGATAGGAAGCATGTCCTGGGATGTGCGTTGACCGGATGGCGCTGACTGTTACGTCGCCTTTTGACCAAACTTCCTGGGCCTCATCTTGAGGTTTGAAGTCCTTGACATTGATCAGCTCGGCCGGGCCGCCGGGAAGGCGTTTTTTGTTTTCAGCAAGCCGTTGGGCGATTTCACCGGAGTTGATCAAGGCATCTCCGATATGTGTGGCAAAGCGCTCGCAGCTTAAGGAGAAGCCAAGTGGAGATTTGGTTTCCTCGCTGCACACCAGATCAACTTTTGGCCCGCCAGAATTAAAGTGCCAGCGCAGCTGCATCATGTCTGCAAGGCCCTCGGTGTGATCGGAATGGAGATGGCTCAGGAAAATAGCATCGATTTTTCCAACTGGCACACCTGCCTGCGATAGGCGCTGCGTGGTTCCACGGCCGGTATCGAACTGCAAGCGCATGTCGTTGCATTTGTTTTCTTCCGAGCCGTACTGAACAAGAGTACCGGCACCCGCCTGTCCCTGAAAGACAGGTGGTCCGCCCTGGGTGCCGGTTAAGGTGACTTTGAGACAGTTTTCTGCCAGTGCGGGTTGCGCCATCAAAGCGCCTGCGCTGAACAGCAATCCAGAAATCAGCGTCCGAAACATCGTTTCCTCCCAATGGTTTCGTTTCTTCCTTCTTCAAGTCCCGTGTCTGTTGAACCTTTGGACGGCGCTGCGTCCAATGCGCGGCACCGGCCGATCGTTGCTTACGAGAAACTGGTTTTTTTCGCCGACAGACCGACCGACAGCGTGAAACTGCCTTCATTGATCATCCAACGCCGGAGTGTGTAGCTGCGGACCCCGCGCGCATGCATTGGGTCGCCATCTGCCAGAGCCCGAGCCTCTTCCAGGGATGTCGCTCTATAGATGATCATCCCTTCGCCCTGCATTTCTTCGCCGGTTTCATCGGAGACGGGGCCGGCAAAGGCGAGACTGCCTGATGTTTCCAATTGCGCCTGGTACGCGAGGTGATCGGGGAGGGCCCCGGGAATGTCTGCGTCCGGTCCGACAGACTTTGTGTTGACGACATAGAGCTCCAAAGCAAGCGCACCGCGCTCTTTGGCGATCTGTTTATATTCCTGCCATTTGGGCATTTTTGTCCTCCAATTTTGAAGCAGTATAAAAAAATCGATATTATTTGACAAACTAAAAAAACGTCGTCAAAGTGAGGTGGTATTCGTTAACACCGAGGAAATCATGCGTTTCATTGTGGGAACCGGGCCTGGAGGTCAGGGCGTTTATCTGGTCGAAGGTCAAAAGGCTTGGAACTTGACGGCATTGGACAGCAAAGTTGGCCATGATCTGATGGGTTTGATTTCCGGCGCGGCGGATCTTTCGGAACTGGTGGCCAGAAAAGACGAAGGTGCCAGTTATGATCTGTCGGCGATAACGCCGGAATTGCCGGTTGCCGCGCCCGGCAAGATCATTTGCCTTGGGTTGAATTACGTCGATCATATCAAGGAAGGCGGCTACGATGTGCCGACCTATCCGGCGCTATTCATGCGGTCGATGACGTCGATGATCCCCGCCGGGGCGCCCATGGTGCGTCCTTCCTGCTCCGAGCAGCTCGATTATGAAGCCGAACTTATGGTGATCATCGGCAAAGGTGGCCGGCATATAAGTGAAGCCAGCGCGTTGGATCACGTCTTCGGTTACACGCTGTTCAACGACGGTTCCGTTCGCGAATACCAGCGCAAAACCCATCAATGGACACCTGGCAAGAACTTTGACGGCACTGGTCCCGTGGGCCCAGTTGTCGTGACGCCGGACGAACTGCCAACGGGCGCTGAAGGTTTGAAGATCGAAAGCCGGGTCGGCAGCGAAATTTTGCAAAGCGCGACCACGTCCGACATGCTTTGGAGCGTGGCCCGTACGATCTCTACCATCTCTGAATATTCGACCCTGGAGCCGGGTGATTACCTTGCCATGGGGACACCCCCTGGCGTGGGGCATGCAAAGACGCCTCAGCGCTGGCTGCGGCCGGGTGAAGTGGTTGAAGTCGAAATCGAAGGCATCGGTATTTGTGCAAATCCGATTGTCGCTGAAGAAGACGTGCGTGCGACGGAGGCCGCCGAATGACAATGGCAGCATCGCAGGCGCCGGTTGGCGAAGCTCTGGCAACCTTGCGTGCTGAAGCGCAGGATGTGGTCCGTTCCTTGCGCGAACGGATCACGAAACTCGACGATGACGCCATTGATTTGATCCTTCGTCAGGCGCGCTCGCACTATGCCTGGCAGGACAAGCCGGTGACGCGTGACACGCTTGAATTGCTCTACGAGATCACCGCTGCAGGTCCAACGAGCATGAACACCTGTCCCGCGCGGTTCTTCTTCATCGAGAGCCAAGCTGCAAAGGAGCGGCTGGCCAAGTCGCTCAAGGACAAGAACATCGACAAGATGATGTCAGCACCGGTTGCTGTGATCATTGCCCATGATCTGGATTTCTGGAAAGAGCTACCATTCCTGTTTCCACACGAGGACCGGCGGCCGCATTTTGAAGGCAAGCCTGAACATTCGGAGACGACCGCATTCCGGAACGGGACGTTGCAAGGCGCCTATTTCATGATCGCTGCACGGGCACTCGGTCTTGATGTGGGAGCCATGTCCGGCTTTTCGAACAAGATAGTCGATGAGGAGTTTTTTACCGGCACGAAGTTGAAATCGAACTTCCTGTGTAATCTTGGATATGCAGACGAGAGTGCGTTGTTCCAAAAACTACCGCGGTTGCCGTTTGAGACCGCCTGCAAGTTTTTGTGAGGCCGCATGCCGAGCTTGAGAGAAAAAACAGTCGTCAAGCTTCGTGCCAAAGGGCAGGGCATAAGCCATTCACGGGCTGACGTTTCCATACGCGACTTGACGTTTCAGATCGATGAACCGGAGGCGCGGGGTGGCTCCAATCTGGGGCCGGCGCCAACGGAAGCTGCATTGGCTGCTCTGGCGGGTTGTACAAATGTAATCGGGCACAAGTGTGCCAGCAAACTGGGGGCCGACATCGGTCACCTGACAATCGAAATTACCTGCGAATTCGATCGCCGGGGCGTCACTCTTGAGGAGGAGATCGACGTTCCCTTTGTCGCGTTGCGGCAGGTGGTGACCAGCGATGGTTCGGTCTCGCAAGAGGAGCTCGACCGCGTCGGATCTGAAGTCGCCAAGTACTGTCCCCTGTCCAAACTGTTTGAACAGTCGGGGACCTCAATGGAGACAATCTGGGCCAAGGCCTAAGGTTTCTGATGTTTTGGGAGGAAATGTGATGATCGGAAAACTGACCAGACGGAGCGTAATCGCTCTTGCCGCATTAAGCGCAACTGCAATGCCGTCTTTTGCGACCGAAACCATCAAGGCGGTTGTAATTGATGGCTATCCGGCCCGAGCGATGTGGGTCAAGGAGTTCACAAACTTCTTCATTCCGGAAGTTGACAAACGCCTTGCTGAAAAAGGCAACTACAAGATCGACTGGCAGGAAAGCTATGGTGGGTCGATCGTCAAACCGAAAGGCGTTCTGGAGGGCGTTAAACTCGGTCTGGGCGACATCGGGATTGTCACCACGATCTTCCATTCATCCAAGCTGCCAAGCCAGGCTTTGTCCGCCGTGACTCCGTTCATTGCGCCGGATGCCCGGGCTGTTGCCAAAGCGGTCGACGAGATCGCCAAGGAATACCCGACCATGCAGAAGGAGTTTGAGGCTCAAAACCAGGTCTATCTGGCAACGGGTGTGGTGCTCGACACCTACCAGGTGTTTTCCAAGGAGCCGATCAACTCGCTATCTGACTTGAGCGGCTCCAAGGTTGCCGGTGCAGGCATGAACTTGCGGTACCTGGAAGGCCTCGACAATGCTGCCGGTGTTCGCGGTGGTCTGACAGACTTCTACAATATGCTGCAGACTGGTCTGGTCGACAACGCGATGTTGTGGCCGGAAGCCGCCAAAACCTTCAAGATCGCTGAAGTGGCGCCGTATATGCTCAAAGCGGACCTCGGCGCGGTGAATTCTAAAACAATCACCGTGAACAAGGACTACTGGGACAAGCTTCCGGATGAGGTGAAAGAGGTGCTGCAGGACGTGGCCGTTGCCTATCGGGATCACGTGGCCGGTGTTGCCATGGACCGCGCTGAAGCAAGCCGTACTGCTTATGTGGAATCCGGCGGTACGATAGTCGAGATGGACCCGGCTGAACGTGCACAATGGGCCGCAAACATGCCGAATATCGCGGTCGAATGGGCTGCAGATCTCGACACAAAAGGCGAGCCGGGCAGTGATATGCTGAAGTCCTATACGGCCAAACTGAAGGAAGCTGGCCACAGCCCGGTCCGGGACTGGTCCGCGGAACTGACGCAGTAAGTCGCAGGCTAAGTACAGGATTAGCTCTATGCTGCGTCTTCTGGACACCGGCCTCAAGGCCTTGGCAACAGCAGCCAACTGGGTAGCGATCGGCGCTAACGCAGTTGGCACCCTGATCGTCCTCGGTCTGGTTCTGGTGGTCAACTACGATGTGGTGGCGCGTGGCTTCTTCAACGCGCCATTCCGGGGTGCCGTCGAAGTTGTTCAGTTCTCGATGGTTCTGATCGTTTTCCTGCAATTGCCTGATGTTGTCCGGACGAGCCGGCTCACCCGTTCTGATGGACTTCTGACGATCTTGGGTACAACCCGTCCAAAACTGGCTGACACGATCCGCCGGGTTATCGACTTCGCATCGGCGGTGTTTATGGCTTTGGTTGCTTATGCGATTTGGCCTGAGTTCGTCGAAATGTATGAAACAAAAGACTTCTTCGGTGTCCCCGGTATCTTCACCGCCCCTTGGTGGCCGATCAAGCTGGCCATCTATCTTAGTGCGTTCCTCTGTGCCGTGCTGTTTGTTTTGAGGGTTCTCAAGCGTGATCAGGGTTTTGACCAGACACGTTTGCCGGACGAGGCAAAGGACAAGACGTGACTCCTTTTGAAATCGGTACCCTGTCCGTCGTCGCGATCGTCGTTCTTGTCTATCTCGGCGTATACATTCCGATCGCGCTCGGTCTGGTGTCTTTCGTTTCCATCATCCTGATGCGGGACAACTTCGATCTCGCGATCAATCTTCTGAAAATCGCCATTGGCGACAGTGTGATGGAATATACTTTCGCCACTGTGCCGCTCTTCACATTCATGGGCCTTATCGTCTCCAAGGCAGGGCTTGGGGCCGATATCTATCAGGTCATGAATTCCGGATTCCGCAGGGTCAAGGGCGGGATCGGCATGGCGACCGTCGGTGCCAATGCGGTCTTTGCCGCGGTGACCGGATCTTCCATCGCTTCGGCTTCGGTGTTCTCGAAGGTTTCCGTCCCGCAAATGCTCGCCTTCAATTACAACCCGCGTTTTGCGGTTGGCGTTGTCGCCGGGTCGTCTGTTCTTGGCATGATCATCCCGCCATCTGCAATGTTGATCATCTATTCCTTCGTCGCAGAACAGAGCGTGGGGGACATGTTCCTTGCCGGTGTGGTCCCAGGGTTGATCCTTGCGGCTGCTTACGTTGTTGCAATCTACCTGATGGGCCGGTTTACGCCAAAATACGTCGGAGGCCGGACCTCAGAAGAAACCGAGTGGATGAGCCCTCTGGAAATCGCCGACAAAACCATTCCGACGCTTTTGTTGATCGTTGCGGTTCTTGGCGGGATTTACACCGGATGGCTGACCCCGGTTGAAGCAGGTGCTGCAGGATCTCTTCTTGGATTGTTGATCGCAGCGTTCCGGAAGAAGCTGACATTGCAGTCGCTGTGGCAAGCGCTTCTTGAAACCGGGCACATTACGGCGTCTATCCTTTTCCTGATCACTGCCGCATCGATCTACAGCCGGATGCTCGGTCTCGCAGGCCTGCCGAATGAACTCGGCGATCTTCTGACTGAAACCCAGATGACCTTTTTCTGGGTCATGGTGATTTACGTGCTGATGATGATTTTCCTCGGCACCATTCTCGATACCGCGTCGATCATTCTCATCGTGGTGCCCTTGTTCCTGCCGCTGGTCGAACCGATGGGCATGTCCCTTGTCTGGTTCGGCATTGTGACGGTGGTCGGCGCGGAAATCGGGCTGTTGACCCCGCCGCTCGGCATTTCGTGTTTTGTTATCAAGGCAACGTTGAACGACCCTAGGATTTCCTTGAAGGATGTGTTCATCGGCGCGTTTCCCTTCGCGCTGGTCATGCTGATCGTTTTGATCGCTCTGATCCGCTGGCCGTCCTTGAGCCTGGCCATTTTAAACTAGGGGGAGCTCCATGCGCAGCGTCACCAAAGACAACATAACTGACGTTTTCATGAACTATTTCGGGCCGGATACGGATCCGCGCCTCAGGGAGATATTGCAGAGCCTTGTCACCCATCTGCATAACTTTGCCCGGGAGACGAACCTCACCCATGCCGAATGGCGCAAGGGCATCGAGTTTCTTGAGTGGGCCGGAGATATCTCAGACAAGGAACGGCACGAGTTTGTGCTTTTGTCCGATGTTCTGGGCCTCTCCTCGCTGGTTGACATGCTGCACTCTCATCCTGAGGGCACGTCTTCCAGTGTGCTTGGGCCGTTCCATATTACGGGGTCTCCACCGCTTCCGATTGGCGGGGATCTCCGTGGTGATTTCAAGGAACAAGTCCTGCTCGCCCAAGGTGTCGTGCGGGACATGGGCGGCAATCCCATTGAGGGTGCCGAACTCGATATCTGGCAGACGGCACCGAATGGCCTGTACTCCAGTCAGGACCCGGATCAGGACACTTACTCCTTCCACGGAATCCAAACCACGGGCGCGGATGGCCGATATGCATTCACGTCTGTAAAGCCGGTGAGTTACACAGTTCCAAGTGATGGCCCGGTTGGCGATATTCTTCGCGCCAGCGGACGCCATCCGTGGCGCCCGTCACACCTTCATTACATTGTCACAGCTCCGGGGTTCCGACCGCTTGTCACAGAGATTTTTCCGGATGATGATCCGTATCTGGATGAGGACACTGTGTTCGGCGTGCGTGACGATCTCGTGATGACCTATGTCGAGAAGCCAGCAGGGAGCTTCCCAGCAGACGGCTTTGACCTCTCCGGTAAGGTCGACGGGCCCTACCTTCTGGCGGATTTCGACCTGGTTCTGGTCCGGGAGTAAGTTCTATAGCTAGGCAATATAAAGGCGGGTCGTTTGGCCCGCCTTTTTTACACCTGATCCACTCTTTGAAAGATGCTTTACCGCTTTATTCGGCAGCTTCGGAGGTGAAGAGCCTTTCCAAAAACGCGCCGGTGCGCTGGTAGTGGTCCAGTAAGAGATGGCAGGCGGTTTCAGTGTTGCGGTCGACAGCTGCATTCATGATCGCCGTGTGTTCGCTGCCGATATCACGAGTTGAGTAGTCCAATGCCTTTCCGGCCAGATAGCGGTACCGGATATTGAGATCATAGAGCTGGTTGCAGAACTTCAGGAGAACCTTCGAGGTGCAGGCTGCAAGCAGGTTCATATGGAAGGTCTTGTGTAGGTCTTCGAACCGCTCAACGTTGTTGCGAGGTTCGCGCATCATCCGGTGGTGGCTGATAACCAGATTGTCTTCCCAAACCTGATTGGCATGGGCAATGCTCTCCCGCAGCGCCATCTCTTCCAGATGACACCGGAGTTTCAGGATTTCAGCGAAGTTTCCCCGGCCAACCTCTGCACTTCGAAAGCCGCGTTGATCCAGTCTTTCGACCAACAGGTCGGATACGAGTAAGGTCAGGGCCTCGCGGATTGGGGAGCCGCCCATATCGAGCTTCTTGCGCAGGTTTTCAATCTTCAGTTTTTCGCCGGGCGGAATTTCTCCGGTCAGAATCATCTGGCGTACCGCGAGATAGGCGCGCTGGGTCGCAGACGGTTCTTGAGCCGGGTCAATATGAGACTGAATAATCATGGGAGCAATAATATCGATTTTTTTGCAATAATGCCAGTTATTTCTTGCGTACTCCTACGTGCTTATACGTAAAATATCAGTCAAATTCCCAAGAGTTCTGCCGCATAAGATGGTTCGGTGCCACAGTCGTAACTGGAAGCCCGTTCAGGCCGATCAATTAGCCGCGCTGATAAGATCTGCGTTCGATTTAAGTAGCTGAAAGACAATTATAAAACTCAAAGTATCACATTTTTTTCAAAAACTAGTTCTAAGTGTGATGTTTTGGTGTTACATAAGGTTGACCGATCGGTCGGCGAATGCCTGATTGATCGCGAAATGGGAGAGATAAATGCCAAACGCCTTCATCTGTGACGCCGTGCGCACACCTATCGGCCGGTATGGCGGAGCCTTGTCTCAGGTACGCGCAGATGATTTGGCAGCCATCCCTCTGCAGGCGCTGAAGGAACGTAACTCCAAGGTCGATTGGGAGGCTGTTGCCGATGTCATCCTCGGCTGTGCCAATCAGGCTGGCGAAGACAACCGCAATGTTGCCCGTATGGCGGTGCTGTTGTCCGGGTTGCCGGTCTCCGTTCCAGGCACAACGGTCAACCGGTTATGTGGGTCAGGGATGGATGCCATCGGCATGGCCGCACGCGCAATCCGGGCAGGAGATGCCGAGTTAATGCTGGCGGGCGGTGTTGAAAGCATGAGCCGGGCACCGTTTGTTGTTGGCAAAGCGACGACAGCGTTTTCGCGCAATGCCGAGATGTATGACACCACCATTGGCTGGCGCTTCAAAAACAAGAAACTGGAAAAGGCCTTTGGAACCCATTCGATGCCGGAGACGGCAGACAATGTGGCGGAGGACTATAAGATCTCCCGCGAGGATCAGGACAAGTTTGCAGCTGAAAGCCAGCGCCGATGGGCTGCAGCGCAGGAAGCTGGGGTTTTTAACGATGAAATCGTTCCGGTTTCGATCCCGCAACGCAAAGGCGATCCGATTGTCGTTGATACGGATGAACATCCGCGTCCGGGCACGGGTGTTGAGGCCTTGGCAAAACTGCGTGGCGTAAACGGGCCAGATCTGACGGTAACGGCTGGAAATGCGTCCGGGGTCAACGATGGATCTGCTGCAGCGCTGATCGCCTCTGAAGAAGCGGCGGGTGCGAATGGATTAACGCCCAAGGCGCGAGTTGTTGCCATGGCAGCTGCGGGTGTTCCGCCGCGTGTCATGGGCATTGGCCCGGTGCCGGCGACGCAAAAAGTGCTGGGTCTTGCGGGTCTGACGCTTGAGCAGATGGACGTGATTGAACTCAATGAGGCCTTTGCTTCCCAGTCTCTTGCAGTGTTACGGGAGCTTGGTTTGCCCGACGATGCGCCTCATGTGAATACCAATGGCGGAGCCATTGCCATCGGTCATCCACTGGGTATGAGCGGATCGCGTTTGGTGCTGCATGCAGCCAATCAGCTTCAGCGGACCAGCGGACAGTATGCACTTTGCACAATGTGTGTTGGTGTTGGTCAGGGGATCTCACTCGTTCTGGAGCGGGTGTAAATTGGTTTTGAAGGGCTCGGGATGGCGTCGGCAGCTTTGAAAGCAGCCGGTCGCTTTGAGGAAAGCCTGAACGGAACGCGCTGGATTTAAGTCCGGCACAGTTGGAGGAAGTGGCATGTACGCACAGCTTGTGAAATCCGATGCATTGAAGTCCCGAGAGGATATGTCGGTCGACGAGCAGGCCTTTCAGGAGCGGATCGACAACGGCGAAAAAATCGAGCCGAAAGACTGGATGCCCGAGGGTTACCGCAAGACTTTGATCCGCCAGATCGGTCAGCATGCGCATTCCGAAATTGTTGGTCAGCTGCCGGAAGGCAACTGGATCTCCCGCGCACCGACCCTTGAGCGCAAGGCCATCCTTCTCGCAAAGGTTCAGGACGAAGCCGGACACGGGCTTTATCTTTATTCGGCGGCCGAGACACTGGGCGTCAGCCGGGACGAGCTGTTTGAGGCCCTTCATTCCGGCAAGATGAAATACTCGTCGATCTTCAACTACCCAACGCTGAACTGGGCCGATATGGGCGCGGTCGGCTGGCTGGTCGATGGCGCGGCCATAATGAACCAGGTGCCGCTGCAGCGGACATCCTTCGGGCCCTATTCCCGTGCGATGATCCGGATCTGCAAAGAGGAGAGTTTCCACCAGCGTCAGGGCTATTCCATCATGATGAAGATGGCCTTCGGCACGCCGGAGCAGAAGGAAATGGCACAGGATGCCCTGAACCGCTTCTGGTATCCATCGCTGATGATGTTCGGTCCGTCCGACAAGGATTCCGTCCATTCCGCCCAATCGATGGCCTGGAAGATCAAGATCAACACAAACGACGAATTGCGCCAGAAGTTCGTCAACGAGACCGTGCCGCAGGCCGAGTATCTCGGGCTGACCGTTCCAGATGAAACACTCGCCTGGAACGAGGAAAAGCAGGGCTACGACTTCGCCGAGCCGGATTGGAACGAGTTCTTTGAAGTGATCAAGGGCAATGGTCCGTGCAACCGCGAACGCCTGGAGGCCCGGGTCAAGGCTTGGGATGACGGCGAGTGGTTCCGCGATGGCTTGAACGCTTATGCCGACAAGGCGGCGGACCGCCGTCAGGCTGCTTCCGTGGCCGCAGAATAACCGACAAGACAATTGAGGGAGAGACAGTCATGAGCAAGAAAGAGTGGCCGCTCTGGGAAGTGTTTATCCGCGGTCAGCATGGCCTGAACCACCGTCATGTTGGCAGTCTGCATGCACCGGACGCGGAAATGGCGATCAACCACGCGCGTGATGTCTACACCCGCCGCAAGGAAGGTGTTTCCATCTGGGTCGTGCCATCGAAGGAGATCACGGCGTCCAGCCCGTCCGAGAAGGGCCCGTTGTTCGACCCGGCCGAAAGCAAGACGTACCGCCACCCAACCTTCTTCGATATTCCAGAAGAAGTGGGGAAAATGTGATGAGCGATCAAACTGTAGCTTCCGGTGCAGCTCACGATTCGTTCGTTTCAGATGCTGCACTGAAACCGGCCTTCTTTGAATGGCTCTGCCGCATGGGCGACAATGCTTTGGTTCTCGGTCACCGGACGTCCGAATGGTGCGGCCATGGTCCGGTTCTGGAAGAAGACATTGCCCTTGCCAACACTGCGCTCGATCTGATTGGCCACACGCAGATGTGGCTTGGTCTTGCAGGCGAGGTTGAAGGTGAGGGGCGCGATGCGGATAAGCTCGCTTACCTGCGCGATGCCTTCAAGTTTCGCAACGTTCTGCTCGTTGAACTTCCAAAAGGCGACATGGCCGTCACGGTGATGCGTGAGTTCCTGTTCGATGCCTATCATCACCTGCTGCTTTCCTGGCTTGCAGAAAACTCCAAGAGCCCGCGCGTTGCCGAAATTGCCGCCAAAGCTCTGAAAGAAGTGAGCTATCACCTGGAGCGAGCGTCTGATCTTGTTGTCCGGCTGGGCGACGGGACGTCGGAGAGCCAGCGCAGAATGCAGGACGCCGTGGAACTTTTATGGCCCTACACAGGGGAAATGTTCGAAGGTGATGCACTGGATGCGGCCGTTGCTGATGCCGGAATTGCGCCGAAACCTGAGGATCTGAAAGCGGGCTGGGAAGCTTCCGTCCGTGAGATCCTGGATGAGGCGACGCTGAAAGCGCCCGAGGCAGCTGGTTTCGTTCATAAGGGCGGCAAGCAAGGCCGGCACACGGAGCATCTCGGATTCATCCTTGCGGAGATGCAGTTTCTGCAACGCGCTTACCCGGGCGCGAGTTGGTAGGAAAGTCTGCTATGTCCGCACCCCAAACCACGCCGACTGAGCAGGTCTGGGACTGGCTTGCCGAAGTCCCGGATCCGGAGATCCCCGTTGTCTCTGTGACAGAGCTCGGCATCATCCGCGACGTTCAATATGATGGCGATACCCTCGTGGTGGCTGTTACGCCGACTTATTCGGGATGTCCTGCAACGGCTGTCATCGACCTGATGATCGAGGATAAGCTGCGCGAAAAGGGCATGGAGAATGTGCGTCTGGAACGCCGCCTCTCACCGCCCTGGACAACTGACTGGGTGACGCCTGAAGCGCGCGAGAAACTGAAACAGTTTGGCATCGCGCCGCCGATCGATGGCACGGCCGCTGATGGCATGGGCGCAAAAGCGGCCCGCTTGTCCGGCCAGACAAATCTCGTGGTTCCCTGCCCAAGATGCGGCTCCGCTCATACCGAGCGGGTTAGCCAGTTCGGGTCGACACCTTGCAAGGCCGCATGGCGCTGCAAGGACTGTCTGGAACCGTTCGATTATTTCAAGTGCATTTGACACCTAGGAGGAGGGTTTCGCCTATGGCACGATTTCACGCGCTTCAAGTTACCGATATCCGCCGCGATACCCGCGATGCCGTTGTGGTCACACTGAAGCCAGAGGCCGCGGATAAAGATGCCTTTGACTTCATTCAGGGGCAGTACCTGACGTTTCGCCGCGATTTCGACGGCGAGGAGTTGCGCAGATCCTATTCGATTTGCGCGGGCAAGGATGACGGCTGCCTGAAGGTCGGAATCAAACGGGTCGAGGGCGGTGCGTTTTCGACTTGGGCCAATGAAGAACTAAAAATTGGCGACCGCCTCGATGTCATGCCGCCAATGGGCCGGTTTTTTACCGAGCTGGAGCCAGAGAAAGTCAAAAGCTATCTCGGCTTTGCCGGCGGGTCAGGCATCACACCGATTCTCTCGATCATCAAGACGGTTCTGGCGCGCGAGCCGAAGAGCACATTTACGCTGATTTATGCCAACCGCCAGACCAGCTCAATCATGTTCCGCGAGGAACTGGAAGACCTGAAGAACACCTATCTTGGCCGGTTCTCGGTGATCCATATTCTGGAGACGGAAACCCAGGACATTGATCTCTTCACTGGCCGGATCGATGCGGAAAAGATGGACCTTCTCTTCCGCCTTTGGGTCGACGCCGAGGAGGTCGATACGGCTTTCATCTGCGGTCCGGAGCCGATGATGCTGACCATCGCGGACAGCCTGCGAAAACACGGCCTTTCCGACGAACAGATCCGGTTCGAATTGTTTGCCTCCTCTCAGCCCGGCCGGGCAAAGGCGCGCACCATGTCGCAAGCTGCTGCAGCCGGGGCCGGGACGTGCGAAGTTTCAGTAACACTCGATGGCAGTACCCGGAATTTTCAGATGGAGAAGAACAGTACCTCAGTACTTGAGGCTGCCATCGCGAACTCAATGGACGCCCCCTTTTCCTGCAAAGCCGGGGTTTGCTCGACTTGCCGTGCAAAAGTGATTGAAGGGGAGGTGGAGATGGAGGTGAACCATGCCCTTGAGGACTATGAAGTCCGCGCCGGTTACGTGCTCTCCTGTCAATGCATCCCGGTCTCGGACAAGGTGGTGATCAGTTATGACGAATGAAGCCGTACTGGACAACGACACCATGTCCTTGGCCGACTATCTGGCCCGGGGCGGTAAGCTGACGTCGCCAAATAATGTCCCGCCGCGCTACCGCGCCGAACTCCTGCGTCTGATGTCGTCCTTCGTTGACAGTGAACTTGCCGGGTCTGCCGGGTTTGCCGACGCCATCAATTGGGCACCTGGCCTGAAAGAACGGATCGCTGCAAGCAGGATCACGCTGGAAAAGGTCGACCACGCCGAACAGGTGCTGGACCTGATGAGCGACTTTGGAACTGACAAGGCGCTCTATAACAAGGCGCACTCGTGGTCCGCCCGTCAGTCGCGAGGTGCACAGGTGGATGCTAAACGCCAGGGCGGAGATATGCGTCTGTCGGTGTTTCATTACCCGCTGCAAGGCTGGACAGATGCTGTTGTCATGAACTTCCTGATGGGGCTGGCGACCGTCCACCAGCTCAAGGACCTTAGCCAAACCTCTTACCAACCGCTCGGCGAAGTGTTCCGGAAAATTCTGCCGCGGGAACAGCGTCATATGGAACTTGGCCTGGAGGGGCTCCAGGTTCTGGCGGCCGGCGAGAGTATGCGCGAAGAAGCGCTGTCGTCTGTTGCCTATTGGTTGCCCAAGGTTTCTGAAACCTTTGGCCCGGCCAAGTCGGAGCGGTTTGACCGGCTCAAGCAGATGGGCTTGCGCCAGACGGATAACGAAACGCTTCGAGCCGCATGGCAAGCCGACGCGGACAAGCGGCTCAATGAACTGAAGCTCACCAAATAAAATACATAAAGGGAAATCCAGAATGGCCATGGGGACGACGGCGCGCCGTTTGGAAAGCTATGTGGAAGGTGCCTGGCGCCGCGGGGACGGTGAAGGTCAACCGGTCTTGAATGCCGCTACCGGAACCGTTCACGCGTTGATCGGGACCGAGGGACTCGATTTCAAAGCTGCGCTTGCGTGGGGGCGGGCCAAGGGTGGGCCGGCGCTGCGAGCCATGACGATCCACGAACGGGCTCTGATGTTGAAAGCGGTCGGCTTGAAGCTGATGGAACTCAAGGAAGAGTTCTATCTGGAGAACTTTGCGACCGGTGCGACGCGCCGGGACGGCTGGATCGACATTGAAGGCGGGATCGGCACAATGCTGACTTTTGCCTCCAAGGCGCGCCGCGAGTTGCCGAACACCAGGGTCCTGACCGAGGGGCCGGTGGAAGTCCTCTCCCGTGATGGATCCTTTGTGGCCCAGCACATTCTTTCACCTTTCGTCGGCGTTGCCGTGCACATCAATGCCTACAATTTCCCGGTTTGGGGGATGCTGGAAAAGATCGCACCGTCTCTCATCGCTGGGATGCCGTGCATCGTCAAACCAGCCTCGCAAACCGCTTATCTGACAGAGCTGGTGGTTCGGCGGATGCTGGAAACCGGCCTCTTGCCGGAAGGCGCGCTGCAGATCGTGACCGGGTCAGCTGGCGATCTTCTCGATCATGTCGATGAACAGGATGTGGTCACCTTCACCGGTTCGGCCTCGACCGGTCAGAAGTTGAAATCCAGTCCCGCGATCCTCAAGCATTCTGTTCGCTTTACAATGGAAGCCGACAGTCTGAACGCGTCCATTCTGGGTGCGGATGCCGGTCCTGGCACGGACGAATTCGACCTTTTTGTGCGCGAAGTCGCAAACGAGATGACCGTAAAGGCCGGTCAAAAATGTACGGCCATCCGCCGGATTATCGTGCCGAAAACACACGAGCAGGCGGCGGTCGAAGCAATTGCTGCCCGGCTTTCCAAGACGAAAATCGGTTTGCCGGATGATGAGGCCGTGCGCATGGGCGCAATCGTTTCCTTGAACGACCGCGACGGGGTCAAGGCAAAGGTCGCCGAACTGGCGACGGAAGCGGAGATTGTGTCCGGGTCGTTGGACACTGTTGATCTGGTTTCCGGAGAGGCAGATCACGGTGCCTTCATGGCGCCGCTGCTGCTCCACTGCGCGAAACCACTTACCGCTGAGGTTGTCCACTCCGTTGAAGCCTTCGGACCGGTTGCAACGGTGATGTCCTACGAAGACAATCAGGAAGCCGTTGAGCTGGCCCGCAAGGGCCGAGGCTCGCTTGCATCTTCGTTGTTCTCCAATGATGAGGCCCTGGTTCATGACGTGGTCACCGGGCTTGCGCCGTTCCACGGCCGTGTATTGATCGGCAATCGCGGATCTGCAAAATCTTCCACAGGGCACGGCTCGCCATTGGCCCCGCTTGTTCATGGCGGCCCGGGCCGGGCCGGCGGCGGCGAGGAAATGGGTGGCATGCGCGGCGTGAAGCATTTCATGCAACGCTCCGCGGTCCAGGGCACACCGGAAATGCTGTCTGCGGTGACTGGACAATGGGTGGATGGAGCATCTGTGCGCAGCGACGTCCATCCGTTCCGCAAGTCATTGGCCGAGCTCCAAATTGGCGATCAGATCGCCACTAAGGCGCGCGAAGTGACGCTGGAAGACGTCGAACATTTCGCCGAGTTCACCGGTGACACCTTCTATGCGCACATGGATAGCGAAGCGGCCAAGGCAAACCCGTTCTTTGAGGACCGGGTGGCCCATGGGTATTTGATAGCGTCCTTCGCTGCAGGTCTGTTTGTGGATCCGGAACCCGGTCCGGTTCTCGCCAACTATGGCGTCGACAATCTCCGGTTCCTGACGCCGGTTTATTTCGGCGATAGCCTGAAAGTCCGGCTTACATGCAAGGAAATCAATCCGCGCGAGAACGCCGATCACGGCGAGGTGCGCTGGGACTGCCAGGTGACCAACCAGAAGGACGAAGTCGTCGCGCAATACGACGTCCTGACCATGGTCGCCAAGACCTGGCCGCAGGCGGCATAAACACAATGTGGTATTGCCGGTCGGCTGATGAAACGTGACCGGCAAGCCATTCAGCGGACGGCCTTGACGCCTTCCAGGATCAAGGTGGTGGCGACCTTTGCGTAGTCTTCTCGCGAGATCGGCCCACCTTCCTTGAACCACATGTAGACCCAGTTCATCATGCCGAAGAGCGACATTGTCACGGGCATCAAGAGGGGCCGATCCGGTGTGTCGAGATGCGGATGGATGTCTTTCAAGGCATTGGAAAAGTGCCGGACGATGCGACGCTCGATGGCGACGATTTCATTCTTTTGCTCGTCCGACAGCGCGGGGCCGGCATTGAGCTGAACTTTGTGCTGATCATCAGCCCCCCGGTAGGAATCAAGAACGGTCATCACGAGAGTCTGCAGCCGGTCTTCCGGTGGAAGCGTCGGATCATCAGCTTCCTCAAGAGCCTTGTCGAGGATTGCCAGATGAGAATGGATTATCTCGAATATCAGCGCGTCTTTCGACGGGTAGTAGTGATAGAGCAGGGATTTAGAAACGCCCGCTTCCTGAGCGATCTGCGCCATGGAGGCCTTTTCCATGCCTTGTGTTGCAAAGACGTTCGCTGCGGTCAGCAGAAGGCCATGCTGTTTTTCCTCAAAATCATTGGCGCGGGTTCTCGCCATGTGTTTGGAGCTCCATTCTTTGACACGGTGCCGCCATAGCAACCCAATGCCTTTTTTAAGTCAATGCAGAGCGAAGCCGACCAATACCTGGCCGGCTTCACTTCATTGGGGATAGAAAAGCGACTGTATGTTTAATCCTTGGGCCGGTTGTCGACAACGCGTTTGGCTTTGCCTTCAGAACGCTGCAGTTTTTCCGGTTCGTGGATCTCGATTTTTGAAGAAATCCCGATCGTTGATTTGATGTGGTGCGCCAGCTCTTTGGCCGACGCTTCCCGCGCCTCGCTGCTGCTGGCATCCGGCATCGCCTCGCCATGAACGATCATCGCATCCATGCGGCCAGAGCGGACGAGCTCGATATGAAAATGTGCCGCGAGACCCTCGCACTTCAGGATCTGCTCCTCGATCTGTGTCGGGAAGACATTGACGCCCCGCAGGATGATCATGTCGTCGCTGCGGCCGGTGATTTTTTCAATTCTGCGCATGGAACGGGCCGTTCCAGGCAGAATGCGGGTCAGGTCGCGGGTCCGGTAGCGGACCATCGGCAGGCCTTCCTTTGTCAGCGTTGTGAAGACCAGTTCCCCCATCTCACCGTCGGGCAGGCCCTCTTCCGTCACGGGATCAATGATTTCCGGATAGAAATGATCTTCCCAGACATGCAGGCCGTCCTTGGTCTCAACGCATTCCTGCGCAACGCCAGGTCCCATGATTTCCGAGAGGCCATAAATATCCACGGCATGCATGTCGAAGGCCTGTTCGATTTCCTGTCGCATGGCATTTGTCCACGGCTCTGCGCCGAAAATGCCGACCTTTAGCGAGCTTTGACGGGCGTCGAGGCCGCGGCGCCGGTATTCGTCCAAAATGGACAGCATGTAAGACGGTGTCACCATGATGACATCGGGTTTAAAGTCTTCGATCAAGGTCACCTGGCGCTCTGTCATGCCGCCGGAAATCGGGACGACCGTGCAGCCAAGCTTTTCTGCGCCATAGTGGGCACCAAGCCCGCCGGTGAAGAGGCCATAGCCATAGGCATTGTGCAGGATGTTGCCTTTGCGTCCCCCCGCTGCGCGGATGGAGCGGGCAATCAGATCTGACCAGTTGGAAATGTCATTGGCGGTGTATCCGACCACCGTCGGCTTGCCTGTGGTGCCGGAGGAGCCGTGGATCCGAACGAGGTCCTCACGCGGTGTCGCGAACATTCCGAACGGATAGGTGTCACGTAGATCCTGTTTTACGGTGAAGGGGAATTTCGCCATATCGGCCAGCGATTTGAAATCGCCCGGATGCGCACCGTGTTCATCAAAGCGCTTCTTGAAGAAAGAAGAGTTGTCGTAGGCGTGGGACAGCGTCCAGGCAAGGCGCTTTTCCTGAAGAGCTGCAATCTCGTCACGGCTTGCAATTTCGATGGGGTCCAGAGTGGCGCGATCCGGTGTGAGATCGATCATGGGTTTTCCTCCACAAGGTGCTGGTCAGGCCGGCAGTTATTCTGTTGGCAAAAAAGTGCGATTGATAGTGCGGGAGTGGCCGCGGAATTCGGCGATCACGGTTCCGTCGCCGCGCGCAACGCGGATGTCGTAGATGCCGGAACGTCCGGTGCGGGAGACCTCGCGTGCCGAGGCGGTCAGGAGATCGTTCAGGCTGCCCGGGGCGATGTAGGTGACTGAACAGTGTTGGGCGACGGTGACCTGATTGTAGGTGTTACAGGCAAAGGCGAAGGCGCTGTCGGCGAGCGCGAAGATATAGCCGCCGTGACAGTTGCCATGGCCGTTGGTCATGTCCTGCGTCACGGTCATTGAGATGTCTGCTTCGCCGGGCGCGATGTGGAGCAGTTTCATGCCGAGCTTCTGGGAGGCGTTGTCTTCCTCCCACATCAGCTTGGCGCAGGTTTCTGCCAGCTCTTTCGGGTTGAGTTCAGATGTTTTTTTCATGTCATTCACCGCGGAATTGTGCAGGGCGTTTTTCCAAAAACGCAATTACACCTTCAGCATAATCGTCGGTGAAGCCTGCTGTCTGCTGGCAATCCCGCTCCATGTCGAGATGCGTGTCGAGATCCTGGCTGGCGGCGGCCTGGATGAGACGTTTGGTGAGGCCCAGTCCGACGGTAGGGCCGGTAGCCAGCTTCTCCGCCAGTGCGGTCGCCTCTTCAGGGAGAGCAGCATCATCGACCGCTTTCCAGATCAAACCCCAGCTTTCGGCCTGTTCCGCCGTAAGCGGTTCCCCAAGCAGGGCGAGAGCCTTGGCACGCGGTTCTCCAAGAATGCGGGGCAGAGACCAGCTGCCGCCCGCGTCCGGTATCAGGCCAATCTTGGAAAAGGCCTGAATGAACTTTGCCGAGCGTGCTGCCAGAACGATGTCACAGGCAAGGGCGATATTGGCCCCTGCACCGGCCGCCACGCCATTCACCGCGCAGATGATTGGTTTTTCCAGGCTGCGGATCAGGCGCAAAGTCGGATTGTAAAAGGTCTCGATCGTATGTCCGAGATCGGAGCGCTCGCCGCCTTTTCTCGGGTCCCGGTCGCCCAGATCCTGCCCGGCACAAAAGCCCCGTCCAGAGCCCGTTAACAAAACCGAGCGGACTGCTTTTTCAGAATGCGCGCGCTCAATTTCTGCGCGAAATGACAGGTGCATTTCCTCGTTAAACGAGTTGAGTTTGTCCGGGCGATTGAGCGTTAGCTTCAAAACACCGTTGTTTATTTCCGAAATAACAGTCTGAATTTCCAACACATTTCTCTCCCTGACACCATTTTCTCACGATGCCGACAAAACAAATCGTTGCATAAACCGTCCGGTCGGTCAATTATAAGAACTGAGGCGTAACGCTCGTTACGGACTTGGGAGGAACCTTATGCCAATTCTGCTTGGCCGGCATTACAGAATGTTGAGCGCTGCGTTCTCGTTGTTTGGGGAGCAGGGCGTCCAGATGTTGGTTTCAGTGTTTTTTGATCCGGCAAACCGACAGGGCTTTGCGCCGCCCTGCACGTCAAAACACAGGTCAGCCGGCGTTTCCAATTCGCTCTGCAATGATCAGCAAAGCGTGGCCGGCGGAGCGTTTACTCACCACAGCCGTCTTCGTCGCATCACTGACCGGAGCTCTCACAGCAGCTGACCCCAGCTGCCCGTCACTTCGGAATTTTCACACTCTGGGAGGAAATTATGAAAGTTACCAATACAGCTCTCGCCACCTTGATGGTTCTGGGAACAGTCACAGGCGCCGCCGCCGATATCAAGTTGGGTGCAAGCCTGTCCGCGTCCGGTCCTGCTGCATTCCTTGGCGACCCGGAAGCCAAGACGCTCTACATGCTCGTTGATGATCTCAATGCCAAAGGTGGGATCAACGGAGAGAAGATCGAGCTGGTGATTTACGACGATGGCGGCGATCCGAACAAAGCGCGCACCTTCGCAACGCGGCTGGTGGAAGACGATGAAGTTGTTGCTATCATCGGAGGATCCACGACCGGCACGACCATGTCCATTCTGTCTGTTGCGGAAGATGAGGGTATTCCGTTCATCTCACTCGCCGGTGCAATCCAGATCATTGATCCGGTTCGCGAGTATGTCTTCAAGACCCCGCATACCGACCGCATGGCCTGTGAGAAGATTTTCACGGACATGCAGAACAACGGCATCACCAATATCGGCATGATTTCCGGTACCGGCGGATTTGGCGCGTCGATGGAAGCGCAATGCGTAGAAGTTGCTGGCAATTACGGTGTCGAGATCCTGGTTCAGGAAACCTATTCCCGCCAGGATGCGGACATGACCCCACAGCTTACCAAGATCAAGTCCACCGAGGGTGTTGAGGCCGTCCTAAACCCGGGCTTCGGTCAGGGGCCTGCCATCGTCACCCGGAACTATGCCCAGCTTGGCATTGATCTGCCGCTGTACCAAAGCCATGGAGTTGCCTCCGATGGTTTCATCGAGCTGGCTGGAAAGGAAGCTGCTGAAGGCGTGCGTCTTCCGGGCACTGCGCTTCTCATTGCAGACATCATGGAAGAGGGGGATCCGCAGAAGGAAGTGGTGATCGCCTACAAGGCCGCATACGAGGAAGAGTACGGCGAAGCCGTTTCGACCTTTGGCGGCTATGCGCATGATGCCTTCCGACTGATGACCGATGCGATGACGCGTGCTGGCAGCTCCGATCCGAGTGCAATCCGCGATGCTCTTGAAGCAACCAGCGGCTTGGTCGGCACGACCGGCACCTACACATTCAGCCCGAATGATCACCTGGGGCTCGATCTCAGTGCGTTCCGCATGCTGGAAATTCGCGACGGCAAGTGGACTTCGATCGACTGACGCCATTTTCGGAGGCCGGGCATCAATTCCGGCTTCCAACCTTGCTCCCAAAATCCCGCTTAGGAGACGTCGATGGACGCATTGATGCAGTTCGTCTTTTCCGGCTTGACCGTCGGCGCGGTCTACGCCCTTGTCGCGCTTGGCTTTACCATCATCTACAACGCCTCTGATGTGGTGAACTTCGCCCAAGGCGAATTCGTCATGCTCGGTGGCATGATCACCGTGTTCGCCTTCGATGCGGGGTTGCCTTTGCCCTTGGCGGCTATACTCGCAATCGTGGCAACGGCCGCCATCGGCGTTGCGTTGAACAAGTTCGCGATCGAACCTGCGCGGGGCGCGCCGGTCGTCTCACTGATCATCATTACCATCGGGGCCTCGATCCTGATACGCGGTGCGACACAGGTCCTGTTCGACAAGCAGTTGCACCGTCTGCCAGCGTTCTCCGGGGATGATCCGATCCACCTTCTCGGCGCGACGCTGCTGCCGCAGAGCCTTTGGGTGATTGGCGGAGCAATTGCGATTTTCATAGCGCTGTGGCTGTTTTTCACGCGCACCCTTCTAGGCAAGGCCGTTCTGGCAACCGCGAACAATCGGCTGGCCGCACAGCTCGTCGGCATCAACACCGGTTTCGTCATGACTTTGTCCTTCGCCTTGTCGGCGGCCATCGGTGCGCTGGCCGGTGTTCTGGTCACCCCAATTACGCTGGTGAGCTATGACGTCGGTGTTGGCCTCGCCCTTAAAGGGTTTGCGGCTGCAATGCTCGGCGGCATGGGCAATCCTAAGGGGGCTTTGGTCGGCGGGTTGCTGCTCGGCCTGTTTGAAGCCCTGACGGCCGGATACATCTCCTCCCAGTACAAGGAAGCGGTTGCCTTTGTCGTGATCCTCGCGGTGCTTTTTGTCATGCCACAGGGCCTTTTCGGTCAAAAGACGACAGAAAGGGTCTAGGTGATGACACTCAAAAACAAATGGGTTCAGCTCGCCATCCTGGCTGCAATCATTCTTATCCTGCCAGCCTTTTTTCCGTCCGGTTACTACTACCGCGTTGGCGCGCTTGTATTCGTAAATGCCTTGTCCGTCGTCGGCTTGGTGATCCTGATCGGTTACGCCGGTCAGATCAGTCTGGGGCACGCAGGGTTCGCCGGGATTGGCGCTTATGCCTGTGCCTTGGCGCCTGTCCATCTCGGCATTCCACCGGTTCTGGCCATATTGCTCGGCGCTGCGATTTCTGCTGTGCTCGCGCTGCTGATCGGCCGCCCGATTTTGCGGTTGAAGGGGTACTATCTCGGCGTTGCAACGCTCGGGTTTGGCATTCTGGTCTCCATGGTGCTCTCCAATGAACGCGGATTGACAGGTGGCCCGGATGGAATGGCGGTTCCAAGTCTTGGTTTGCGCCCACTCCTAAGGGATATGGGGCTTCGGCTGTCTGGCGGTGAATTCTGGTACATCTTCAATGCGGCCGCGCTTTTGACCGGGATCTGGATCGCGCTCAACCTTTACCAAAGCGCGACCGGGCGGGCGATGCGGGCCCTGCACGGGTCAGAGACCGCCGCGCAAACTGTCGGCATTGATGTCTCGCGTTTCAAGCTGCAAGCGTTCATTATCTCAGCTGTCTACGCATCGGTCGGCGGCTCGCTTCTGGCCTTGCAGAACGGTTTCATCACACCGGATGTCGCGGGTTTCATGCACTCGGTGGAAATGGTCACCATGGCTGTCCTCGGTGGTGTCGGCTCGGTCCTCGGTGCAACATTCGGCGCAGCTGTTCTGACGCTCTTGCCGCAGATTCTGACCGTGTTCCACGACTATGAGCATCTGGTGCTTGGCCTCGTTATGATCCTAGTGATGATCTTCCTGCCGCTTGGTCTTTTGCCGTCCCTTGCAGCGCGTATCAGATGGAGGGGTGTCTGATGAGCATTCTCGAAATCAGCGGCCTTGGCATCAGTTTCGGCGGGCTGCGCGCCGTCAATGATATCGGTTTTTCAGTCAAACCGGGTGAAATCGTATCGGTCATCGGTCCGAACGGGGCTGGTAAAACGACCCTCTTCAACATGATCTCTGGTGTCTATTTGCCTGATGCGGGACACGTGAAACTAAACGGGGCGGACGTGACCTCCAAGGCCCCGCATATCCTGGCGAAAAGGGGCCTGACGCGCACCTTTCAGAACTTGCAGATCTTCCAGGAAATGACGGTTCTCGAAAATGTGGTCGCCGGATTTCATCTGACGGAAAATCCGTCTGTTTGGGCAGACCTGTTGTCGTTGCCAGCTGCCCGGCGGCGGTCTGCGGAAGTGCGCGAGCAAGCGTTGCGGCTTCTTGAAAAGGTGCATCTGTCAAAGGCTGCCGAGGAAGAAGCCGGGAACCTTTCTTATGGTGCGCTAAAGCGCCTTGAGATCGCGCGTGCCTTGGCCGTTGGGCCGCAGGTGCTTCTGCTGGATGAACCGGCAGCCGGCTGCAATGCGGTCGAGACAGAAGAGATCGATGAGCTTATTGCGGAGCTCGCCAAGTCCGGCATCGCGATCCTGCTCGTGGAGCACGATATGAAAATGGTGATGCGGATCTCCAATCACATAGTGGTGTTGGATCACGGCGAGAAAATAGCTGAAGGCACACCAGAGGACGTCTCGAAGAACCCGGATGTGATCGCCGCCTATCTCGGCACGGAAGAGGAGCCCGCCCATGCTGACGGTTGAGGGTCTGCGGTCGGCCTATGGTCATATCGAGGTGTTGCACGGGATCGATCTGGAGGTGACATCCAGAGAGATCGTGACTGTGGTCGGCGCCAATGGAGCGGGCAAGACCACCTTGCTGAAATGCTTGTCCGGTACGCAATCCGTCACCGGCGGAGACATCCGGTTTCGCGGCGATGCGCTGACAACCGTACCGGCGTACAAGCGTTTGAAACGCGGATTGTCGCAGTCGCCGGAGGGGCGGCAGATTTTCACGAACATTTCGGTTGAAGAAAACCTGCGTCTTGGCGCCTTCCTTTTTACTGATGATCGGGTCGAAAAGGACATGGAAGACGCCTTCCAGATGTTCCCAATCCTGCGGGAAAAGCGGAATCTCGCGGCGGGCGGCCTTTCCGGTGGGCAACAACAGATGCTGGCGATTGCCCGTGCCTTGATGGGACGGCCGCATTGCCTGTTGCTGGATGAACCTTCGATGGGGCTGGCGCCACTTTTGGTCGCGCAAATCTTCGATGTGGTGAAGTCCTTGAGGGAAAAGGAAGTGACCGTTCTGCTGGTTGAACAGAACGCTTTTGGCGCTCTCAAGATCGCAGATCGAGGTTATGTCATGGAAACCGGCCGGATCACGCTCGCTGGCCCCTCGGATGAACTGATCGCAGATCCGCGTATCCGTGAAGCCTATCTCGGGATTTAATCAGATCGGTCAAGAGCTGCCGTCGATTCCCGCATGACGAGATCACCGGAGATTTCTTCGTCTCCGGTGGCTTTTGCGGGTTCAAAGATCCGATCGATCACGGAGCGTGCCAAGGCAGCGGTCGGCTGGCGGATGGTCGTCAGCCTTGGGACGACAAGAGCTGCCAGCGAGATGTCGTCGAAACCGGTAACGGACAGGTCACCAGGGACATCTAGTTTCAAGTCACGTGCGGCTCGCAAGACACCAATCGCTTGCTGATCACTGGCTGCGGCAATTGCGGTTGGACGATCATCACTGTCGGCTGTTTCTGCTAGTAACTTCCGGCAGACCTCTTCACCTGAATCATAATCGAACTGGCCTGCGTGGATTGTCAGTTTGATCGGATCATCAGGTCTTGAGAGTGTCTTTATCCGGGTAACAAATCCTTCGCGGCGGCGGCGGGCTACATCCATGGTGTCCGGTCCGGCGATATAGGCAATCCGCCGATGGCCAAGCTGATGGAGATGATCTGCAATCTGGCCCGATCCGTCGAAATGGTTTGTGCTGACCAGTGCATGGTCACCAAGTCGGCGGTCAAGCGACACGATTGGAACATCGGCTTCGTAAGGATGGTTGCTGTCTGATGTTGCGACAACGATGACACCGCGCACGGAGCGGTCCAGCAAGGCCGCGATCTGGATCTTTTCGGTCTCCAGATCATCATCCGAATTTGCCAGCATAACCGAATGGCTGCGGCTGGCGGCTTCCTTTTCGATATCCTTGGCAAGTTGCGCAAAGAACGGGTTGGTAATATCCGGAACCACCAGTCCGATGACATCGATACTGTTTGTGCGCAGTGCCCTGGCTGCTAAATTGGGCTTGTAGCCAAGCTCGTCCATGGCTGCCTGCACCCGCAGTTTGAGCGGCTGTTTGACCGTATCGTTTTTGGAGAGGACCCTGGAAACCGTCCCGACCGACACATCGGCTTTGCGCGCGACATCCTTTATGGTCGGCATGGACAGGCTTCTCCCTAAATAGCTTAGCTGCAGCCAACTGCGGGCTGCTGTTCCTTTTACTGCCTCTTTCAGGCCAGCACTACACCAGGTCGGGCGCGTAGAACCGGTCGACCTCGTCTCGGGTCGGCAGGGAAGCCGATGCACCCTTTCGGGTGGTTGCAAGGGCTGCTGCATGCATAGCAAATCGTATCGCGGACCGCATTAAGGCACCCTCTGAGAGCGCAGTTGCCAGCGCACCGTTAAAGCAATCCCCGGCGGCCACCGTGTCAATTGCGGTCACACTCGGAGCAGGTTCGACGCCGTCTTCATCCCCAAAGGACCAGGCGACGCCCTTTTCTCCGAGGGTAATGATCGCACCGCTGAGACCGAAAGTGCGCAAGTGCCGCGCGCCGTCGCGGGCCTCTTCAAGCGTTTCTGGAGTTGCGCCCAGGATGGCACCAGCTTCACTTGCGTTCGGGGTCAGCACATCAAAAGCGGCAATCACATCCTTGGTCCAGGCAGGGTGAGGGGCTGGAGCCGGATCCATGATAACCAAAGCACCGCCACCGCGCGCGAGTTCCGCGGCTTTCAATGACGTTTCCAGGTTGATTTCGTTTTGAAGGAGGACGACACCGCTTTGGTTTAACTGGTTCGAATGCGGCCCAAGGTCTTCGGGCTGCATCTGACCATTGGCACCACTTGCCAGCCGGATGATGTTGTCGCCTTCTGGCCCAACATCGATGAATGCCATGCCCGTTCCGCAGTCGCGTTTTTCGATCAGATCGGCGGTGACATTGAAGGCTGCAAGCTGATCCGCGGCGACGCGGCCAAAACCGTCTTCACCAACTGCGCCGATCATCGTCGCATTAGCACGGAGCTTGGTTGCTGCGACAGCCTGATTTGCGCCTTTGCCGCCCAATGTGTTGGCGGTTTCCCGGACCATTACGGTTTCACCGATTTTTGGCCAGCGATCGAGATAGCTGAAGAGATCGATGTTTATGCTGCCAACGACAGTAACCGGCTTCAAAATTACGCTCCGCTCATAGGGTTCGGATTGTGTATACCGTACTATTTTGCCTCAGCGGAAGGTGTGTCCGCTGAGACTTTAAATATAGGTGATCAAGTCGCGGCGTATTTGGCGCGGTAATGATCAAGGATGACTGCGAAGATGATGACCACACCGGTGATCATCTGGCGCATGAAGTCGCTCAGTCCGATCAGGATCAAGCCGTTTGCGAGCACACCAATAATGAAAGCGCCGAGCAAAGTGCCGATTACCGAACCCCGGCCGCCGCTCAAACTGGTGCCACCAATAATCACCGCAGCGATGGCATTCAGTTCAAAACCAATTCCTGCAATGGGGCTGGAGATGTTGAGACGGGCCATATAGACAACAGCCGCGATGCCGGCCGTGAATCCGCAAATGGTGAAGGCAGCAATCTTGTAGCGGCGCACTGAATGCCCCGCCAGGCGCACGGCTTCTTCGTTGTTGCCAATCCCGTAAAGCAACCGCCCGAAGACTGTGAAGTTCAATACGAACCAAGCGACGAACACAAGGACCAGCGCCACCAGGAACACAACAGGCACGCCATAGATCATGGCGGACCCGAATTCCTCAAAGGCATAGGGGAAGGAGTAGATTGTTTGTGCGTCGGAGACCTGCAGGGCGGCACCGCGGGCAATGTTCAACATGCCGAGAGTGATGATGAACGATGGCAGCGCCCAATAGGCGCTGATGGCGCCGTTGATGAACCCGCACAACACACCGGTCAGAGTTGCGGCAATGACCGCAAGTGCAATTGCCTCTGCCGGCCCAAAACCGGGCAGCGTGATGGCTTTGCCGGCAACGACCGCTGCGAACGCCATCACCGACCCGACAGACAGGTCGATGCCGCCAATCAGAATGACAAAGGTCATGCCGACAGCGAGGACCAGATTGATGGTGATCTGCGTCAGGATGTTGGTGATGTTGTTCGGTGTCAGAAAGTGTTCGGTGAACACGGAAAAGAAAATGATCAGAGCCAGCAAGGCGAGACCGATGCCTGCGTTTTGCAAAACAGTCCGGACGGAAAATCTGGATGGAGCCGGGAGCGTTTCGGTTGTTGTCTGGAGTGTCATTGGCTGTTTCCTCCGGCCAGTTCGGTTTGCCCGTAGGCCAATTTAAGGATGTTTTCTTCCGAGAAATCGGCCCGCTCGAGCGTACCCTGGATCTGATGTTCGGAAAGAACGAGGATGCGATCTGCCAGCGTCATGAGCTCCGGAAGTTCCGAGGAGACCACCAACAGAGCTACTCCATTACGGGCCAGATCTTTCAGGATCGCGTAAATTTCAGCTTTTGCGCCAACATCGACGCCTCTGGTCGGCTCATCCAGCAACAAGACCTTTGGATCCCGTGCAAGCCATTTTGCCAGCACCACTTTTTGCTGGTTTCCGCCAGAAAGGCTTGAGGCCGGATCGGCCGTCTTCCCATACTTGAGTTTCAGCTTTTCGCCAGCCTCCATGGCCTGACGCCGTTCAGCTGCGAATTTGAGCAGACCGGATTGCGACACGGATTTCATATTCGCCAGCGAGACGTTGGCCGAGATCGGCATATCCAGGATCAGGCCTTCGTCCTTACGGTCTTCGGTTACAAAGCCAATCCCGGCAGCTATGGCATCGCCTGGGCCGGAAAACCGGGCAGTCTTGCCATCCCGTTGAACTTCTCCGGACCGGATTGCATCAATTCCGAAAATTCCGCGCAGGATCTCAGTGCGGCCCGCTCCCACTAGCCCGGCGATCCCGACGATCTCGCCATACTTCAAGTTAAAGGATACACCGGTGTCGGACGGATTGGCCTGAGTGCAGACATCTTGGACACTGAGTGCGACGGCGCCGAAGTCCTTTTGTTCGATGTCATGGGCCATTTCTCCGGCGAGCTGGCGGCCGACCATTCTTTGAACAATACCGTCCGGCGTGGTCTCGGCGATCAGGTCTGTCGCGATTGTGCGACCGTTCCGGAAGACTGTGACCCGGTCGCAAATCTCAAAAACTTCATCCAAGTGATGCGACACGAAAACGACAGTGACGCCGTCTGCCTTGATCCGGGCGACAAGTTCGAAGAGACGCTTGGTTTCCCGTTCCGTCAGAGTGGCGGTCGGTTCGTCCAAGATCAAAATCTGGCTTTCGGACTGCAGTGCCCTCGCGATTTCAACAAGCTGCCGATGCGCGATGCCAAGACTACTCACGGGAGCTTTGACATCGATATCAGTCAGCCCGATGGCATCCAGCGCCTTGCGGGCGCGGGAGTTGAGTTCCTGCCGGTCCAGTAGGCCAAGCCGGTTGCGTGGCAACTTCTCGATCGAGATGTTTTCTGCGATGGACAGGTGCTCGAGGAGATTGAACTCCTGATGAACGACCTGCACGCCGTGTGCCTTGGCTTCGTGCGGAGACTGCGGGCGATATGTCTGACCGCCTAATGAAATTGCGCCGTGGTCATAAGGGAATACGCCAGACAGGATCTTTATTAGGGTGGACTTGCCAGCGCCATTTTCACCGACCAGCGCATGCACTTCTCCTTGTTCGAGGAAAAAGCTCACGCCGTCGAGGGCCTTCACGCCGCCGAAGTATTTCTTCAGTCCTTCAACCGATAGAAACGGTGTGGAATGCGCAGGGGCGTGCGCCGCGGTTTGCGTCGCTGCTACCATGGTGCGTCCAGTCATATCGTAATTGGAAGAGTTTGATTTGCCCCCGCTCAAGGCTGACCAAGCGGGGGCACTTGGGGCCGATTATTGGGCGGCCACCAATTCGATCGGGGTTCTGACCCAACCTTTGAGTTCGTCACCACCGCCTACGACTTCGAGCGCCAGATCAATGGCGTTTGCGGCCATGTCTGTTCCAAACTGGTCGACAGTTGCCAGCATCCGGCCGTCTTCGATCATCGGACTGACAGCCGGGATGTTGTCGAAACCGACAACCATGATGTCGGAGCGGCCAGCGCTTTCAAGTGCCTTTACCACGCCGATGGCCATGGAATCGTTGGCTGCCATTACACCCTGGATGTCCGGGTGTGCGGTCAGCATGTTGGAGAAGACCGTGTTGGCTTCTTCTGTTTCCCAATGCGCGGTGCGGCTGTCGAGAAGGTCGAGTTTGTACTCGGCGACAGAGTCTTCAAAACCCATGCGGCGCTGGTTTGCATTGTCCGCGCCCGGATTGCCCTCGATGATGACGACCTTGCCGCCTTCGCCGAGTTTTTTGCCCAGTGCATCACCGGCAAGTTTCGCACCACCGCGATTGTCCGGTCCCACAAAGGCCAGCTCGATGCCCTGTTGTTTCTTGGCATCTTCATCAAGGGCCACGTCGAAGTTGACCACAACAATGCCCGCTTCCATCGCCTTCTTCAGCGGACGCACCATGGCACGGCTGTCGGCCGGGGCGACCACGATCGCTTCTACGCCCTGCGTGATGAAGTTCTCGACGGCGTTGATCTGGCTCTCGAAGTCGGTTTCGTTCTGCATGCCGACGGCCAGAAGTTCATAGTCGCCGCGCTGTTCCTGGTGAGCTTCAGCACCTGCCATCATGTTTTGAAAGAACTCGTTAGCGAGCGATTTCATGATGAGGCCGACTTTCGGCTTGTCATCCGCCATGGCGGTGCCAGCAAGCAAAGCGAGACCGGTCGCTGCGGCTGCAGCGAGCTTGAATATCTTCATTATTTCCTCCCAAAGAAGACTGCCGTCCCTCTATCCAGATTGGCAGGTGAACAGGCTCATAAGTGAAAGCATGACTCCCGAAAGAGGTCAATATGAAACGTTTCATTTTTTTGAATGCATTCAAAAATCTGGTATCATGTTTCCTCTTTGAGGGACGCTCCAAACGTTCAGAAGTGCCTGATCCAAGGAGCGAAAATGAGTTTTCCAAATTGGATCTGTGTCGGTTGTTAAATTGGGAAAAGCAAAACATTTTACGGCTAAGGATTCGGAATTCTTCCCTGTCTAACCGTTCGGCACTCACCAGAACCGCACAAAAAAAGAGCTCGGTTTTTTGCCGTTTGTTCAAAAAAATTGCTCTTGTTGGCTCTGCTTAACTTGTGGGCACGCCGGATTTGTGATCATCTTTTGGGGTTAAAAAAGCACTCCAGGGGTTTCCAGATGTTCACCGTTAAACCGTTTTCAAAGGTCCGCCGTGGCCTTTTGGCGGCTGCAATGACTGTCACAGCCGTTGCCGCCATGCCGATGTCAGCTGCACAAGCAGCAGACCCAATCAAAGTTGCTGCGATCTACACCGTACCGGTCGAGCAGCAATGGGTGAGCCGTATTGATAAGGCGTTGAAAGCTGCCGAAGAGCGTGGCGACATCACCTACACCTTCTCTGAAAACGTTGCCAACACCGACTACGAACGGGTAATGCGCGAGTACGCTGAGCAGGGCATGGACCTGGTCGTTGGGGAAGCGTTCGCTGTGGAGCGGGCCGCACGCAAGGTCGCCGCAGAGTATCCGGACACTGCGTTCCTGATGGGCTCTTCTTTCGGCCCGGGGAAGCCAAACTTTGCCGTTTTCGACAACTGGATCCATGAGCCGAGCTATCTGTCTGGCATGATCGCGGGCGCGACCACCGAAACCAATATTATCGGCATGGTCGGCGGGTACGCCATCCCGGAAGTGAATCGCCTGATGCACGCGTTTATGGACGGAGCGAAATCCGTGAACCCGGACGTGAAGTTCCTCGTGACCTTCATCAACTCCTGGTACGATCCGCCCAAGGCCAAGGAAGCCGCATTTGCGATGATCGATAAGGGCGCTGACATCATGTACGCAGAGCGCTTTGGTGTTTCGGATGCGGCCAAGGAGAAAGGCCTTTTAGCAATCGGCAACGTGATCGACACATCAGCCGATTATCCCGGTACCATCCTTTCCTCGGCCCTCTGGCACATGGAGCCGACCATTGACCGCGCCATCGGACTTGTAAAATCCGACAGTTTTGAACCGGCGGACTTTGGTCCGTACAGTTTCATGAGCTATGGCGGCGGCAGCTTCATTGTTGATGAAAGCCTTGCGCCGACCGATGCCGTAGCTGCTGCAAAAGAAAAAGAACAGGAAATTCTTGATGGCCTGTTCCGCGTCAATGTGAACGACAGCGAACCGAAATCCACGATGTAAAAAGCGCCTGCTGTTCTATCTGGCGGTCATTGGGCTCGACACCTTTGACCGCCAGTGACCTGCCGATTTTCTCCCTTATCGGCCAAGAATTCAAAAACCACCGGAGGTTGGCATGGCGCCGCCAGCAAATGATGCCCCCGTCCTGTTGCGGCTTGAAGGCATCAACAAGCGCTTTGGCGCGTTGACAGCCAACGGCGATGTGTCGCTGGACCTGAGACAAGGTGAAATCCTTGCACTTCTCGGAGAAAACGGTGCCGGCAAAACCACGCTGATGAACATCCTTTTTGGTCACTATGTGGCCGATGAAGGACAGGTTCTTGTTTTGGGGCCAGGTGGGGCTCTTGAGGAGTTGGAGCCAGGCTCTCCTCATGCCGCACTGGATGCTGGCATTGGAATGGTGCACCAGCATTTTACTCTTGCAGAAAACCTGAGCGCCTTCGACAATATCCTGTTGGGCACAGAGGCTCTATCCGCCGTCAAGTCCGCCCGTTTGCCGGCACGCAAGAAGCTGGACGAGCTGATGGCAAGATCCGGATTGACGGTCAATCTGGACACGCGCATTTCCAATCTCTCCGTCGGGGAAAAACAGCGCGTTGAGATCCTGAAAGCGCTTTATCGGGATGCAAGGGTTCTTGTACTTGATGAGCCGACCGCTGTTTTGACACCGCAAGAATCCGAGACGCTGTTTGCCACGTTGACGAAGCTTGTAGGCGATGGGCTCGGGATCATTTTTATTTCGCATAAGCTGGCAGAAGTGATGGCATCCTCCCACCGTGTTGCGGTCTTGCGGGGAGGCCGCAAGGTGGCGGATCTGCCGACAGAAGGCAGCTCGCAACGCGAATTGGCAGAACTCATGGTCGGGCACGAGATAACCGAAACTGTTCGGGTGCCGGGCTCGCCAGGCGGGCCGCTTTTGGTCCTGACCGGTGTTGCAGCGGGGCATGGTCGGGACGCAATCTCCGATGTTTCATTGAATTTACGAGCAGGTGAAATCCTTGGAATAGCCGGAGTGTCTGGGAATGGCCAAACCACGCTGGCACGGGTTATCTCCGGTCTTGAGACGGTGTCGGCTGGCAAATTGATGCTGGAAGGCGATGAGCTTGGGCAAGTCTCTGCGCGGCAAATGATTGACATCGGTCTGGCTCGCATACCCGAAGATCGCCATCATGACGGCATCGTGGGTGCGATGACCGTGTCTGAAAACCTTGCGATTGAGGCGATCCGCAAACCAGAAAATCAACGGTTCGGGATGCTCCGGTTTTCTGCTATGCGGGATCGGGCGAAGGGTCTTATCAAGGCCTATGACATTCGCTGCCAAAGCGAGGCAAGTCCGGCCCGGCTGCTGTCTGGCGGTAATATCCAGAAAATCGTTCTGGCGAGAACGCTCGAAACGGAGCCCAAGGTCGTGCTCGCCGCCCAGCCGTCGCGCGGGCTTGATGTCGGAGCGACGTCCGACGTTCACAAACGCCTGCTTGCAGCACGTGCTCGCGGTGCGGGTGTCATTCTCATTTCTGAAGATCTGGATGAACTCATGCGTCTTTCCGACCGCATTGCCGTCATTCATCGCGGCCATCTTTCACAAGCAGAACCAACGGAAGACCTCGATCGCGGCAAGCTCGGTCTGCGCATGGCTGGGCACGACGGGGAAGAAGCTGCATGATCCGTTTTGAACCCAGAGGTCCGGTTGCCGTTTCCAAAGTCATCAGCGTGACCGTGGCAGCCGCCGTTGCCGCCCTCGTTCTGGCGGCTGTCCCGATGCTGTTCGCAGGTCTGTCAGTCTTTGAAGCCTACGGTTTGATGATCAAGGGCGCTTTTGGGTCAGCCTTTGCCTTTACCGAAATGCTGACCCGCGCAACGCCGTTGATCCTGACGGGACTTGCCGCCGCCGTTGCTTTCCGGGCAAAGCTTTGGAACATCGGTGCCGAAGGCCAGTTGTATGCCGGAGCTTTAGCTGCTGTTGCGGTCGGTACCGGCCTGTTCTCCGGTCCATCCTATGTGCTTATCCCGGCCGTCATTTTTGCTGGAGCCTTGATGGGCGGCCTGGTCATGTTGGGGCCGACCCTGTTGAAAACCCGCCTAGGTGTTGATGAAGTGGTGACGACGCTTCTCCTGAATTTCGTCATTCTGCTCTTTGTGCAGATGATGCTGGAAGGTCCCATGCAGGACCCGATGGGGATGGGATGGCCGCAATCGGAACCCATTCTTGATGAAGCCGCGTTGCCCAAGCTGATGGACCGGATGCGCATTCATTGGGGCCTCATCATTGCGCTCATTTCCGCGCTTGGCGTTTACTTTCTTTTGAAACGTACGGTTTGGGGTTTTGAAATCCGTGCGGTTGGAGAAAACGCGTCCGCAGCCCGTCATGCCGGCATCCCGGTCACGGCAACCTTTATTCGGGTCGGATTGCTCTCCGGTGCGCTGGCAGGCCTTGCCGGTGTGGGCGAAGTTGCAGGGCTGAAGGGATACCTCACGGCAGACCTGTCACCAGGTTTCGGATACTCTGGTATCGTCGTTGCGATGCTGGCCGGACTGTCGCCGATTGGCGTCGTCTTTGCTGCGCTCTTTATTGCCAGCATTTTTGTCGGTGCAGATTCCATGTCCAGGGCCACCGGTGTTTCCAATTATCTGGCTGACCTGATCGTTGCGATGGCGCTCTTGTGTGTTCTCGTATCCGGCTTGTTCTTGAGGTTCAAGATCCGCTTGGTCGGCGCGCCGTATGCAAAGGAGGCCTCGAAATGATCGAGATCCTCGAGATTCTTGTGTCCGAAAACTTCTGGGCCGCCTCCCTGCGCATCGCCACGCCGCTGATTTTTGGGGTGATTGGTGCGCTTATCTGCGAGCGGGCCGGGGTGCTCAATCTTGGTATTGAAGGCATCTTCACAGCGGGCGCAATGGCTGGCTGGATGGCAGTCTGGCTCGGAGCAGGGCTTTGGGGCGGTGTGCTTGTCGCCGCATTGGCCGGTGGGCTGTTCGGGTTGCTTCATGCCATCCTAACGGTGCCGCTGGGGTTATCTCAGCATGTCTCGGGGATCGGCGTCACACTGTTTGCAACATCGCTCAGTTATTTTATCTACCGGACTGCTCTGCCGGATGTGTCGTCACCGCCGCGGATTGAAGCGTTTCAGCCGCTCGATATCCCGATCCTGTCCGATCTGCCATTTATCGGGCCGGCTTTGTTTCAACAAACGTCGCTGACATTTCTTGCACTGATCCTGGTTCTTGCGACAGGCTATGTGCTTTATCGGACGCCGCTCGGTCTTGCGATCCAGGCCGTGGGCGACAATCCGTCGGCGGTCGAATCCCAAGGGCTCTCAGTCTACGGTCTGCGCATGGGCGCAGTCGTTGTCGGCTCATCGATCATGGCGCTGGGGGGGGCGTTCTTGACCATGTCGGCCTTTGATGCGTTCTTCTTCGGCATGGTCAATGGTCGTGGCTGGATCTGTATTGCCTTGACCGTTTTCGCCTCCTGGCGGCCTGGAAAAGCGCTGATCGGTGCGTTGTTGTTCGGTGCGTTTGACGCGTTCCAAGTCCGCCTTCAGACAGAAGTCGGCAGCTTCATCCCCGGACAGATCTTCCTGATGATGCCGTATATTCTGTCCATCATCGCGCTGATCGTGGTGGCCCGGAAAGCTGATTATCCGCGCGCACTGCTTGTTCCTTATTTCCGCGGCCAACGCTGACAGGTATTTACCGATGTCCTTTGATTTACTCGTCAAAAACGCAAACCTGCCGGATGGCCGGACCGGGATCGACATCGCTTGCCTAGATGGGCGGATTGTGGCCGTCGAGACTGGGATCACAGCTGACGCGGCTGAGGTGATCGATGCCACTGCCAAGCTGGTGTCTCCGCCCTTCGTCGACAGCCATTTTCACATGGATGCGACTTTGTCGCTCGGTTTGCCGCGCATGAACCAGAGCGGGACGCTACTGGAGGGCATCGCGCTCTGGGGCGAGCTGAAGGGGATCCTGACTGTCGACGCCGTGATTGAGAGGGCGCTGAAGTACTGTGACCTCGCTGTCTCCCAAGGGCTGCTTGCGATCCGCACCCATGTCGATGTGTGTGATGACAAGCTCACCGGCGTTCAGGGGCTTTTGGAAGTCCGCGAAAAGGTCAAGGATTACATCGATCTGCAACTAGTTGCTTTTCCGCAAGACGGTCTCTACCGCTCACCGAGTGCTGAAACAAACCTGCTGAAAGCCCTTGATATGGGCGTTGATATCGTTGGGGGCATTCCGCATTTCGAAAGAACCATGGACGATGGAGCAAAGTCCGTTCGCCGACTTTGCGAAATTGCTGCGGAGCGCGGTCTGATGGTCGACATGCATTGCGATGAAACCGATGACCCGATGTCCCGCCACATCGAGACGCTCGCCTATGAGACGCAAAGACTGGGCTTGCAGGGCCGGGTGGCTGGATCGCATCTGACCTCGATGCATTCCATGGACAATTACTACGTGTCAAAACTCTTGCCCTTGATCGCCGAAGCTGAGGTGCATGCGATCGCAAATCCGTTGATCAACATCACGCTTCAGGGAAGGCATGACACCTATCCGAAACGGCGCGGTCAGACACGCGTTCCGGAAATGCGCTCCTATGGCATCAACGTCGCCTTTGGGCATGACTGCGTGATGGACCCTTGGTACTCCATGGGATCCGGAGACATGCTGGAAGTCGCGAGCATGGGCCTGCACGTTGCTCAAATGACCAGCCGTGAGGAGATCCGCTATTGTTATGACTGCGTGACCACCCATCCGGCAAAAGCGATGGGGCTCGAAGGGTACGGCCTGGAGAAGGGCTGCAAGGCGGATTTCGTGCTTCTGCAAGCGCGCGATACCATTGAGGCGATCCGGCTCAAAGCCGCCCGGTTGGCAGTTATTAAGTCCGGCAAGGTGATCGCAACATCCGAACCTCGTCAGACACGTCTTGCAATTGAGGGCCGCCCGGGGCTGGTCAATCCGGCAGATTACGCTCCTAAGGAACATTAGGCCTTGCCAATTGCGGCGGCTGTGGTTGACACACGGCGCCACATCCGATGCCATCGTCCTGTTTGGTTCAAGACAGGGGTGGCGCGATGAGACTGTTGGTCAAAGTAAGCGGTGAAGCTCTCGCCGAAGGATCCGCAGGTGTCTTTTCTGACGCGGCGATCTCCAGAGTGTCTTCTCACCTCGTTGCGCTTGCTGAAAGGGGTCACGAAGTTGCGGTTGTTGTCGGTGGCGGAAACATATTCCGGGGCACCAGCTCCTCAGATTGGAATATTGAGCATGTCGAAGCGGACAATGTTGGCATGCTCGGGACCATTGCGAATGGCATTCTTCTTCGGGCTAAGGTGGAAGCGACATCGAACCTTGAAGTCCGGTTAATGTCGGCCGTCGACATTCCGGCAATTGGTGAAAAATACATCCGCCGGCGGGCGCTGCGGCATCTGGAAAAAGGCCGGCTCGTCATCCTGAGCGGAGGGATCGGCCAACCTTTTGTGACCACAGATTATCCTTCGGTCCAGCGTGCCGTTGAACTGGAATGCGCCAGTGTTCTCTGTCTGAAAAACGGTATTGATGGGGTCTACGACAGTGACCCAAAAACCAAACCGGACGCAAAGCGGTATCGGACACTCTCTATCGAAACCGCGATCACCAACTCCTTGGGGTTCATGGACCGTTCGGCCCTGGTCTTGGCCAAACAGCACAATGTTCATGTGCATGTAATTGGTGTTGATACGGGCATAGATGTTGTCGACGCTGTTGCCAGCGATGCTGTCGGCACTCGCGTGTCCCGAGACGCTGAGAGCAAATTTTACTGAGTTCCAGTTTCTTGTATCAGTGCCAACCAGATAAGCGTCAAGTCATGGTTGTGGCTTGTGTCATCAAAGGGATGTTCTTACCCTTGCCGGAAAGCTACGCCGAGTAGCAGGTGTATTTGATGGGTGGATTGCGAATGCCAAGCATAATTTTTCTAAGGTTTCAGCCGGTTTGGGTTCGGCTTGCCGGTGTTTCTATCTCTTTGTTTTGTGCAGCCGGTGGTGCGATGGCTGCTCAAGAAGAGGTCGTGATCGAGGGTGTCCCGGTCGTGGTCACCGAGGAATCCATCAAATGCGATATTGACCCGGCCGACGTTCCCAAGGACATCAGTGTCAAGCGGCTCGTGGATTGCAATTCCGCGGAACTTGTCGAAATTGACTTGCCCGGAGAGAGCATCGCGGCCATCAAATTCACGATAACTCCTGACGATAAAAAGATTTCTTCCGGAACCCGTGCTGAGTTGCGCGACATGCACGTTGCCAAAAACGGGGATGAGACCTGGTATCGGTTCTCAACGCTTCTGCCCGGTGATTTCCCAATGGAGTCAAAGCACCGATTGGTGATGGCGCAATGGCACGAGCGGGTGAATGAAGGTCAGGAAAGCCTGCGGCCGCCCTTGTCTCACCGCCTTTGGGATGGTCGGTTTGTTGTCACCCTTTGGAACGGCGAGCGCATCAAGAAGCTTGGATCCAAGAAGGGCGATGGCGAGATCCTGCATTCGCAGCCGGAGCTTCAACGCGAGTTGTTTCACGAATACGCTTATAAGGTCGTCTGGTCTCCTGAGGATGATGGTGAAATTGTCGGTTGGCGGCGCGAGTGCTTACCAGCCGATGTGGCTTGCATAAACGGCGTCTGGGAAGAGTTCATCCGCCACAACGGACCGACAGGCTATACAGACAAAGAGGTCAACGGCTATTACTTCAAGATTGGGCTATATACTGTCCGCGAGTTTGACGTGCCCTTTACCGCTTACCACAACGGCTACGGCAGAGGCGCTTCTGCGGCCGACATCGGCCTCACTGATCCGATGTTTCAATAGGCGGTTCTCCGCCGAGTGCGGATGTCAGCGTCCCGGCTGCATTCATGACGGCGGAGCCAAGGCTCTGGATTTTGTTCTCTGTTACCCGGCTTGTTGGTCCCGAGATCGACAACCCGGCTGCGATCTCGCCATAGTGGTTGAAGACCGGCGCTGCGATGCAGCGCATGCCGAGGTTTTTTTCCTCCCCGTCAATCGAATAGCCGCGCGTTTGCGCTTGGGCCAGATCGGCTTTCAGGAGCCCGGCGTCGCATAATGTGTAGCTGGTAAAGCGTTCCCGCTTGGAGCTCTTCAGGATTTTCTCACACAGTGTTTCGGGCATGAAGGCGAGTAGGGCCTTGCCGATCCCGGATGCGTGCAGAGGAGACAAGGAGCCAGGCGGAAAGAAGGCCCGGATGCTGGCATGCGTTTCCACCTGACTGACGAACAGCACCTGATCTCCTTTTTGAATGCCGAGATTGGCGGTTTCGCCTGTCTTTTCCATGAGCTCCCGCAAGATTGGCCGTGCCCGCTCAACAAGACTGGTGCGGCGCAAGAAGCGGGCACCCACGATGAACGCGGATGGGCCGATGTGCCAGAGTTGCTGGGCTTGGTCGAACTCAACCAACCCCCGCGTTTCAAGCGTAAAAAGGATCCGGTAGAGCGTTGCAGTGGATTCTCCAGTCTGGTCGGAGAGCGCCGACAAGGAAACCCCCGACTGCGTGCTCAAATGCTCAAAAACAGCCATCGCCCTATCGAGTGATTTGATGGTGTTCTGACCGCTCTTATCGTCCCAAGCGCGCGGCCGCCCCCGTGCCTTTCTCCCGGCGATCAAGTCGTTTTCGCGTTCTGGCATGAGACTGTCTCTACATATTATTGAAAAACTAATTCATCTTATGAAAAATATATCTATCTGACAATATTGATTTTTTCTGTATTTCTTGCTTTTAAAAAAGTTTTTTAAAAAAATTGCATGCTCTGGATGCGTTCCGGTAACGTTTCATGAAACCGTGAGAGGAAACGGCCATGAGCTTTCAAAACCCTGTTTTTATTCCAGGTCCCACAAACATGCCGGATGCGCTTCGCAAAGCGTGCGATATGCCGACACTGGACCACCGTTCACCGCTGTTTGGTGAAATTCTCCAGCCGGCACTTTCGGGGGTAAAAAAGATACTCAAGAGCGAGCTTGCAGAGGTTTTCATCTTTCCATCGACTGGTACCGGTGGATGGGAAACAGTGATCACGAACACTTTAAGCCCGGGCGACAAGATCCTGGCGGCTCGCAACGGGATGTTCTCCCATCGCTGGATCGACCTTTGTCAGCGTCACGGGCTTGACGTTGTGATTGTTGATACGCCGTGGGGAACTGGTTTGCCCGCGGATCGCTACGAAGAAATTTTGGCCGCAGACACCCATCATGAAATCAAGGCGGTGCTTGCTACGCACAATGAGACGGCAACGGGCGTTAAATCGGATATTGCCGCAGTTCGCCGGGCGCTCAACAATGCCAAGCATCCGGCGCTGCTTTATGTCGACGGCGTCAGCTCCATTGCTTCCATGGATTTCCGGATGGACGAGTGGGGCGTTGATGCCGCTGTCACGGGATCGCAGAAAGGCTTCATGCTGCCGGCAGGCCTTGCAATCGTCGGATTGTCGCCGAAGGCGCAGGCCGCCGTCGACCAGGGGAAACTGCCGCGGACCTTCTTCGACATTCGCGACATGCGGAAATCCTATGCGGTCAATGCTTACCCCTACACACCTGCGGTTGGACTGCTTAACGGCCTGAAACACAGCTGCGACATGCTGCTGTCTGAAGGCCTCGACAATGTGTTTGCCCGGCACCATCGCATCGCAGAAGGCGTGCGCGCTGCCGTCCATGCCTGGGGGCTTCAGCTTTGTGCGGGATCCCGCGATGTCTATTCCGACACGGTCAGCGCCATTCGAACCCCTGAGGGCTTCAACGCCACGGACATCATCACCCATGCAGCCGGGAAATACGGTGTTGCGTTTGGCGTTGGCCTCGGGGAAGTGGCCGGCAAGGTCTTCCGGATCGGGCACCTCGGAAGCCTCACCGACGTCATGACCCTCTCTGGTCTGGCAACAGCGGAAATGGTCATGGCGGACCTGGGTCTTTCCATCAAACTGGGCTCAGGCGTTGCCGCGGCTCAAGACTACTACCGCACCGAGGAGGCCGTTTCCTCAAAGGAGGCTGCATGAAAACCAACGCCCTGAACTCTTACGTCCCAACCCTGGAAGACATTCTGGTTGCGCATGAACGGATCAAGCCGCACGTGCATCGCACCCCGGTTCTGACGTCTTCCTTCTTGAATGATCTGACCGGCGCTGAGCTGTTCTTCAAGTGTGAGAATTTTCAGAAAGCAGGTGCCTTCAAGGTGCGCGGTGCCTCCAATGCGGTTTTCGGCCTGGATGAAGAAACAGCGAAATCAGGTGTTGCCACACACAGTTCGGGCAATCATGCCCTCAGCTTGTCATATGCAGCGGGCCGGCGTGGCATCCCGTGTCACGTGGTTATGCCGCATACAGCACCGCAGGCCAAAAAGGATGCCGTGCGCGGCTATGGTGGCATCATCACGGAGTGCGAACCGTCAACCTCCAGCCGCGAAGCGGTCTTTGCCGAAGTGGAGGAAAAGACCGGCGCCGAATTCGTCCATCCCTACAACGACCCACGCGTGATTGCCGGGCAGGGAACCTGTTCCAAGGAACTTATGGAGCAGACTGATGGTCTCGACATGGTGATTGCGCCGATTGGCGGCGGCGGGATGGTCTCTGGAACATGCCTGACCCTGTCCAACCTGGCACCGGAGGTAAAGATCTTCGCGGCCGAACCGGAACAGGCGGACGATGCCGCGCGCAGCCTCCGCGCCGGTCACATCATCGCGGACGATGCTCCCAAAACCGTTGCCGATGGCCTGAAAGTGCCGCTTAAGGATCTGACATGGCACTTCGTCTCCAATTACGTATCGGATGTCTTGACGGCTTCCGAGCAAGAGATTGTCGAGGCGATGCGGCTGACCTGGGCGCGCTTGAAAATCGTCATGGAGCCATCCTCCGCCGTGCCGCTCGCGACAATCTTGAAGAACAAGCACATCTTCGCGGGCAAGCGTGTTGGTGTCATCATCACCGGCGGCAACGTCGACCTGAACAAACTCCCTTGGACCCTTTGAAGCCGTTTCGGAGATCAAACTGATGAACGCAATAACTGGATTTGAAAAACTTGAGGTTGGGTACCACGTTCCGGCTGTCCCGGGGATGGACGAAAAAGACATCCAAACGCCGTGCCTGGTGCTCGATCTTGACGCGCTGGAGCGCAACATCAAGAAGATGGGTGACTATGCCAAGGCCCATGGCATGCGCCACCGGGTGCACGGCAAGATGCACAAGTCCGTTGACGTTGCCAAATTGCAGGAACGTTTGGGCGGTGCGGTTGGCGTTTGCTGCCAGAAGGTGAGCGAGGCCGAGGTTTTTGCACGCGGCGGCATCAAGGATGTTCTCGTGTCCAACCAGGTGCGCGACCCGGCGAAGATCAAACGCCTCGCCCAGCTGCCGAAGCTCGGCGCTCGTACATTGGTTTGCGTCGATGATATCGACAATGTTGCTGAGCTCTCGGCAGCAGCAGTCGAGGCTGGGACGACGCTGGAAGTCTTCATTGAAATCGACTGCGGTGCCGGCCGTTGCGGTGTCACAACAACGGACGCAGTTGTCGAAATCGCAAACGCTGTTGATGCAGCGCCAGGGCTGAAATTCACCGGCATTCAGGCCTATCAGGGGGCCATGCAGCATCTCGATACATACGAGGCGCGCAAGGAGAAGCTCGACGTTGCCATTGCCATGGTCAAGGACGCGGTCGAGGGCCTGAAGGCCGCCGGTCTGGAGCCGGAACTGGTCTCCGGTGGCGGCACTGGGTCTTACTATTTTGAATCCAATTCAGGTGTCTACAACGAGCTGCAGTGCGGGTCGTATGCTTTCATGGATGCGGACTATGGCCGGGTCCTGGACAAGGACGGTAACCGCATTGATCAGGGCGAGTGGGAGAATGCCCTCTTCATTCTTACCCAGGTCATGAGCCACGCAAAGGCCGATAAGGCGATCTGCGATGCCGGTTTGAAAGCCCAGTCCGTCGACAGCGGTCTGCCGTTTATTTTTGGCCGGTACGATGTTGAGTACGTCAAATGCTCCGACGAGCACGGGGTGATTGCCGATCCGGATGGTGTCTTGAAAGTCGGCGAAAAGCTGAAGCTCGTCCCCGGTCACTGCGACCCGACGGCCAATGTCCATGATTGGTACGTTGGGGTCCGCCATGGCAAGGTCGAGACGGTCTGGCCGGTCTCTGCCCGCGGCAAGGCTTACTGATCCATCACGTTGTTCGATTTGGCTGAGCCCCAAGTGGGCTCAGCCTTTTTTGTGGAGACACCTATGATCATTGTTCCTGAAAAAGAAATAGCGGCCCTTCTGGGTCGTGCCGAAGCTTTTGAAGCGGTCGAAAGCGTATTCGCTGCCATGTCGAGCGGGGTTGCCTATAATTTTCCGGTTATCCGAGAGGCGATCGGGCACGCTGATGCCCTTTATGGCTTCAAATCCGGGTTTGACCGGTCATCTCTGGCATTGGGATTGAAGTCCGGCGGGTACTGGCCAGGCAATGCCGACAAGGGTCTGACCAACCACCAGTCGACGGTTTTTCTCTTCGATGCGGATACCGGCAAGGCCAAGGCTGTCGTCGGCGGCAATCTGTTGACCGCATTGCGGACAGCGGCCGCCTCTGCGGTTTCGATCAAGCACTTGGCACGCAAGCATGCCAAGGTTCTAGGCATGATCGGTGCGGGTCATCAATCCGCGTTTCAGATGCGAGCAGCTGTCGAGCAGCGATCTTTCGAGAAGGTGATCGGTTGGAACCTGCATCCGGAAATGCTGTCCCGGCTGGAAGAGACGGCCGCTGAACTTGACCTGCCATTTGAAGCCGTGGATCTAGATCGCCTGGGGGCGGAAGCCGATGTGATCATCTCCATCACATCCAGCTTCGATCCGATCCTGAAAGTCTCACAGGTCACGCCTGGAACGCATCTCGCCTGTATGGGAACGGACACCAAAGGCAAACAGGAAGTGGAAGCCGAACTTGTTGCCAAGGCCACCGTTTTCACGGATCAAGTTGCTCAAAGCTCCACGATTGGAGAGTGCCAGTACGCTGTCGCAAGCGGTCTGATTTCCGAGAGCGACATCAACGAAATAGGGGCTGTCATCAACGGCAATCATAAGGGCCGGACGTCAGTGGATGAAATTACTCTTTTCGACGGTACAGGTGTCGGTCTTCAGGATCTTGCTGTGGCGTCGAAAGTTGTCGATTTGGCGGTCGAAAAAGGCATCGCCATCTCGGTCGACTTCTAAACGCGTTTTGCCAATCATAATTCCAAGAACCTTGCCTGGGGCCGGCGGAAACGCTGGCTCTCTTTTTTGTTTTCCATAGGCACTTTTATTTGCACCCGCAGCGTCAGAAAAAGACTAACCTTGGGTCTGTTGCCCCGGATACCGATCCGTGGCGTAGTGATCAGGATTGTATGGTGTGGGTTGGCAGGTCCCGGCTCGGAGGCCGGGACGGCGGCATATAGTTTCACAGTAACAGTGCAAACCTATAACTATCGTCAGTTCTCTACGCTCGTGTGCTGTTTTTGATGAGCAGGTGTTTGACGCTTGCGCTGTGCCGCCCCGGACTTGATCCGGGGCCGTCGTCAACGGTCTGTGGTAATGCGGTTCAGCCGAGGGTTTAGCCGGTTTCTCTGAAATGTTGAGTGCCCAAAAAGAAAAGGGCCGCAACAGCGGCCCCAATCGATTTCGTAGGATCTGACGCACTCGGATTACTCCGCCGGTAGAGACCCTTTGCCATGACCGGACATGCCGCCAGAGACTTCTTCGGTCGCTTCCTCGGATAGTTCATCTGGAAGGATCAGGTTGAGGACAATGGCGATCGCTGCTGCAGGCAGAAGCCCGGTCGTCAGCAGGATCCGGGCCGTATCTGGCATATGCTGCAGGGCGCCCGGGTCCAGCTTAAGGCCCAGTCCGATTGTCAGGGCAATCGCGAAGATCACCATGTTGCGGCGGTTCCAGTTTACATCTGAAAGCATTGAGACACCCGCAGCGACAACCATTCCGAACATGACGATGACGCCGCCGCCAAGAACCTCAATCGGGACGGTGCGGATCAAACCACCGACCTTTGGAACCAACCCGCAGATAATCAGGAAGACAGCGCCACACGTCACCACATGCCGGCTCATGACACCGGTCATGGCGATCAGGCCGACGTTCTGGCTGAAGGATGTGTTCGGAAATGCGCCGAACAAACCGGCGACCGTGCTGCCCAGACCGTCGGCGTAGGTCGCACCGGAAATTTCCTTGTCGGTTGCGTCGCGGCCTGCGCCGCCTTTTGTAATCCCGGTTACGTCGCCCACGGTTTCGATTGCCGAAACAAAGCCCATGAGACAGAAGCCGATGACCGCAGCTGCAGAGATTTCAAACCCGTATTTGAAAGGCTGCGGCAGGGCGAATGCACTGGCATTTGACCAGGAAGACGCAATGGTGTCGAAAGTCAGCATCCCGGTCATTAGGGCATAAATGTAACCTGCAATCAGGCCCAGCAGCACTGCAGAAACCGACAGCATACCTCTGGCATAGAACTTGAGTCCAAGTGTGACGAAGATGACCACCAGCGCCGCAGACCAGTTGAGCAAAGACCCGTATTCCGGAGTGCCGATGGCCGGTACTCCGCCGGCGGCATATTGGATCCCGACCTTCACCAGCGACAGACCTATCATGGTAACGACCAATCCTGTGACAAGCGGCGGTAGGGCAAAACGGATTTTTCCGATAAACAGACCCAGTACCGCATGGAACATGCCGCCGATGATAACCCCGCCAAAGACGGCTGCGAGCCCGTCAACGCCTTTTCCGGCGACAAGCGGAATCATGATCGGCAGGAAGGCAAAGGATGTGCCTTGTACAATTGGCAGCCCTGCGCCGACCGGGCCCAAGGTAATGGTCTGAAGCAGTGTCGCCACACCGGCAAACAGCATCGACATCTGGATCAGGTAAAGAAGCTCGGGAAAATCGGGCGAATTCGACCCGAAGCCGAAACCGGCGGCTCCAGCCACGATGATCGCGGGTGTGACATTTGAAACAAACATGGCCAGGACGTGCTGGATCCCGAGCGGAATTGCCTTTGCCAAAGGCGGAGTATAGTTGGGATCGCGCAATTGCTCCGGCGATCCGATCGATGCGTTACTCATGGTTTCTCCTCTGAAGGTCGATCGGATGTCCCTGTCTCGTTTGATGGACCGGGATCATCCCTTTTGTGAATCTCAAACCAGGTTTGGTGTGATCCCCACAGATGTGGCTGCCAGCCCTCCCGGCTCAGCAGGTCGTGAATATGTCTGCGGCCTGTTTCGCCCGGAACCTGAGAGAACCGTGCGCAGGTCTTTTCTGATCGTTGTGGTGAAGGTCGATGGGGACAGCGCGCCGTGATGCCCAAACATAATGGCGCTCGTAAAATCTGAGCCGGTTGCCGGATTATTGGCGACCGGAGCCTGCAGTTTCCGTCCGGAAGAGTGATCCGGGGATCCAGGCATGTTCTCTGACCCGTCTAACGATTGCTGTCAGTTTTCTTATAAAGCAAAACAATCTTCTGACTTTCTCGGAAAATCAGAAGGTGCTTTCGGATATCGGCTGGTGCAAAACAAAGCCTGCGCTCAGCATGATTGCGGGCAACAATGATTTCTCAGGAGAGCCTTATGGCCGGATATCTCACCACCCATGTTCTCGACACCGCCCAGGGCTGTCCCGGCAAGGGGATCAAGATCGACCTCTACCGGATCTCGGGTGACAGCCGCGTGTTCGTTCGCAGCCTTGTGACGAATGATGATGGCCGGACAGACAGTCACATTCTTCCAGCTGATGAGTTCGAAACCGGCACGTACGAACTCGAGTTTCATGTCGGAGCATATTTCGATGACGCTGGTGGTTCGCTGCCGAATCCAAAGTTTCTGGACGTCGTCCCATTGCGCTTCGGCATGTCTGAGGACGCGCATTATCACGTGCCGCTCCTCGTCACGGCATATAGCTACTCCACTTACCGCGGGAGCTGATTGACCGGAAATTGTTTTCAGCTTTGAGAAAGCCAGGGGCAGATGACCTGCCCCTGGTTTTATTCTGCTGCTGTGGCGCGATCGCTAAGATCGGCATGCTTGATGACAAAATCGACAAAGTGCCGAATTTTAGGGTCCTGTAAGCGGCGGTGCGGATAAAGGCAGCCGAAAATTGTCGGCGGCGGCGGCGTGTCGATGAGGATCTCCACAAGATCTCCCTTTCGCAAGTGCTCGGCAACATCGAACCGGGGTTTGTTGACGATGCCGTATCCGCTTATGGCCCAATCTGTGAGAACGTCGCTGTGATCGACGTCGAACTTCCCGGAGACTTGTAGTTTTCGTGGCCCATCTTTGGTCTCCAGAACCCAATAATATTCCGGGGAATGCGGATAACGGAGCAAAAGGCAGTTGTGTTCGCAGGTCAAAAGATCATCCGGTGATTGGGGTGTACCGTGCTTTTCAAGATATCCCGGCGCAGCACACAGAACGCGCGGACAATCGGCGATCTTTCGCAGTTTCAGGTTGGAATCTTCCGGCGTGCCAATAAAGAAAGCAACGTCCAAACCGTCCGACATGATGTCGACTTTGCGGTCGGATAAACGCATGTGAACTTCTGTTGCTGGAAACTGTTCAACGAACTTAGGCACAAGCGGCGAGATGATCCGGCGTCCTGCTCCGAGCGGCGCGGTGATCCGCAATACACCGCGCGGCATATCGGAGAAACTTGCAACGGCCGCCTCCGCGTCATTGATGGATTCCAATGCTTTTACAGCATGTTCGTAGAAAACTTTGCCGACTTCTGTCGGTGTCAGGGAGCGTGTTGTCCGATTGAACAGCCGGGCACCCAGATGCTTTTCCAGCTCCTTGATCCGCTTGCTTGCCACCGCCGGTGTCATGCGCAGATCCCGCCCGCCGGCAGTTATGCTGCCGAGCTCAACCACCCGCGTGAAGACTCGCAGGCTTTCCAGATAGGCCATCAGCAGTCCTCCCTCGTTCAGCTGTGTCCGGTCGCGATCGTTCTTCCGAACCGTAGCTTTGATCCAATGGCGTGGTTCTAGCGCGATTATCGCACAGGCATTTTCAATGGATTGTTGAAAGAATTTCCGGTTTAGCCAGATTTTTTAGAGGCGAACGCGGCCGTACGGTCCATGGCGAGATGAGAGCTTGCCGAGGACGCAATGAACCACCGCACAGAAATCCGGTTTCTTCTGAACGGCCGTAACGTCGCAATTAAAGATGTTGAGGCCGACGCGACCCTACTCGATTTTCTGCGCCTGGACCGCCGGCTGACGGGAACCAAGGAAGGTTGCGCGGAAGGCGATTGCGGCGCATGCACGGTACTGGTCGGCAGGCTGCAAGACGGGCAGTTGATCTACGAGACCGTCAATGCCTGCATTCGCTTCATGGCTTCGCTTGATGGATGTCACGTGGTTACCATCGAGCATCTGCGCGGCGAAAACGGCCAATTACACCCGATCCAGCAGGCCATGGTTGACTTTCACGGCAGTCAGTGTGGCTTCTGCACACCTGGCTTTGTGATGTCCCTTTATGCGCTGTGGATGGGAAATCCGGAGCCGACTGAAACGGAAGTTGAGACCGCAATTCAGGGGAACCTGTGCCGGTGCACTGGATATGAGCCGATCATCGCCGCTGCGATGGCTGCCAATCGGTATGGCACACCGGCGAGTGATTTTCTGACAAAAGAACGCCAAGTAATTGCGGACCGGCTCACAGCCTTGCGGGATGGCCAAAGGGTCGTTTGCGGTCCAAAGGACAACCAAGCGATTGTTCCTTCTAGCGTTGACGATCTCGCTGACGTTCTGGCCGAATTTCCGCAAGCGACCATTGTGGCTGGTTCAACCGATGTGGGGCTCTGGGTCACAAAGTTCATGCGTCCGATTGGCCCCGCCGTTTTCATCGCACACCTTGAAGAGCTCAAGTCCATTACGGTGAGCGCGGACGCGCTGGATATCGGTGCAGGCGTGACCTACACCGAAGTGCAGCAGAGCATCTGCGAGGCATTCCCCCACCTTGAAGCCTACTGGGACAGGATTGCGGGCCAACAAGTCCGCAATATGGGGACGATTGGTGGCAACATTGCCAATGGGTCGCCGATCGGGGATACGCCGCCAGTCCTGATTGCACTTGGGGCTAAGGTCACGTTGCGCAAAGGTAGCGTTACACGCCGGTTGCCGCTGGAAGACTTCTTCATCGAATACGGCAAGCAGGATCGCGCTCGCGATGAGTTCGTCGAAAGCATATCGATCCCGCGTGCATCTGCACTTCAGCGTCACGGCGCCTACAAGATCTCCAAGCGACGCGACGAGGATATTTCCTCTGTCGCGGCCGGGATCAGTGTGACGGTGGAAAGCGGTGTGATTACCGAATGCCGGTTGGCGTTTGGCGGCATGGCCGGTACTCCGAAACGCGCAGCTGCGGCGGAAGCCGCGCTGACCGGTCAACCTTGGGGACGAGCAGCTTTCACAGCCGCAGGCGAGGCGCTTGAGGCCGATTTCCAGCCGCTGTCCGATTGGCGGGCGTCTGCCGAATACCGGATCACCGTCGCGCGCAACCTGTTGCAGCGCTTTTTCCTTGCCCATGACGATCAGTCTGCCGAAGCGGCCGATCTTCTGTCCGCTTGTTGACGAGAGTTCCATGAAACACGACACAATCACCAAAGCGACCCAAACTGTCAGCGGCACCGTTCACACCAATCGGCACCATGACAGCGCGGAAAAGCATGTCACGGGCGGCGCCGAATATTGTGATGATATCGGCGAGCCGCGGGGCACATTACACGCCTATTTGGGTGTCTCTTCGGTTGCGCATGGTTTGATCAAATCCATGGACCTGTCAGCTGTGTTGGCCGCGCCCGGCGTGGCCGGGGTTCTGACGGCTGAAGACATTCCGGGCGTGAACGATATCAGCCCGACAGGGCTTAAGGACGAGCCGGTGTTCCCAAAGGAAAAAACCGAGTTCCACGGCCAGCCACTGTTTGCGGTGGTGGCCGAAAGCCGAAATGCAGCCCGCCGGGCCGCCGAGCTGGCCGAGATCGACTACGAAGTGCTGCCGCATGCACTCGATCCTCTTGAAGCGCAGGAAGCAGGCCATCCTTTTGTAACAGCACCGCTTAAGCTCGAGCGCGGTGAGATCGAACAAGGTTTTTCTGGCGCAGACCACCGGATAAAGGGGCAGATCAAGATCGGCGGCCAGGACCACATGTATCTGGAAGGCCAGATCGCCTTCGCCATTCCGGGAGAAGATGACGACGTCGTCGTGCATTGCTCGACACAGCACCCGAGTGAAGCCCAGCACATGGTCGCGCATGTCCTCGGTGTGCCGTCCAATGCGGTAACCGTGAATGTCCGGCGCATGGGCGGCGGGTTCGGTGGCAAGGAAAGCCAGATGAACCTCTTTGCCGCTGTTGCCGCGGTCGCGGCCAAGAAATGGAATTGCCCTGTGAAGATCCGGCCCGACCGGGATCAGGACATGACGGCGACCGGCAAGCGCCACGATTTCGTCGTTGATTATGATGTCGCCTTTGATGAGTGTGGCCACATTCAAGCGGTCGACGGCATCTTTTCTGCGCGCTGCGGCTATTCCGCAGACCTCTCAGGCCCGGTCACTGATCGTGCGCTGTTTCACGCTGATAACGCCTATTTTTATCCGAACGTCCGCCTGCGCAGCCAGCCGATGAAAACCAACACGGTTTCTAACACGGCGTTCCGCGGCTTTGGTGGTCCACAAGGTGTTGTCGCAGCAGAACGCATGATCGAGGAAATCGCCTACGCGCTTGGCAAGGACCCCCTGGAAGTCCGGAAGGCTAATTTTTACGGCAGCGCGGAAGATGGACGTACGCTGACGCCGTATCATCAAGAGGTTGAAGACAACATCCTGCCGCGGCTGATCTCGGAACTCGAAGAGACGGCTGAGTATCAGGCGCGCCGGAAAGCGATCCTCACCTTTAACAAGACCTCAACAGTTATCAAGAAGGGGATTGCGCTCACGCCGGTGAAGTTCGGCATCTCCTTCACGGCCACCTGGTATAACCAGGCAGGCGCGCTGATCCACATTTACAATGACGGCTCGATCCACCTGAACCATGGTGGAACGGAAATGGGCCAAGGGCTCAATACCAAGGTCGCGCAAGTTGTGGCTGATGCATTGCAAGTCGATTTTGAGCGCATCAAGATCACCAAGACCACCACTGAAAAAGTCCCCAATACCTCTGCAACAGCGGCATCCTCCGGGACCGATCTCAACGGAATGGCTGCCCTCGATGCGGCTGAGCAGCTGAAGGCGCGGTTGACAGACTTTGCCGCCGAACATTGGTCTGTCGAGCCAGAGACGGTCATCTTCCGCAACAACATGGTACAGGTCGGACAGGAGGTTGTTTCCTTCAGCGACCTGGTTCGCAAAGCCTATATGGCCCGTGTGCATTTGTCGGCAGCGGGTTTCTACAAGACACCGAAGATCCATTGGGACCGCTCGGCCGGCAAGGGACGCCCGTTTTTTTACTACGCCTATGGTGCCTCGTGCTCGGAAGTCTCCGTCGATACGCTGACCGGAGAATACCGGGTGGAGCGGACCGACATCCTGCATGATGTGGGTAAGTCGCTGAACCCGGTCCTCGATAAGGGCCAGGTGGAAGGCGCGTTCATTCAGGGAATGGGCTGGCTGACGACCGAGGAGCTGTGGTGGGATAAAGCCGGGCGCCTGCGCACCCATGCGCCGTCCACCTACAAGATCCCGCTGGCTTCCGACCGACCGCGTGTTTTCAACGTCAGTCTGGCGGACTGGTCCGAGAACAGGGAACTGACCATCAAACGCTCCAAGGCTGTTGGCGAACCGCCGTTCATGCTTGGCGTGTCTGTTTTTGAAGCCTTGTCGATGGCGGTAGCCAGCGTAGCCGATTACCGGGAATGCCCGCGTCTTGATGCGCCCGCCACCCCGGAACGGGTGCTGCTGGCAGTCGAGCGGCTGAAGGCAGGAGGATAGTCTGATGAACGCGCTTTCTGCCAATGTGGCCGCGTTTTTTGATGCAGAAAGCGCGATCATTCGTGTCGAGGTGACTGAAGTTCGTGGGTCTTCCCCACGGGAGGCGGGTACTGAAATGTTTGTGGCGCCCACCCGTGTGAGAGGCACGATCGGCGGCGGGCGGTTAGAGCAGATTGCGATCGACCGTGGCAGAGCGATGTTGGAGACCCGGCAGCTCTGCGACACGTTGGATGTGCCGCTTGGACCGGAAATTGGCCAGTGCTGCGGTGGGCATGTCAGGCTTCGTCTGATCTGGATGAGCTGGTCTGACCGGCACGACGCAATCCGGAGGCTTCAGGCGGAAGAAGCCGCTCAACAGCATGTTTACATTATGGGCGCGGGGCATGTCGGACGCGCCATTGCTGATCTTCTTCAGCATGCTCCGGTGATATGCGTTCTGGTCGACATGCGCCAGGAAGAATTGGGAAAATGCGAGGCAAAAGTTGAAAAGCGGCTCCGCGCGTTGCCGGAAGTCGATGTGTTCAACGCGCCGCCCAACAGCGCCTTCATCGTGCTCACCCACGACCATGGCCTCGACTTTCTTTTGACATCTGCGGCTCTGGAATTGGGGCATGCCGCCTATGTCGGAATGATCGGGTCGGCCACCAAACGCGCGAAACTGCGCTCCTGGTGCCGGACCCATTGCGACGGCCTGACGATCGACCAGCTGATCTGCCCGATTGGGGCAACGGCCAGCCGCGATAAACGGCCGGAAATCATCGCTGCATTTGTAGCTGCCGAAGTGCTGACCGCTTTAACGACGGTTCAGCTTGTCTCGGACAGCGGGGAGGAGGCTGCGCTGCTCGAAGCTGCGCAGTGAACCAATGGGCTTGCCGCGCCTGAGGAGAGGCGAGGTGTGCCTTTTTGACTGAAAGGAGACCCGGTATGCGGGTTGGGAGTTACGATTACAAACTGTTCTCAAGGGGCGATTTCAGCGCCTTCTGGGCACTGTTCACCGATAACCTTGTCAATCTGATGGTGCTTGCAGGCATCTGTCAGTTCGTCTTTCAAATGCCGGCGGAGATTGTCTATGGCCGGATCATTCCAGGTGCCGCTGTGGCAATCCTGGCTGGCGTGGCCGTCTATGTCTTGCTCGCCAAACGCGCGGCCGCAGAACACGGTCGGGAAGTAACGGCACTTCCCTACGGCATCTCCACTCCGGTGATGTTCGTCTATCTGTTCGGTGTGATTGGTCCGATCTACTGGTCCACGAACGATCCGGTTTTGGCCTGGCAGGTTGGCATTGGTGCCGGCTTTCTCGGTGGTATCGTCGCCGCTCTGGGTGCCATCATCGGTCCATGGCTCAAAAAGGTGACACCGCGCGCAGGCATGCTCGGCACCTTGTGCGGCATTGCCTTGGTGTTCATTGGTTCGGTCCCCCTTGCGACCATCTTTGAGAACCCGTTCATTGGCTTTGCGTCGATGATTATCATCCTTTGGGGGATGGTTGGCCGGTTCCGCCTGCCGTTCAACATTCCGGCGGGACTTCTGGCTCTGATCATCGGGACGGTTGTTGCTCTTTTGATCGGTCAGTCTTCGATCAGCTTTGAAGGTGTCGGCTTCTACCCGCCATTGCCATACTTCGGGGATCTGATCGCCGGGATTCAGCATCTCTTTGCAAACCCGGAACTGTTCCTTGTTCTGGTGCCAGTCCAGATCTACAACTTCATCGAAACGATGAACAACGTGGAAAGCGCGGAAGCTGCCGGTGATCACTATCCGGTCGCAGCATGCCAGATTACTGATGGCGCTGGCACGATGGTGGGTGCGCTGTTTGGGTCGCCGTTCCCGACCACTGCCTATATCGGACACCCGGCTTACAAGCGTATGGGTGCACATTCCGGCTACATCATCGGTGTCGGCCTCATCATTCCGCTGGCCGCCATGTTCGGATTCCTCGCCTTCTTGAGCAATCTGATCCCGGTCGCCGCGGCCGCGCCGGTTCTGGTGTTCGTTGCCCTCAGCCTGATCACCAACACCGCGCATGCGGTCAAGGTTGAGCATATGGCTGCAGTCACCATTGCGATGATGCCGCATGTCTCCGCTTTTCTGGTGGTGAAGTGGGGCTCTTTGATGGGCGCGCTCAATGCAACCGGGGCCCAGGATGTTCTGCCACTCGGTTCTCCCGAATTGACCGCCGCACTGATGCAACAGGGCGCGCATTACGCCGGTCATTTGGCTCTGAGCCAGGGTGCGATCCTGACCGGGCTGATCTGGGGGGCGATCGTTGCAAGCGTTATTGATGGCAAGTTCCGGATCGCCGCTGGTTTTGCCTTTGCAGCCTTTGTGATGGCGTCGCTGGGCGTGATCCATTCGGCAACCTTGCACCTGCCCGAATTTGGCGCCGTGAGCCTCGGCTATCTGATCGCCGCTGCCTTCCTGGTCATTTATCCGATCTTCCACAAGGAAGAAGCGATTGTGCCGGAAGCCGAAGGATTGCCCCGCCCGCAAGCCGCACCGGGCGAGTAAACCCCCACTTTAAACAAACGCCGGGGCGGGCACTCTGCCCCGGCATCCAACCCTTCAGAAAGATGTGACCATGCAATCTGACCGCCTGATGCTCCGCGGACGCCTTTTGACGTTTACCGCAGAGCCTTTCGGAGCCGAGGATACGGCCGCTTACACCTACATCGAAGACGGGGCTCTGCTCATCGAGAACGGGATGATTGCCGGCAGAGGCGAGTTCAGCGAACTGATCGGCGATGCCGCTGGGGCGGAGATCGTGGACCATCGCCCGCATCTGCTGATGGCCGGCTTCATCGACACCCACATCCACTTCCCGCAGGTTCAGGTGATCGCATCCTGGGGGGCTCAGCTCCTCGACTGGCTAAACACCTATACCTTCCCGGAAGAGACGCGGTTTTCCGATGATGACCACGCGGCGGCAATGGCATGCCGGTTTTTCGACCTTCTCACGAACCATGGGACGACCACTGCCGTTGCTTATTGTTCCGTTCACAAGGGCTCTGCGGAAGCCTATTTCGAAGAGGCCGAACAGCGAAACATGCGAGTCATTGGCGGCAAGGTGCTGATGGACCGGAACGCGCCTGACGGGCTGCATGACACACCGCAAAGCGGCTATGATGATACCAAGGACCTGATCGCCAAATGGCATGGCAAGGGGCGGGCGAGCTACGCGATTACGCCCCGGTTTGCGATCACCTCAACGCCGGAGCAAATGGACATGGCGCGGGCCTTGGTGCGCGAACATCCGGACTGTTTCGTCCAGACGCATCTGTCTGAAAACAAGTACGAGATCGCCTACACCCTGGAGCTTTATCCGGAGGCGCGGGACTATCTCGATGTCTATCAGAGATATGGCCTGTTGAGCGACAAGATGTTGCTCGGCCACTCGATCCATCTCGAGCCGCGCGAAGTCGCCGTGATGGCGGAAACCGGATCGCGCCCGGTATTTTGCCCAACCTCCAATCTCTTCCTGGGCAGCGGTCTGTTTAACGAAGAAAAGATGCGCCAGAAGGGTATCGTCAGTGCCATTGCAACGGATATCGGCGCCGGAACCAGTTATTCCATGCTTCAGACGCTGAATGAGGGTTACAAGATCCTGCAACTGCAGGACCAGAAATTGCATCCGCTGCGCGCCTTCCACTGGATGACCCGTGGCAACGCTGTGGCGCTTGGCATGGAAGAGAAGATCGGAACGCTTGATGCGGGGACGGAAGCCGATGTGGTCGTGCTGAATTCCAAAGCCACAGATGCCATGGCTCTGCGAATGGAACGTGCATCAAATCTGTCTGAAGAGCTGTTTATCCTGCAAATGCTTGGCGACGATCGGGCCGTTGAGGAGGTCTATATTGCGGGTCAGGCTCAAAAATCCGGGCGCCGTCCTGCGGCTATTCCTGCGTTTGAACGCGTTCTGGAGCTTGTCTGATTATTCACGCTGAAAGCAGCCCAGGGGAACTGATTAGCGTTTGCCAGGGCTCCTTTGGTCACAACGGAAACTGATGACTGCTCTCCGCGAATGATTTCTTTGGCGCTTAAGCGCCCCAGGTGTCGCTGAGGCGGTAACCGGTGGGCCAGGGATCATCCGGATCCAGCATGTGCTGGTGGATCCCGGTTATCCAGCCCCTGCCGCTGATCTCGGGGAGAATGCCAGGCTTTCCGCCAACCGATGTTTCTCCACCAATTTTGCCCGTGAATGTCGAGCCGATGATGGATGTTGCTTCAAAGGTCTGCCCGGCTTTCATTTGACCGCGGGAATGGAGCAGGGCCATTCGCGCGGATACAGCTGTTCCGGTTGGGGAACGGTCGACTTTGCCTGGCTGAATGGCAACTGCGGACCGGGCTGCGAGGCCTGTCGGGGTTTCCGACAGGGTTCCTGCAAAAGCGCAAAAGGAGATATGGGACCAGTCCGGCATGTCGGGGTGCTTGAACCCAAGCTGTTCATTTGCTGCATTGGTAATGCGAACGCCAAGATGGGCGATGTCTTTCGCTTCGCTCTCTGTAATTTCAAATCCGAGTGACGCTGCATCGACAACAACGAAACTGTCTCCGCCAAAGGCCGTATCCACCGTCAGGGCGCCGAACCCTTCGACTTCGAGCGGGACGTCCAGTTTGTCAGCAAAACTAGGCATGTTCCGGACATGAATGCGTTCGGCCTTGCCATTACGGCAGTCGGCCCGCACGCGCATCAGTCCGCCTGGCGCTTCGAGGGTTAGCTCGGTGACCGGCTCTTTCATCTCGATGATGCCGCTGTCCAAAAGGACCGTCGAGACGCAGATCGAATTGGAGCCGGACATGGGGGGCGTGTCTTCCGGCTCCATGATGATGAAAGCTGCATCCGCCTCTGGATGTTTCGGGGGCACCAGGAGATTGACATGCCGGAAGACACCGCCCCGCGGCTCGTTCAAGACGAAGTTTCGAAGGGTCTGATCCTGCGCGATGAAGCTGCGCTGATCCCAGAGAGTTTCACCAGGGGGCGGCGCGACACCGCCAACAATCACATCTCCGACTTCACCCTCGGCATGGCAGGAAATCAAGTGCACGGTTTTCAAGCTGCGCATATGGATACCTCACGAATAGGAGGCGACGGGATCGCCAAGCGCGTCGAAGATCGGTGTGATGCCGAGGCCTGGCCGGTTTGAAGCGGTCATTCGGCCGTTCTCGCGTTTTGGTGCCCCCTCAGCGATATCGACTGTGCCATAGCTGTTGAAGTCGGTCGCGGAGAACGTGAACTCAGAGGGTGTCGACCGGGCCAGATGGGCGATCGTAGCCGTAGTGATGTCGCCACCCCATGTGTCTTCAATGGTCATCGGGATGCCATGCACAACGCACAAATCCCGCATCAGCTTGGCCTTCGTCAGGCCGCCGACCTTGGAGATCTTCAGGTTGATGCAATCCATGGCATCTTCGGCAAGACCGCGCACCAGCATGTTCGGCCCATCGATAACTTCATCCAGGATGAAGGGCAGAGTGGTGCGGCGCCGGATCGACACACTTTCCTCATAGGTGAGGCAAGGTTGTTCGATGTAAACATCGAGAGAAGAGACCGCGCCAACAACACGCGCCGCCTCATGTCTGGTCCAGCCTGTGTTGGCGTCGGCAACCAGAATGTCTGAGGGTTTCAAGACCGCTCGTGTGGCTCGAATGCGCTCGATATCGTCATTGGCGTCGCCGCCGACTTTCAGCTGGAACTTGGTGTAGCCTTCTGCCGCATAGCCTTCGATCTTGGCGGCCATTGTCTCCGGTGCTTCCTGGCTGATCGCCCGGTAGAGCACAACATCGTCCTGCGCTGCGCCACCCAGCAGCGTATAGACCGGTTGGCCGGTTACCTTGCCCAGGAGATCCCAGCAGGCGATGTCGATCGGTGCCTTTGCGTAAGGATGACCGCGCAAGGCTGTGTCCATAACGCGATTGACGTTACCGATATTGAGCGGATCCAGGCCGATCAGATGCGGTGCCAGTTCCTGGATGCCGGAGCGCACGCCAAGGGCGTAGCTTGGCAGATAGGCTGATCCGAGCGGACAACACTCCGCATAGCCTGTGAGGCCATCATCGGTCAAAAGTTCAACAACGGTGCTGTCGAAGACATCAATGTAGTTGCCATTCGACCAGCTGTACCGGCCCTCCTTTAGGGGAAGATCCACCTGGTAAACATTGATCGCGGTGATTTTCATGGTGTTCCTCCGATGAAGGGATTCAAAAGCGGTTTGGCGAATACGCCGCAAGGTCGATTGGTGGCTGTGTTTTGTTCGAAAGCGCACGGACCAGTTCGGCGGTGCCGGCTGATTGGGTCAGTCCGAGATGGCCGTGCCCGAAGGCGTAGATGACCCGTTTGTCTTTCGATGAGGGCCCGATCACCGGAAGGCTGTCCGGCAAGGAAGGGCGAAAACCCATCCATTGGTGTCCGGTTTTCTTATCGAGCTCGGGCAAAAAGGATCTGGCCTTCTCAAGAAGGATCTCGGCCCGCTTGTAGTTGGCGGGAAGCTGCAAGCCGCCCAATTCAACTGCCCCGCCGACCCGGATGCCATCGTTAATGCGCGTAATTACAAAGCCGTGGCCCGGGAAGGTCAGGTGCGTCTTCAAATCGAAGCCAGTTGACGGAAGTGTTGTGTTGTAACCGCGCTCGGTTTCCAGCGGGATCGTGTCGCCGAGCGTTTTGGCCAAGTGGTGCGACCAGGCACCGGCAGCAACAATGACCTGAGACGCGCAGTGGATCCCATTTACTGATTGGATCTCAACCCCGTTGCCCGTTGACCGGAGCTGCGTTGCATTTGCTTCGATCACGTTTCCGCCACGCGTCCGGAAGACGTTCGTCAAATGGGAAAGCCAGGCCGCTGGATCACAGGTATTGATCCAATCCGGCGTGAAGCCGGCGAAAGAAAAGCGACTATCGATGCCGGGCTGAATGTCCGCGATCTCTTCCGCGGACTTTAGAAGCTTGAAATTGACGCTATGTTTCCGGCGCAACTCCCAACCGGGCAGGCTTGCCTGAAATTCCCTTTCGCGTTCATAAAGCTGTAATTGGCCGTCTCTGCGGATCAGCTCTTCAGCTGAAGTGTCACTGATCAGCCTTTCAAGAGCATCCTGCGACAGCTTCATCAAACTGGCCTGTGCCGAGAGGCTCTTTTGGTATCGGCCCGGCAAACTGGCCCGCCAGAAACGCACCAGCCATGGAAGGATCTTGAACGCATAAGCAGGGGGAACGGACAAAGGTCCCAAGGGATCCAGCAGCCACTTTGGCGCCTTGCGCAAGATGCCAGGCGCGGCAAGCGGCATGATGTCCGCAAACGCAAAAGCACCGGCGTTCATGTCCGAGGCTCGTGGACTGCTGTCTTGGCGGTCGAGAACTGTTACCTTGCGGCCATCTGCCTGAAGGGCGAGGGCTGCAGAGATGCCGATTACGCCGGCTCCGATGACAATCACATCTTGCACGTTGGGATCCGATAAAATCTTGAGAGGCTGCCCCGCCAGATAGGTCATTGGCGGGACAGGGAATGGCTTACGGCAGGGTGTAGGCTGTCTTGACCGTCGTGTAGAACTCTGCCGCGTAGCGTCCCTGCTCGCGGGAGCCAAAGCTGGACCCCTTTGTGCCGCCAAACGGAACGTGGTAGTCGACGCCAGCGGTTGGCAGGTTGACCATCACCATTCCGGCTTGGACATTCCTTTTGAAATGTTGCGCGTGTTTCAGCGAGGTGGTGCAGATGCCTGCGCTGAGGCCGAACTCCGTGTCGTTGGCCACGTACAATGCCTCGTCATAGTCCTTGACCCTAATGACGGACGCGACAGGTCCAAACACTTCCTCGCGGTTGATCCGCATTGTGTTGCTTGTCTCCGTGATCAAGGCCGGAGCCATAAAGAAACCCTTGGTGGCGAGATCCAATTGTTGGCCGCCCAGAACCTTGCCACCTTCTTTGCCAGCGATCTCGACATAGGAAAGGTTCTGCTCGAGCTGGCGTTGATCGACCACCGGTCCCATCTGGATGCCGGTTTCAAGCGCATGACCGACCTTGAGCGCCATCATCCGATCGTAGAGCGTTGCTACAAACTGGTCGTGGATCTTCTCTGTGACGATCAACCGGGAGCTGGCGGTGCAGCGCTGACCGGTGGAGAAGAAAGCACCATTCAAGCAAGCATCTACTGCGAGTTCCAGATCGGCGTCGTCCAGAACCACCATTGGGTTCTTGCCGCCCATTTCCAACTGGACCTTTTTTAGTTTTGCCCCGCAGGCTGCGGCTATTCCGCGGCCCGTCGGGACCGAGCCGGTGAAGGAAATCGCATTGACCTTGTCGCTGTCGATCATGTGCGGGCCGAGCTCGGAGCCCCGGCCCATGACCAGATTGACGACACCTGCTGGCAGGCCAGATCGGGAGATGATCTCGACAAGTGCATGGGCGCATCCAGGCACCAGTTCCGCCGGTTTCAAGATGACGGTATTGCCGTAGCAAAGCGCCGGTGCGAGCTTCCAAGCCGGAATGGCGATCGGAAAATTCCATGGCGTGATCAATCCGATGACGCCGACCGGTGCGCGGGTGATGTCGATCTCCACGCCAGGCCGGACAGAATCGAGCCGGTCACCTGTTTGGCGCAGTGCTTCGCCGGCAAAGAACTTGAAGATCTGGCCCGCACGCGCGGCTTCACCAATACCCTCCGGCAATGTCTTGCCTTCTTCACGGGAGAGCAGCGTGCCGAGCTCTTCCTTCCGCGCCAGAATTTCCGTTCCGATGAAATCGAGAACGTCGAACCGTTGCTGTGGCGTGGAAGCGGCCCACTCTGGAGCCACTGCATGCGCAGCGTCGATGGCTTTGTCGAGATCCGCCACAGTCCCCTTGGCTGCATGGCCAAGTATGTCGGTCGTGTCCGACGGGTTCACATTGGGAGTGCTCTCGGCTGTCGCTAGCCATGCTCCACCGATAAAGTTCTTGTAATCCATGAGGTTGTCCAGTTTTGGGGCCGGATCCCGAAGCGGTAGGGATCGGCCGGATTGAAAATCAGGTGTGCGTCGGAGGTGACAAAAGCCTGTCCGGTGATCGTTGGAATGACGCCTTTGGTGGTGCCCGGCTGGTAGCTGATCCTGTAAGTGCTGCCGATGACACTCTCCTGGATCCAGTCTTCTCCAGGTGCAAGCACACCATCTTCTGCAAGACAGGCCAGTTTGGCAGAACACCCTGTACCGCAGGGGGAGCGGTCATAAGCCCCGCCGGGGCAAAGAACGAAGTTTCGGCTTTGCGCGAATGGATCTTTCGGTGGTCCGAAGAGTTCGATGTGATCGATCCAGGCACAATCCGTACCTGTTACGCCCGCATTTTCGAGGGCTTGCCGGATGGTCTTGGTGTAGGCCGTCAGTGCCGGAACGTTCTCCAGCGTCAGGTCAAACGGGCTCTCCTTGACCAGGAAGAACCAGTTGCCGCCCCAGGCAACGTCGCCGGTAACCTTGCCGTGACCAGGAACCTCGACCGTGACATCCTTGTGCAGGCGATAGCTCTCCACATTGACGACCGACACCGTGTTGGCGTCCTGGAGATCCACTTCCACGATGCCAACGGGCGTCTCAAACTTGTGCCGACCGGGGTCAATCCGGCCCATATGCGCGAGTGTCACCGCGAGGCCAATGGTCGCGTGACCGCACATGCCAAGGTTCTGCAGGTTGTTGAAATAGATCACGGCCGCGGCGCAATCCGGCTGGCTCGGTGGCAGTAGCAAGGCGCCTATAATCGCGTCATGGCCGCGCGGTTCGAGCACCACAGAGGCGCAGAAATCCATATGCTCAGCTTCCAGACATGCAGCCTTTTCGATCAGGGAGCCGGGCCCAAGATCCGGACCTCCCTCGACCACCAGCCGGGTAGGTTCGCCTGCAGTGTGGCTGTCGATTACGCGCATTCCGCCAGCACTCCGCCTTGGCCGCACCAGTCGGCATACCAAGTCTTGAAAAGCTGATATTGCGCTTCGATGTAACCGCGCTGGGCATCCGTCAGCGCGTCTGTCTCATTGAAATGTAGTCGGTATTCGTCTTCGCCGTTCAGAAACATCAGGTGCTTGTAATAGAGGACAAGATCCGGGCCTTCATCGAAGCTCGACAACACGCCAAGGGCTTCTTCGAGTTCTTTCGCGCGGGCCCGCGCCTCGGCGTTTCCTTCCGCTGCTTTTTTGCAGAGAGCCACAAGATGCAGAACGGCATCCGGCAGGGCGTTGCCAATGCCAGTGATTGCACCGGTTGCGCCGCAATTGACAAAGCCGTGGTAGACGGCAGTGTCGACCCCCACCATCAAGGTCACATCGGCGTCTTGGGACGTGATGTTTTCCGCCGCATAGCGCAGGTCATCGTGACCGCCGAACTCCTTGAAGCCGATCAGGCTCGGGAACTCCTTGCGCAAGTCAAAGAACAAGTCGGCGCGGGTCGCAAAACCATAATAGGGACTGTTGTAAATGACGGCCGGAAGGTTTGGCGCCGCAGACAGAATTGCGCTGAAGTGATTGCGCTGGGCAATCGGAGAAATGCCGCGAGAGAGGACCCGTGGGATCACCATCAAACCATGTGCGCCAACTTCAGCGGCATGGCGTGCATGGGACACCGCAGATTTTGTGTTGACCGCGCCTGTACCGACAATCGTTGGCACACCGGCTTTGACGAGACGCTCAACGCCTTCCATCCGCTCTGTGTCGGTCAATAGCGGCCAGTCCCCCATGGAGCCGCAGTAAACGACGGCCGACATACCCTTTGAAATGAGTTCTTGTCCCTTTTTGACCAGGGCATCGAAGTCCGGTGTCCGGTCTGCGTTGCAAGGGGTCATCAGCGCTGGAATGGTACCTGAAAAGATGTTTGAGGACATTGCCTTCTCCTTTGGAGTCGAGCCGGACGGCCGCCGGAAATTCTGAGCGTAAACCGTTGGGACCGAATTTTGAAACTGTGCTGTTTAGCGGACGTTGGACAGGAACTTGCGAGTGTGCTCGGACTGCGGATCACCAAAGACCTGACTCGGAGGTCCGATCTCTTCCATGACACCATGATGAAAGTAGGCGACCCTGTCGGATACATCTCGGGCGAAGCCCATTTCGTGGGTCACGCAGATCATCGTCATGCCTTCCTCGGCGAGCAGGCGCATGGTATCGAGAACTTCGCCGACCAGCTCTGGATCGAGTGCCGATGTGGCCTCGTCGAACAACATGTAGGTTGGTTCCATGGCAAGGGCGCGTGCGATTGCAAGCCGCTGCTGCTGCCCACCCGACAATGCATTCGGATAGACATTAAGCTTGTCTGCCAATCCAACATGTTTGAGCTGTTGTTCGGCAATCTCTTGGGCATCCGCACGTGACTTGCCTTTTACAATCCGAGGCGACAGAGCGACATTTTCCAATGCTGTCAGATGCGGGAAGCTGTTCCACTGCTGAAACACCATGCCGAGCTTTTGGCGCAGTTTGTTGATGTCGGTCGCTTTGTCATGGACGTCGGTTCCGTCGACAACAACAGATCCTTTTTGGATCGGTTCCAGGCCATTGATGCAGTAGAGCAGCGTCGATTTGCCGGAGCCTGATGCCCCAATGACAGATAGAACTTCGCCCTTTGCAACGTCAAGGTCGATGCCTTTGAGGACCTGAAGCGCGCCGAAGTATTTCTCAAGACCGCGAATCTCGATCATTGGGCCCACCTTTTTTCCAGTTGTGCGGCATAGCGCGAGATCGGATAGGACAGCGCGAAGTAGAACGCGCCGGCGATAGCGAGGATCAGGAAGGGTTCCTGTGTCCTTGTGATGAGGATCTGGCTGGCTTTCACGAGTTCGACATAGCCAAGGACCGAGACCAGCGCGCTGTCTTTCATCACGCCGAGGGCAACACCTACCCACGAGGGGAAAACGGCACGGCCACCGATCGGAAACACCACATGGCGCATGTCCTGCCAGTAACTCATGCCAAGGGAGCGTGCCGCACGGCGCATCGGCTTGCCGACAGCCTCAATGCCGCCGCGGGCAACATTGGCTACCAGGGAGGCGGCATAGAGGGTCAGAACAACAACGCCTGAGCCGAATGGTCCAAAGTCCAGCCCAATGATCGGGGCGAAATTGTAAAAAAGAACCAGCTGAATGATCATCGGAACCGAGCGGAAAACATCCAGAATCGGTGCCAGAGTTACAGCGCCCAGGAATTTTGCCTCATAGAGAATCCAGCCGAAAAGAACTCCAAGAACCGTGCCGGCGGAAATCGAGACAGCGGAAATCCAGAGGGTCCGAAGGGCTGCCTCGCCCAGAAACCACAGGTCGTTGACACCAAAACCGCTGAAGAAGCTTATGGATTGTTGCATATGAGCCTCCTCAGTACCGGAACAAACGCCAGGCGAGCAGCCGGGATGCCCCGAGGATGACCTTGACGATCACGTAGTAGATGATCGCTGTCACGGCGAAATATTCGAAGATGCGGAAGGTCCGGCTGGCGAAGAATTGGGTTTCGCCGCTGAGTTCCCGAAAGCCGACAAGCATGCCGAGCGAAGACATCAACACGGCCCAGACCAGCTGGTTGGTGAGCGGATGGTACACGATGCGGAACACTTGCGGGATGATGATCCTGGTATAGGTCTGCCAAGCGGACATGCCTAGGCTGCGCGCCGCGCGCAGTTGCGTGTCGGGGACTGCCTGAAACCCGCCGCGAAAATTCTCTGCAAGGTATCCGGCACAATTGAAGCTGAGACCGGCGAGAACGATTGTGAACGGCGCGAGGTGCAAACCGAACGCCCCAAGCCCGAATCCGAAAAAGAATAGTTGGAACAGGGCAGGGGTGTTGCGGGCCAACTCGATCCACGCCGATGCCAGCCAATGTAACGGTCCGCGCAAGTGCAGTCGAATGAGCGCCAAGACAAGACCGATGATGATGCCGATGATCATCGAAAGCGTGGCGACTTGCAGCGTGAGCAAGCCCGCTTCCAGAAGATCGGGCAGGCTTTTCATCACCGGCCGCCAATGGAAATTGTAGTCAAACATTCTCAGGATGCTCCGGCAGATCCAGCGCATTGCGGGCTGGGTGGCTGCGGATTGAGGTTTTGCGATGCCATAGGGTCAATGGCCGCGAATGCTTTCAGGAGAAAGGTTGCAGGGCACACCGAGGTGGGAGAGGCGGTGTGCCCTGCAGCACGTCAATACAGGACGCCCGGGATGCGCAGTTCAGGCGCTTCACCGCCAACGTATTTTCCCCAGAGCTCCGCATAACGGCCGGAGCGGACCTGGTGCGTGACGAAAAGGTTGAGGAAGTTCAGCCAGGTCACGTCTTCGCGCTTGCCGACAACCGATGTATAGTCTGTAGTCCAGGGCATGCGCGGCCCCGCGAGAACGGTGTCATATTGATCTGTGATTGGCTTTACGGCCGTGTTCGTCGTGATGCCAATGTCAGCCTTGCCCTGTGCAACGGCGAGAAAGACTTCATTTTCGGACTGATAGCCTTGGTAGAGGTGCTCTTCACCCCATTCCTCGGCGATTTTCAGCCATTCTTGTTCCGGGACCGTGCCAATCGCTCCCGCAACGCGTTTGCCGCGGATGTCTTCAAAGGATTCGATGCCACTGTCAGCGTTGACGACACCTTGCGCATAGTAGATCGCGTAAGGAATTGTGAAGCCGACGGTGCGTGCGCGGGCCAGGCTGTCGGATGTCGCGCCAAAGACAACATCGGCCCGGCCCGTCACGATAACTGGCAGGCGCTCGGCCCAAGTGACCGGATATATGGTTGCCTCGACCTCAAGCGCGGCGGCGAGGTCCTTGCAGTAGTCGACGTCAAAACCTGCCGGTTCGTTGTTCGCGTCCCGATACCCGATTGGCGGAAAGTCGAGCACAACGCCGCAGCGCAGCTCCCCGCGATCTACGACATCATCGAGCGTATCAGCTTGGGTTGGAAGCGCGGCTGCGAATGTGAACAACGCGGCGGCCGTGAAATTCCTGAACATGATTTTCCCCTCTTCTTTTCGAAGAATTTTGGTCAGCGCCAAATTGATAAGCTAAATTGGATCCAATATTCAATATAAAATATTCAAAAAAGTTCCTGCTGTACCAGGCCGGGGCGTTCGATTAAAAAAGGCAAGGAATGGAGAGGCGTTGGTATGAAACTGAAATCAATGGATATTTCCGCCACAGCATCGGCCTCATCGATTGTCTTTGATGCTTTGCGGAATGCCATTATCGAAGGGCAGCTGGAGGAGGGTGAACCCCTTCGCCAGGACGAAATCGCGCGTCTTTTCAACACGAGCCGTATTCCTGTCCGCGAAGCAATTTCAAGGCTTGAGGAACAGGGGCTGGTCAAAACGCAGCGTTACAAAGGTGCGGTGGTCGCCGGTCTGTCGCCGGAGGAGGTTGAAGAAATCTTCAACCTTCGAGCACTTGTAGAACCTGAGATCATAAAGAACGCTGTGCCGAGGATGTCCAAAGAAGTGCTGGACCAAGCGCGCGCGAAGTGTTCCGCATTTTCAGAGTCCAAAGACCCGATGGAATGGGGCAGTCTGAACCGGGATTTTCATGAGACGCTCTACAGTGCGAGCAACCTCAATTACTTCCTGGAAATTGCCGGGAATGCGATCGATCGGGTTGAACGCCAGATCCGGGCTCAACTTGTCATGAGCAATGGCATGGAACGGGCTGGCCGGGAGCATTTCGCCATTCTTGATGCCTGCGAGAGCGGTGAGGCTGACACGGCGGCCGAGTTGACCAAGGCCCATATCGAGGGTGCGAAAAAGTCGTTGCTTCAGTTTTTGCCGAAAGCTTGAAGCTGTCTCATTGTTCTGTTTGTCTTCCCGCTTACATAGGCGTAACACAGAGCGGCCTCAGCCTCGTCTCGCTGATGGCTATGTTTTAGTTTTCTGCTGAAAGGACACCTTTGTCATGTCACTTCGTATCAATGATGTTGTTCCAAATTTCACCGCTGAAACGGATCAGGGGCAAATCACGTTTCACGACTGGATTGGCGACAGCTGGGCTATCCTTTTCAGCCACCCGAAAGATTTTACACCGGTCTGCACTACGGAGTTCGGCGCTGTAGCACAGCTGGCGGCTGAGTGGGAAAAGCGCGGCACGAAAGTCATTGGCGTTTCCGTGGACAGCGCTGAAGATCATAAAAAATGGAAGACCGACATCGAAAAGGTGGGCGGCGCGGCAGCCGGCTTCCCGATCATCGCTGATGAAGGTCTGGCCGTTTCAAAGGCATTCGACATGCTGCCGGCTGAAGCTTATCTGCCGGATGGCCGGACACCGGCCGACAGTGCCACCGTTCGCTCCGTGTTCATTATCGGTCCGGACAAGCAGTTGAAGCTGTCGATGACGTATCCGATGACTGTTGGCCGGAACTTTGCCGAAGTTCTACGTGCGCTCGACGCGCTGCAAACGTCTGCGAAAGGTGTCGCCACGCCAGCCAACTGGGAAGTTGGTCAGGATGTGATCATTCCGCCAAGCGTGAGTGACGAAGATGCGAAGGCGAAATTCGGCACATTTGACGCCGTTCTGCCTTATCTGCGTAAAACCAAAATGCCGGCTTAAGCCGGTGCGGCAGCTCTCCGGGATCTGAGAGTTTGGTCAATTGGCGAACAAGCCTCGCGGGACTTTGGGTCTCTGCGAGGCTTTTTTCGAGAAGTGTTAGCCGACGATCAGCTGTTTGAGCTGAAGCGATTCGTACTCAAGTTCCTGCAGCCGGTAATTGACCACATCGCCAATCGTCACGATCCCAACCACAATGTCGCCGTTGACCACCGGCATGTGCCGGAACTTGCCTTTGGTCATGGTCTGTAGAACCGAAATCAACTGATCTCCCGGGGAGCAGGTTTTCACGTCCCGGGTCATGATGTCTTCCACTTTTTGCGAAAGCGTTTGGCCTGGTGTCTCTGCCAGGCGACGGACAATGTCCCGTTCAGACAAGATGCCTTGGAGCTTTCCGGCAGCATCTTTGACTATGAGGGCACCAATCCGTTTTTCTTTCAGCTGCACAACGGCTTCGTGGAGCGTGTTCTGGGGTCTCAGTGAAAATACATCCTTGCCTTTGGACTCCAAAATCTTGCCAACGGTCGCGGTTTCTGTCGACGCATTGGTTACAGGGGTCTGGCTGTGTGTCTTTTCTTGAATCTTGTCTTTTCGGCTCGGGGCCTGATAAGAGCTCGGCATGAATATCGCTCCCTGTTGCTATGTCCAAGTGTGACATGGACGAACAGCTTACCCGAAACTCAGCGGTTTAAGGAACTCTAGAAATTGGCTGACTTCACGCTTACGCCGCTGGTCGCGACGATCATCTTCGTCATCGCGTGCTTTTCCGGGTACCAATATCGGCGGGTTTGGGTGAAGGAAGGGCCGCGCTGGCAGTTGTGGGCCTACGGTCTCGCTGCCGGTGGATGTTTGGCGTTGGTCGCCTTTATCCCGGTAAAGTAAATCAAGAACACCGGCCGAATCTGCCGGTCAGCCTTCCATTTCAGCAAGTTGCTTGCGTGCGCGTGGGCACTGCAGGCGGTCGCGGAGCGGGCTGTCCGGATCGATTTCCTTTTTGCAGACCATGCAATGGTCCGCGCCGGAAATTGCATTCAATCCACCGCAGCTTCCCTTGATTGTTCTGCCAGAAAAAATCACGCCAATCGCCATGCCGAGGATGACGGTCAAGAGCAGCGCGAAAGCCAGAACAAACGTTTCCACGATGGATACCCTTTGATTCGGTTATCAGGCCTGAAGTTGCTTGAACTTGTCGCTGGCAACTGAAGCGAAGCCGTTTTCTGCATCGGTGCTGCGATCAATGAACAAAACAGCAATATCACGTTGATTCGCGATTTCCAAACCGCGCTCGGTTCCGAGGACCAGCATGGCGGTCGACCAGGCGTCCGCAAGCATAGTGTTTTCAGCAAGTACCGTCGCGGATGCTGTCTTGTGGGTGATCGGTGCTCCGGTGTGCGCATCAATGATGTGGGAGAACCGCTCGCCGTCGCGTTCAAAATAGTTTCTGTAGTCGCCGGAAGTTGCCATGCCCATGTTGGAGACGCTGGCAACCTGGTATGCGGAACGGGTGTAAGCTGTCGGCGTTTCGATGCCGATTTGCCAATCCATGCTGTCTGCATTGCGCCCGGAGACATAGAGATCGCCGCCGATCTCGACCATGAAATCTGTGATGCCAAAGGAGGCGACGACTTTGGCCATCTGGTCGACGCCATACCCCTTGCCGATGGATGGCAGATAGAGTTCGGCTTCGGGGTGGCTTTTGCTGATTTGCGTCCCGTTGACCTTGAGGCCATCCGTTTGGCCGGAAACTTTGCGCGCGGCTGCTAAAGTGTTTGCTTCAGCAGTTGCCGGGCGGCTTCCACCTATGGAGCCAAAGCCCCAGGCTTCGATCACCGGGCCAAGTGTGATGTCGAACTGGCCGGCGCTGGCAGCGTTGATCTCACGAGAAGCGCGGACAACTTCTGCAAAGCCTTCGGAGACCGTAACCGGCGCGGTGGAGCGCAGGGCGTTAAAGCGCGAAACTTCAGAGGATGCGTCCCAGTTGGACATTTGAGCATTGACCTGAGCCAAGCTTGCTTCCAACGCTTTCTTAAGCGCTGCCTGGTCAACATTCCGATTATGATCAACCCCGGTAACTGTGTAGCTCGTTCCCATCGTGGAGCCGGAAAGCTCAACGATATCCGAACCACCTTTACAGGCCGCCAAGGTCAGCGACATCAGGATGAAGCTGCGCCGGGAAAATACGATATTGTTTGGCACGGTATGCATCTCCGATTGATCATGTGCGAAAAGTGTCGCGCGTTCTGCGGCGCTTTTCATTGGTTTTCCGGACCGATTCAACAAAAAAATGGACGAGTAGGGCAAAAAAATGCTTTTTCAACTCGTGAAAACATAGCATATGGCGCCCTAACAGATTCTGGAGGCCGGATGCGTGCAAAGTTTTAAGCTGAAAAAAGGTCTTGATCTACCCATAACGGGTGCGCCGGTTCAAGAAATTGACGCCAAGGACAAGATCCAGAACGCTGCAGTCATTGCGGCAGACTATATCGGGTTGAAGCCCCGTCTGCTCGTCCAAGAAGGTGACGCTGTCGGGGCGGGCGCGCCTGTTTTCTTCCACAAGGACACGCCCGATGTCATGGTCACGGCGCCGGTTTCTGGCAGAGTGAAGGCTGTCAACCGCGGTGCACGCCGTGTTCTCATCAGCGTCGAAATCGAAGTTGATGCGTCAGCTGCCGATCCGGTTGACTTCTCAAACTCTGGTGATGCCGCAACGCCGGACGGTCTGGCAGAGCGCTTGTGTGCCTCTGGGCTTTGGACATCATTCCGCACGCGTCCCTATTCGAAAGTTCCCGATCCGGAATCGCGTCCTGCTGCCATTTTCGTGACAGCCATGGATACAGAACCGCTGACCGCCGATCCGACGATCGTGATCGCGGAACAGGCTGAAGCGTTTGAGAAAGGCCTTGCGGCGGTTGCGACGTTAAGCTCGGGCAAGACCTTTCTGTGCTGTGAAACCGGAGCCAACATTCCGGGCCTCACGATGCCAGGCATCGAAGTTGCCGGATTTACTGGCCCGCATCCGGCTGGACTTGCAGGAACGCACATTCACTTTTTGGACACGCCGAGCGCAGAAAAGACGGTCTGGACCATTGGATACCAGGACGTCATCGCGATCGGACGTCTTCTGGAAACCGGTAAGCTGGACTCCTCCAGAATCATTGCCTTGTCGGGACCGTTGTGCACCAAGCCACGTTTGATCCGCACTGTTTCCGGCGCATCGATGACCGAATTGAGTGACGGCGAAATTTCAGGCGATGTTCCGGTTCGAATGATCTCCGGATCAGTTCTGAGCGGCCGGTTGGGGGAGGGTGTCAGTGCGTATCTGGGGCGTTATGCGCGGCAGATGACGCTGATTGAAGAAGATCACAAACAGATCCCGATGGGCTGGATCCGGCCAATGCCGTCCAAATTCGCCCTCCAACCTGTTTTGGGCTCGGCTTTCTCAAAAAAGCTCTACGCTTTGACGTCCAATTTGAATGGCGGCCGGCGTGCCATGGTACCGATTGGCACGTTTGAGGAACTGATGCCGCAGGATTTTCTACCCACCCAGCTTTTGCGTTCCCTGCTGGTTATGGATACAGATCAGGCACAGGCCCTCGGGGCGCTGGAACTGGATGAAGAAGATTTGGGTCTGGTGGGCTTTGCTTGTCCAGCCAAGTATGAATATGGCATGGCGCTCCGCGATTGCCTCACCAAAATCGAAAAGGAGGGCTAGGCCTTGGGTCTGCGCAACTTCTTCGACCGCATCGAGCCAAATTTCGTCAAGGGCGGCAAATACGAGAAATTCTTCCCCATTTATGAAATGGTGGAGAGCTTTCTCTATACTCCAAAGACAGTAACGACAGCCGCGCCGCACGCGCGCTCTTACATCGATATGAAGCGGATCATGACCTACGTGGTCATCGCGACAATTCCTTGTATCCTCGTCGGCCTTTACAACGTTGGTTTCCAGGTCAATTCCGCAATTGCCACATATGGGGCATCCGGCTGGCGAGCATGGATCATTGACGCGCTGGGGATCGGGTTCAACCCGGCCAACCCGCTTGCAAATATCCTGCACGGGGCGCTCTATTTCCTGCCGATCTACATTACGACGCTGGTCGTTGGCGGCATCTGCGAAGTGATCTTTGCAACGGTACGCGGGCACGAAGTGAATGAGGGGTTCCTTGTAACCTCCATGCTTTATGCACTGATCCTGCCGCCATCTGCCCCGCTGTGGCAGGTTGCGCTGGGCATCGCCTTTGGTGTTGTGATCGGCAAGGAGGTGTTCGGCGGGACCGGCAAGAACTTCCTGAACCCGGCGCTCACAGGCCGTGCGTTCCTGTACTTTGCATATCCGGCGCAAATGTCCGGCGACACAATCTGGACACCGGTTGATGGGTTCTCGGGTGCGACCGCTCTGTCTGTTGGTGCATCGGACGGTTACCAGCAATTGGCAGCTCACGGGGTGAGCTGGATGGACGCGTTTCTCGGCACGATACAGGGCAGCATCGGTGAGGTTTCGGCACTGGCGTGCTTTATCGGTCTTGCCTTCCTTTTGATCACCAAGATTGCCAACTGGCGGTTGGTGGTTGGTTGCCTGGTTGGTATGATTGCCTTCTCGACGCTGCTCAATCTGATCGGCTCCGACACCAACCCGATGTTTGCAATGCCTTGGTATTGGCATCTGGTGATTGGCGGCTACGCGTTTGGTTTGGCCTTCATGGTCACAGAGCCGGTTTCAGCGTCGCACACCAATCTTGGCCGCTACATCTATGGTGCCTTGATCGGTGTGATGGTTGTGATGATCCGCGTTATCAATCCAGCCTTTCCCGAAGGAATGATGCTGGCGATTTTGTTCGGTAACGTTTTTGCACCGCTGATCGATTATTTCGTGGTGCAGGCAAACATCAAGCGCAGGGCGAAGCGACATGCCTGAAGATAAAGAAAACAAAGGCTTCATCCGCCGGTTCCTTGATCTGCCGGTGGACTCCGTCCCGAAGACCATCTTCGTGGCCGTTTCGATCTGTCTGGTCGCGTCCATGGTGGTGTCTGCGGCGGCTGTCTCTCTGCGCCCTCTGCAGGAAGTGAACAAACTGAAGGATAAGCAGATCAACATCCTTCAGGTTGCCGGTCTTTACGAACCCGGGTCGAATGTCGCTGAGGCATTTGAGGTGTTTGAGCCGCAGGTTCTTGAGATTGCGACTGGAAAATTCACCGACAAGTTCGATCCGGCAACCTTCGATGATCGTGCTGCAGCAGATGATCCGGAAACGTCGATCGCTTTGACGGACGACCCGGCTTCCATTGGACGGCAGTCGAAATACGTCACTGTTTATCTGCTGCGGAATGACGACGACAGTCTCGACAAGGTCATTCTGCCGATCCATGGCTACGGACTTTGGTCTACGCTCTACGGGTTCATTGCCCTGGAAGAAAACGGCAATGACATCTTTGGTCTCCAGTTCTACAGCCACGGTGAGACCCCGGGCCTCGGAGCCGAGGTTGATAACCCGCGCTGGAAATCACAGTGGAATGGCAAGAAGCTTACCGATGACAGTGGGGATCTGCTGATCACAGTTGCCAAGACCGTTCCGCCACAAGGTGAAGAGTATCATGTCGATGCGCTGGCCGGCGCAACCCTGACGACGGTTGGTGTCGACAACCTGGTACGGTTCTGGATGGGCGAGGCCGGATTTGCACCCTTCCTGGAAAATCTGAAAGCAGGAGAGATCTGATGGCGCAAACCAAGAGAAGCATGCTTATCGATCCGCTGGTCGATAACAACCCGATTACCCTTCAGGTTCTCGGGATCTGCTCAGCCCTTGCTGTGACATCTTCGTTGCAGGTGGCGTTTGTCATGTCACTTGCGGTGATATTCGTTACGGCATTCTCCTCGATGTTCATCTCTATGCTGCGCAATCACATTCCAGGAGCCATCCGGATTATTGTGCAGATGGTCATCATTGCGTCTCTGGTGATTCTGGTTGATCAGGTGCTGAAGGCGTATCTCTACGAGATTTCGAAAACTCTCTCGGTCTTCGTGGGCTTGATCATCACCAACTGTATCGTGATGGGCCGTGCAGAAGCGTTTGCAATGAAAAACCCGCCGATTGCCTCCTTCATTGACGGTGCAGGCAATGGTCTCGGATATGGTCTTATCCTTATGATGGTCGGTGTTATTCGCGAATTGTTCGGTGCAGGCAGCCTGTTCGGCATCACGATTTTCGAGACCGTCAACAACGGTGGTTGGTATGTCCCGAACGGCATGCTGCTCCTGCCGCCATCCGCTTTCTTCATTATCGGCCTGATCATCTGGGCGTTCCGGTCCTGGAAATCGGAGCAGGTTGAAGAGCGCGAATACAAGATCCAAACGGTGGATGCGCACTGATGGAACATATGCTCTCACTCGCCGTTAAGGCCATCTTTGTTGAGAACTTGGCGCTGTCCTTCTTCCTAGGCATGTGTACCTTCATCGCTGTTTCGAAGAAGATCTCAACCGCGATTGGGCTTGGCATTTCGGTCATGATCGTCCAGGCGATCACGGTACCGGCAAATAATCTGATCCTGACCTATCTCTTGGCCCCCGGCGCCTTGGCTTGGGCTGGATTCAGCAATGTTGATCTGACCTTCCTTGGCCTCATTTCGTACATCGGCGTGATTGCAGCTCTGGTTCAGATCCTGGAGATGGTGCTCGATAAGTACTTCCCGCCGCTCTACAACGCGCTCGGCGTCTTCCTGCCGTTGATCACGGTGAACTGTGCGATCCTCGGCGGATCCCTGTTCATGGTGGAGCGGGACTACAATTTCGGCGAATCCGTAACCTACGGATTGTCTTCTGGCTTTGGCTGGGCCTTGGCGATTACGGCCATGGCCGGTGTGCGGGAGAAGCTGAAATACTCCGATATCCCGGACGGCCTGCAGGGCCTGGGCATCACATTTATTACCGCTGGCCTGATGGCGCTTGCCTTCATGTCCTTCAGCGGCGTCAAACTGTAACGGGAGCGCCCTGTGGCCACATTTGGACTAGGCATACTTCTCTTTACCCTGATCGTTCTGGCGCTGGTCACGATCATTCTCGCCGCCCGCTCAAGGCTGGTGTCGATGGGCAATGTCAACATTTCCATTAACGGCGAGAAGACGATTTCGGTGCCGGCCGGCGGCAAGCTGCTTCAAACACTTGCCGAACAAAAACTCTTCGTTCCATCTGCTTGTGGCGGCGGTGGCACTTGTGCCCAGTGCCGGGTCAAGATCTTCTCCGGCGGCGGGTCAATTCTTCCAACCGAAGAAGGCCACATCACCAAGCGGGAAGCTGCTTGCGGTGACCGCTTGTCCTGTCAGGTTGCCGTCAAACAGGACATGGAGATCGAGGTTCCTGAAGAGGTCTTCGGCGTCAAGAAATGGCGCTGCAAGGTGCGTTCGAACGAAAACGTGGCGACCTTCATCAAGGAACTGGTCCTGGAACTGCCGGAAGGCGAGGACGTGAACTTCCGCGCAGGTGGTTACATTCAGATCGAATGCCCTCCATACGAACTTTCCTATAAGGAATTCGATGTCGACGAGGAGTACCATGAAGATTGGGACCGCTTCAAAATCTGGGATGTAAGCTCCAAGGTTGCCGAACCGGTTGAGCGGGCCTACTCAATGGCCAACTATCCGGAAGAAAAGGGCATCGTGATGCTCAACGTTCGGATTGCGTCACCGCCTCCCGGATCTCAGGGAATCCCGGCCGGTAAGATGTCTTCTTACATATTCAACCTGAAGCCGGGCGATGAAGTCACGATCTCAGGCCCGTTTGGTGAGTTCTTTGCGCGCGACACCAAGAAGGAAATGGTCTTCGTGGGCGGTGGTGCCGGCATGGCGCCAATGCGCTCGCACATTTTCGATCAGATGCGCCGGATCAAGACTGATCGTAAGGTCACTTTCTGGTACGGCGCGCGCTCCAAGCGCGAAATGTTCTATGTCGAAGACTTCGACATGCTGGAGCGTGAGAACGAGAACTTTGAGTGGCATGTGGCGCTGTCTGACGCTGTGCCGGAAGATGACTGGAAGGGCTACACAGGGTTCATTCACAATGTGCTCTACGACGAGTATCTGAAGGACCACCCGGCGCCTGAGGACTGTGAGTTCTACATGTGTGGTCCTCCCATCATGAACCAGTCCGTCATCAACATGCTGCTCGATCTTGGTGTTGATCGCGAAGACATCATGTTGGACGACTTCGGCGGCTAACCCGTCAGAAATTCAAGATACAATTCGGGCGCTGTTCTGGTGTGCGGCATAGATCGCACTCCCGGAAACAGGGCCCGATGCTTTTTTGGTCAGAAGGTGTTGGACAATCGCCGCATTGATGACAGTCTGTCGGTCCAGTTGATATCTACAATGGATCCAGACGTGGCGATCAAATCCGAACAGTTTCATTTGGACCCCAAATTCGAAGGCACCCTCCAGCAACAGATCCAGCACCTAGTCAGCCAAGGCGTGTTGTCGGGCCGGTTCTTGCCCGGTGAACGCATGCCGTCCAGCCGGAAACTGGCTGAGTGGCTCGGGGTAAGCCGAATTACGGTCACCCTGGCCTATGCGGAATTGGTCGCCAACGATTACCTGACATCAAGGGGACGGTCGGGTTACTTCGTTTCTGAAAGTGCGCCTCCACCACCCATGCTTAACCAGTCGGAGGGAGACAGGCAGGACGCGGTGGCCTGGGACGAGATGGTCAGCTCGCGGTATTCCTACCGCTCCAGCCTGGTGCGTCCATCGGATTGGCGTGATTACCCGTACCCCTTCATTTATGGCCAGCCGGATGCGCGGCTGTTCGATCATGACAATTGGCGCCGGTGTGCATTGGAGGCGTTGGGCCGGAAGAACTTTGAGAGCATGACGGCTGATCCTTATGAACAGGACGACCCCAAGCTGATCGAGTACATCGTGAGAAACATTTTGCCGCGCCGCGGGATTTCCGCACAGCAGGATGAGATCCTGGTGACTATGGGTGCGCAGAATGCACTGTGGCTTTGTGCGCAGGTGTTGTTGAACAAGGATCGCGTCGCGGCCATCGAAAACCCTTGTTATCCGGGACTGCGCGACATTCTGGATCAGACCGGTTGCCAGATTGCGGAGGTGCGGGTCGATGATGATGGTCTCCCTCCCGATGAACTTCCCGGCAACTGCCAAGTGGTCTTCACCACGGCCAGCCACCAATGTCCGACCAATACAACGATGCCAATCGAACGCCGGCGTGCCTTGCTGAACCGCTCCGTGGAAGAAGGCTTTGTGATCGTAGAGGATGACTACGAATTCGAAATGGCCTTCCAAAAAGCGCCGACACCTGCGCTCAAGTCGCTCGACCGGGCGGGGAGCGTGATTTACGTCGGCTCGTTTTCAAAGTCGCTGTTCCCGGGATTGCGCCTTGGATACATCGTTGCTGCCAAACCCTTGATCCAGGAAGCGCGGTCGCTGCGGGCGTTGGTTTTGCGGCATCCGCCCGGTCACATACAGCGGACCACGGCCTACTTTCTCTCGCTTGGCTATCATGACGCCATGGTGAACCGGATGGGGCAGGCTTACCGGCGCAGACGCTCTGTCATGGATAAAGCAATTCGGGACCACGGCCTGCAAATTGCCAGCGGTGGCAGTCATGGTGGATCCAGCTTCTGGATGCGCGCTCCCGAGGGCGTCAACACCAGCGAGCTGGCTCTCAAACTTCGCAAGAGCGGGGTCGTGATTGATCAGGGCAGAGCGTTTTTCGGACGCGAAGACGACAATCATCAGTTTTATCGTCTTGCCTATTCATCCATTCCCTCCGCGCGCATTCCGGAGGGGATTCAACGGATCGCAGATGTAATCCGGTAGGGCAATGTCATTGCCCCAGGTTCTGGATATACCGAGTGAATTGATCTGGCCCTAAGACCTGTGTTCGCGGCGCGGCATGAAATCATTTCCAATCAATTGTGTACCTGTATTGCGAGCGGGTGAGGGAGTGCGTTTCAAATGAAAATGACGACAGAGGAAGCCTTCGTAAAAGTCCTGCAACGGCATGGGATTGAGCATGCTTTTGGGATTATCGGCTCTGCATTCATGCCAATTTCCGACCTGTTTCCAAAGGCGGGGATTACGTTCTGGGATTGCGCGCACGAAGGCTCGGGCGGGATGATGGCCGATGGCTATACAAGGGCAACAGGCAAACTCAGCATGATGATTGCCCAGAACGGTCCGGGTATCACAAACTTCGTCACGGCAGTGAAAACCGCCTACTGGAACCACACGCCTTTGCTTCTGGTTACTCCACAGGCCGCCAATAAGACTTTGGGGCAGGGCGGTTTTCAGGAAGTTGAACAGATGGCACTGTTCAAGGACATGGTTGCCTATCAGGAAGAGGTCCGCGACGCATCCCGTGTCGCCGAAGTTCTGAACCGTGTCATCCTTCAGGCAAAACGCGCCAGCGCGCCTGCTCAGATCAACATGCCACGCGATTTCTGGACGCAGGTCATCGATATTGAACTTCCGCCGATCGTGGATTTTGAACGCCCGTCCGGTGGTGATACAGCTATTCAGGAAGCCGCGGACCTGCTCAGCAGTGCAAAGAACCCGGTTATCCTGAACGGTGCTGGCGTTGTTCTGGCCGATGCAATCGGCGATACGATCGAACTTGCGGAACGTCTGGATGCGCCTGTGTGTTGCGGCTATCAGCACAATGATGCGTTCCCAGGCTCACATCGCCTATTTGCCGGACCGCTCGGATACAACGGGTCAAAGGCCGGCATGGAACTGATTTCCAAGGCCGACGTCGTTCTGGCACTTGGCACACGCCTTAATCCGTTTTCGACGCTGCCCGGATATGGCATCGATTACTGGCCGAAAAATGCCAAGATCATTCAGGTGGATATCAACCCGGACCGGATTGGTCTGACCAAGCCGGTGAGCGTTGGTATTGTCGGGGATGCGAAGAAAGTCTCACAGTCGCTCCTCTCAAAGCTGGCTCCCAACGCCGGTGATGCCGGGCGGGAAGAGCGCAGGCACGAGATTGCGCAGACCAAATCCCGATGGGCGCAGCAGCTGTCGTCCATGGACCATGAGGACGACGATCCGGGCACGAGCTGGAACGAGCGTGCCCGTGCCGCCAAGCCTGACTGGCTCAGCCCGCGCAAGGCGTGGCGGGCAATTCAGTCCGCCCTGCCGCGTGAGGCGATCATCAGCTCTGATATTGGCAACAACTGCGCCATCGGCAATGCGTACCCCAGCTTTGAAGTGGGCCGGAAATACCTTGCGCCCGGGCTGTTCGGTCCCTGCGGTTACGGCCTTCCGGCGATCGTTGGTGCAAAAATTGGCTGTCCGGATACCCCGGTCGTTGGTTTCGCGGGCGACGGGGCCTTCGGCATTGCTGTTACAGAGTTGACCGCCATTGGCCGCAGCGAATGGCCGGCAATCACCATGGTCGTCTTCCGCAATTACCAGTGGGGCGCAGAAAAGCGGAACTCCACGCTTTGGTATGACGACAATTTCGTCGGCACTGAACTCGACGACAATGTCAGCTATGCAGCCATTGCAAAAGCTTGCGGCCTTCAAGGTGAAGTTGCCCGCACCATGGACGAGCTGACCGAAAAGCTGGATGCGGCGGTCAAGGACCAGATGGAAAACGGCAAGACCACGCTGGTTGAAGTTCTGATCAATCAGGAACTTGGCGAGCCGTTCCGGCGCGATGCCATGAAGAAACCGGTTGTTGTTGCCGGAATCGACCCGGCAGATATGCGGCCGCAGTAAAGTCCTGGAAAGGGAAGCGATTGATGGGTGGTATCCTTGTCCTGAACTCCGGATCCTCGTCCATCAAGTTCGCTCTCTTCGATGAAAGCCTGGATGAAACACTGTCTGGAAGCGCCACTGAAATCGGTGGCGCTTCTGACCTTAAAATCTCATCCAAGGACTTGGTGACCAAGGAAGCTTCGGCCGACTTGCCGGACCACGCAGCCGCACTGCGTGCGATCCTGAACGCGGTCCAAACAGAGGGCGTCGACATCGCAAACCTGGCCGGCGCCGGTCACCGTGTTGTCCATGGCGGTTCGGTGCTTCAGGCGGCGATCCGTGTAGATGGGCAAGTCATTGCTGAGATTGAACGTTGCAGTGATCTGGCCCCCTTACACAATCCGCACAATCTGGCTGCAATCATGGCCCTCAGGGATTTGGCTCCGGACCTGGTGCAAGTGGCCTGTTTCGACACGGCATTCCATGCGTCGAACCCGGAGGTTGCCCGCCGCTATGCCTTGCCCGACTGGCCGGAGATGGAAACACTTCGGCGGTATGGATTTCATGGCATTTCGTATCAGGGGCTTATCAAGAAACTGGCTGACGTTTCCGAAACCGGTGTGCCGAATCGCCTTCTCGCCTTTCATCTTGGCAATGGTGCAAGCCTGTGTGCGATCAAGTCCGGACAATCCGTGGCAACGACAATGGGATATTCGCCTCTGGAAGGTCTCACCATGGGTACCCGGACCGGGAATATTGACGGCAATCTGGTCTTGCGGCTGGCCGAGGAAAACGGAATTGAAGACACCAAGGAGCTCTTGAACAAAAAGAGCGGTCTCTTGGGCCTCGGCGGTTTGTCCGACATGCGCACCCTGCATGCGGCAGAGACAGACGCATCTCGTTTTGCGGTCGAGCATTTCTGCTACTGGGCTGTTCGCCATGCCGGATCGATGATCGCGGCAATGGGCGGATTGGATGGAATTGCGTTCACCGGCGGCATTGGTGAAAACGATGCTGTTGTGCGCCAGAAGATCATTTCTGGATTGAGATTTCTTGGTGCGACCTGCGATCCGCAGTCCAATGACAGCAACAGGTCCCGCATTGATGTTTCTGGCTCAACCGTTCCGATCTGGATCGTAAAGGCCGAAGAAGAGAAAACGATCGCAGCCGAGACGCAAAAACTCATCGCATAGTGGATATTTGTCCATTGAAACTCATTGGCATGTCGCAATTCGACAACAAATGTCGTGAAAAAATCTTCCTTTTTTTCATTTTCTATGTGAAATTTTCGAATATTATTTCACGCTGATGAGGCGGCTATGGCCAATTTGGGTGCGGATTTACGCGCACTTCGCAAGACAAAAGGGCTGACGTTAACAGAACTTGCCGAACGTCTTGGCAAGTCGGTCGGCTGGCTCAGTCAGATCGAGCGCGGTATCTCGAAACTGTCGAGCGAAGATATCGATCGCATGGCCGGTGTGTTTGACGTGCCGCCGTCGCTTTTGGGCTCAAGGCAGGGACCAAACCCCAAGGAAGACGGCAAAATCGTTCGCGCGTCCGATCGCCGGATGATAGGTGAGCGGGCTCCCGGACTTGTCGAGCAATTGCTTCCCCCGGATCTGACCGACAGTTTTGAGGTCATCCATTCCACGTTTCTTCCAGGTTCTGAACGCAACGACGAAATCATGCGGCCAACTCAGGAACTCGCGTTTCTCGTGTCTGGCAAGCTGAAAATCTGGCTTGAGGGCGAGCCGTTTCTCATTCGAAAGGGCGATTCCTTCCGTATTCGCGGCGAGAAGTACTGCTGGGCAAATCCGTATTCTGAACCGGCAGTTGCCGTTTGGATCATTTCACCGCCCGTTTATTGACCCTTGAACCTAACCCTATGAAGCCAGGCCCTAATCGAGCCTCTACCCCAAATCAAACCGGAGCCAGCCATGTCGGACCTTCCCTCTACAGCTCGTGTCGTGATCATCGGTGGAGGTGCGGTCGGCGCCTCGGTTCTCTATCATCTCGGGTTAGCCGGTTGGACCGATTGTGTCCTTCTGGAGAAGAATGAGCTCACCGCTGGCAGCACATGGCACGCTGCGGGGAACATCCCGACTTTTTCGTCCTCCTGGGCGGTCATGAACATGCAGCGCTATTCGACCGAGCTTTACCGGCGGCTGGGCGACGAGGTGGATTACCCGATCAATTACCATGTCACCGGATCTGTCCGGCTGGCGCATTCAAAAAACCGCATGATGGAGTTTGAACGGGCGAACTCTATGGCGCGCCGCCAAGGCATCGAAACTAACATGATGTCGGTTGCGGACCTTAAAGACGCCTATCCCTTTATGGAAACGCACGATCTTGAGGGTGGCTTCTGGGACCCGACAGATGGCGACATGGATCCTGCACAGCTCACGCAGGCGTTTGCAAAGGGCGCGCGTGCAATGGGTCAGAAGGTGGTGCGTTTTACACCTGCGACCGGTGTCCGGCGTGAAAATGACGAGTGGATCGTCGAAACGGAAAAGGGTGAGATCAGCTGCGAATATGTTGTCAACGCAGCGGGGTACTATGCCCAGCGTGTTGGCGAGTGGTTCAAGCCCTATGGCGGGCGCACCGTGCCGATGATGGTGATGAGCCACCAGTATCTTTTGACCGAACAAATGGACGAGCTTGCAACATGGACCAAGGAGCATGGCCGGAAACTGCCGCTGCTCCGGGATGTGGATTCGTCCTATTACCTTCGGCAGGAAAACACCGGACTGAACCTTGGACCCTATGAACGGAACTGCAAGGCACACTGGATCACGCCGGATGACCCGATGCCGGACGATTTCAGCTTCCAGCTTTATCCCGACGATCTTGACCGGCTGGAATGGTATATTGAAGACGCCATGGCCCGTGTGCCGCTGCTTGGCATATCGGGAATCTCAAAGGTCATCAACGGCCCGATCCCTTATGCACCTGATGGCATCCCGCTGATTGGCCCGATGCCGGGTGTGAAAAATGCCTTTGAAGCCTGTGTCTTCACGTTCGGAATCGCTCAGGCCGGTGGCGCTGGCAAGATCCTGACCGAGTGGATCACCAAAGGCGAAACCGAATGGGATTGCTGGGGCCTCGATCCACGCCGTTTCACGGACTATACCGACCACGATTATTGCGTTGCCAAGGGTATGGAAGTCTACGGCCATGAATACGCAATGCATTACCCTCATTATGAGTGGCCGGAAGGGCGGGACAAGAAGCTGTCGTCCGTGCATGAAACGTTGAAAGCCTCCGGTGCCCAGTTTGGTGTTTACAACGGTTGGGAACGTGCCAACTGGTTTGCAAAAGACGGCGACGACACATCGATTGAAGCGACCGAAAGCTGGATGCGCAAAGGCCCTTGGTTCGAGCGTGTTCGCGAAGAAGCCTTGGCCGTTCGGGATGGTGTTGGCGTTTTGGATCTTCCGGGATTTTCGAGGTTCAAACTGTCAGGTGTGGGTGCTGCCGATTGGTTGCGGGGCCGTATCTCTGGCGGCCTGCCGAAGGTTGGGCGGATGACGCTCGCCTATTTTCCGACCTCCAAGGGCCGTGTACACACGGAGATGTCGATCATCCGGAAGGGCGACGACGATTTTGTTCTGATTACCGCAGCTTCCGCACAGTGGCACGATTTTGAAATTCTGGCTGCCCACTTGCCAGATAGTCTTGAGCTGTCCGACATCACCTCGGAGCTTTCGACGCTGATCGTAACCGGGCCGAAATCCCGGGACCTGTTCGAGAAAGTCGGAACAACAGCCGATTTAGACTTGCCATGGCTCAGCATTCAAACGGCTGAGGTGGCAGGGACCCGCTGCGAGCTTTACCGGGTGAGTTTTGCCGGGGAGCTGGGCTGGGAAATTCACGCGCCGATGGCTGATATTCTGGCGCTGTACAATGCCGTCGTGAGCGCAGGCGCGACCCCCTTCGGCATGTACGCTCTCAACAGCTTGCGCATCGAAAAAGGTTATCGTGCGTGGAAAGGGGATCTGAGCACGGATTATACCTTGCTGGAATCCGGCCTTGATCGGTTCGTGAAGCTGGATAAGGCGGAAGACTTTCCGGGCAAAGTTGCGCTCTTGAATGAAAAGCAGCAGGGTCCTAGGCAGAGTTTCGTTACTTTCCTTGTCGATAGCGAGGAAATCGACCCGCCCTACATGTCGAACATCTGGATGAACGATAGCATCGTCGGCGAAACCACGTCTTCGGCTTTCGGGTTCCGCGTAGATGCCTGCGTGGCGTTGGGCATGGTCCGGGCGGATCTGGCCCAAGCGGGCACGGATCTTGAAGTCGAAGTCTACGGACAAAGATTTCCCGTCACGGTGCAGCCGGATGGACCACTCTGGGATCCGCAGAATCTTAGGCTAAAAGCGTGATTTTCACTCTTTCAAAGCGTCAGTTTTTTCAATCCAGATTTGGACGATAAGTCATGGCCATTCCTTCAAAAGCCCGCGTTGTCATTATTGGTGGCGGGGTCATCGGGTGTTCAGTTGCCTACCACCTGGCCAAGCAAGGCTGGAGCGATATCCTGCTTCTGGAACGCAAGCAGCTCACCAGCGGTACGACCTGGCATGCTGCCGGCCTGATTGCGCAGCTTCGGGCAACCCAGAACATGACCCGTCTCGCCAAATACAGCCAGGAGCTCTACGGCTCTTTGGAAGACGAAACGGGTTTGTCGACCGGCTTTAAAAGATGCGGCTCGATTACCATGGCGCTGACCGCAGAACGCCGGGAGGAAATTCTGCGTCAAGCCTCCATGGCACGGGCGTTCGGGGTAGAGGTTGAAGAGATTTCACTGGGCGAAGTCCAGAAGCGCTATCCGCACGTCAACACAAGTGGTGCGACCGCAGCTGTTTACCTGCCGCTCGATGGTCAGGGCGACCCGGCAAACATCGCACTGGCTCTGGCAAAGGGCGCACGTCAAAAAGGCGCAAGGATCCTGGAGCGGGTCAAAGTGACCGGGATAGAGGTCAAAGACAGGAGAGCCACCGGTGTCAGTTGGGAGCAAGACGGTGAAACCGGATTTGTCGAAGCCGAGATGGTGGTCAATTGCGGCGGCATGTGGGGGCATGAGGTTGGCCGGATGGCAGGGGTCAACGTTCCGCTGCATGCTTGTGAGCACTTTTACATCGTGACCGAGCAGATCGACGGCCTGGGGCAACTGCCGGTCCTGCGTGTCCCGGACGAGTGTGCCTACTACAAGGAAGACGCCGGCAAGATGCTGCTTGGCGCATTTGAGCCAAATGCCAAGCCCTGGGGAATGACCGGCATTCCCGACCAGTTCGAGTTCGACCAGCTGCCGGAAGACTTTGATCATTTCGAACCGATCCTGGCAGCTGCGGTCGAACGCATGCCGATGCTGGCCGAGGCGGGGATCCATACCTTCTTCAATGGACCTGAGAGTTTTACGCCGGACGATGCCTACCATCTGGGTCTTGCCCCGGAACTGGAGAATTTCTGGGTCGCGGCAGGCTTTAATTCCATCGGGATCCAGTCCGCAGGTGGCGCTGGTATGGCGTTGGCCGCCTGGATGGAAAGCGGCGAGAAACCATTTGATCTCGGGGATGTCGATATCTCCCGGATGCAACCGTTTCAGGGCAACAAGACCTATCTGTTTGAACGGTCGAAGGAAACGCTCGGGCTGTTGTACGCCGATCATTTCCCTTACCGGCAAAAGGCGACTGCACGGGGAATCCGGCGCACGCCGCTCCATGGGCATCTGTTGGAGCAAGGTGCGGTTATGGGCGAACTGGCCGGATGGGAGCGGGCGAATTGGTTCGCAGATCCAGGACAGGATCGCGCCTATCAGTATTCCTGGAAACGCCAGAACTGGTTTGAGAACAGCGCCCGCGAACACATGGCGATCCGGGAAAGCGCCGGACTATATGACATGAGTTCCTTCGGAAAGATCCGCGTTGAAGGGCCGGATGCCGAACGTTTCCTCAACCATGTTTGCGGTGCCGATATGAGTGTGCCGACAGGCCGGATCGTGTACACGCAGATGCTCAATGAGGCCGGCGGTATCGAGGCCGATGTAACAGTCACGCGGTTGAGCGAAACCGCTTACCTGATGGTTACTCCGGCTGCCACCCGACTGGCGGACCAGACGTGGCTGCGGCGTCATATGGGTGATCACCAGGTGGTGCTAACCGATGTGACATCCGGGGAAGCGGTTTTGGCTTTGATGGGACCGAGGTCAAGGGAGCTGCTTGGCCGGATCTCTCCAAACGACTTCACCAATGAAACCAACCCATTCGGGACAGCCCAAGACATTGAAATCGGCATGGCACTCGCCCGCGCCCACCGGGTGAGCTATGTGGGCGAACTTGGTTGGGAGATCTATGTGCCAACCGAGTTTGCTGCGCATGTCTTCGAAACACTTAGGGAGGCCGGCCGGGATGAGGGGCTGAAACTGTGCGGCCTTCACGCGATGGACAGCTGCCGTATGGAGAAGGCCTTCCGGCACTTTGGCCATGACATCACCTGCGAAGACCACGTCATCGATGCCGGTCTCGGCTTTGCTGCCAAAACCTCCAAGCCTGGTTTCATTGGCCGGGACGCCGTTTTAGAGCGCAAGGAAACTGGTCCTAAAAGCCGATTGGTACAGTTCCAGCTACAGGATCCGGAGCCGATGCTCTACCACGCCGAACCGATCCTTCGTGAGGGCGAGGTCTGCGGGTACCTGTCATCCGGTGCCTATGGACACGCACTCGGCGCCGCGATTGGTCTTGGTTACGTGCCATGTGATGGGGAAAGCGCTGCTAATGTTCTAGGCTCGGCCTATGAAATCGAGATTGCGGGCACTCGCGTGCCAGCAACCGCGAGCCTCAAGCCGCTCTATGATCCGACCAGCAGCCGTATGAAAGTCTGAACAGAAAAAAACAGTCACTCACGAAAAACCCCGGTCTGCAGCCGGGGTTTTTGCTCTTTTCCAAGAAGGATATCCGCGTGCTACTGACCGGATTCCGATCCTCAACTGAACACCGCAGTAAGTGCCTCATCAATCGAGCTGGTGAGGCGGTCGATGTCATCGGCAGTCGCGATTAATGCCGGTGCGAGACACAAGGTGTTGTTGAAGCCAGGAAGCGCCCGATTGGTCATGCCGATGATAACGCCCTGGGCCATACAATGCCCTGCGACCGCCTGAACCTTGGCTTCATTGGCCGGTTCCTTGGTCACACGATCGGACACAAGTTCGACGCCTGCAAACAGACCTCGGCCACGCACGTCGCCAACTACGGCGTGTTTCTCCTTAAGGCCTTCCAGGTTTTCCATCAGGCGGGCGCCCATCGACAGCGTGTTTTCCAGCAGGCCTTCGTCTTCGATGATGCGCATGTTTTCAAGCGCTGCGGCAGGACCTGCAGCACAGCCAGCGTAAGTGGAAATGTCCCGGAAATAACTCAATGGATCACCGGACGCATCCTTGAACAAGTCAAAGACTTCTTCGGTGGTCACGGTGCAGGAGATTGCGGCATATCCGGAGGCCACACCCTTTGCCATTGTTACGAAGTCCGGTTTGATGCCGAATTGCTGATATCCGAACCAGGTTCCAAGGCGTCCGACGCCGCAGACGACTTCATCGAGGTGGATCAAGATCTGGTGGCGTTTGCAGATCTCCTGGACACGCTCCCAATAGCCCTCCGGCGGCACAATGACACCGCCGCCCGCTGTCATGGTTTCAAGGCAGATCGCGCCGATCGTATCCGGTCCTTCACGGAGGATGACTTCTTCGATGGCGTCAGCTGCGCGCTCCCCATAGGCTTCAGCGCTGTCATATTGATTGCGGTATTCCAGGCAGTGTGGAACTGCAACAAATCCAGGCGTGAACGGACCGTAGTGGGCCGAACGCTCGCCCTGACCACCGGCGGACAGAGCCGTAATTGTGGTGCCGTGGTAGTCGCGGTCACGGTAGAGTATTTTGGATTTTTTGCCGCCATGGTGCCGCTGGGAAATCTGGCGGACCATCTTGAAGACTTTCTCGTTCGCCTCCGAGCCCGAGTTTGAATAAAACACCCGGCTCATGCCCGGCATCTTGGAGATTAGCCGTTCAGCAAAAAGGGCCCCTGGAACAGATCCAAGCGTATTTGCGAAGAAGTTCATCTTCACCAGCTGATCGCGGACGGCCTGGGCAATCGTCTCCCGGCCGTAACCAACGTTAACGGTCCAGACACCGCCGGAGACCCCGTCTAGGTGCTCTTTGCCAGCGGCATCCCAAACTCGCAGTCCCTTGCCTTCAACGATGATGCGCGGGTCTACGGTCTCGAACGTCTTGTGCTGAATGAGATGATGCCAAACGTGCGCCTTGTCGGCGGCAATGACGTCGGAATTGTCGTTTTTTGCAAGAACAGCATCCATGGCCACATCCCCAGAGTTGATTGGAAAACCTGCCGGTATCCGGCTGAAAACGTGCGCTTGTGGTTTGCCGCCGAAACAGGGAGGGCAACCCATCGCAATGCACAATCATGCGCCACTGTGCACAGCCACCAATCACGCAATAGGGCCAGTGAATTGCCAGGTATAGGTCCAGACGGATTCCCTCGCTTGTCAGCTGAAATCGCAGCTCATACGCTTTTTCCGGAAACAAAGGGCAGCGACAGAACTGCCTGAAACCCAGTGGAATGAGACGGTCACCAAATGCCAGCGCGCTTGTGAGCAATATCTGTCGTTAGCGCTTGGCAGACCCACAAACATAACGGAGTGGAACCATGGCGTTGAAATCGAAACTTGGTGGTGCAGTTGGGCTTCTGGCCCTGATGGGGGCGTTCCAGCCTGCAGCAGCAGAGGAACTGACAGTTGCATATTTTCTAGAATGGCCGATGCCGTTCCAGTACGCCAAGGCAAAGGGACTCTATGACGAAGCGCTGGGCATGAAGGTGAACTGGGTTTCCTTCGACACAGGCACCGCGATGTCGGCAGCGATGGCTTCCGGAGATGTTCAGATCGCAGTCAGCCAGGGTGTGCCGCCTTTCGTCGTCGCGACATCCGCCGGCCAGGACTTGCAGATCGTCGATGTGGCTGTCAGCTACTCGGAGAACGACAACTGCGTCGTCGCCGAAAAGCTTGAGATCGACAAGGACAGCGCCAGCGAGCTTGCCGGCAAAAAGGTAGGTGTTCCGATCGGTACGGCAGCTCACTATGGTTTCTTGAAGCAGATGGAGCATTTCGGTGTCGATATCGGTACAATGGATATTGTCGACATGGCACCGGCTGATGGCGCTGCGGCTTTTGCCCAGGGCAGCCTCGAGATGGTCTGTGGATGGGGCGGCGCGCTCCGCCGCATGAAAGAGCATGGCAATGTCTTGCTAACAGGTGCGGAGAAGGAAGAGCTCGGCATTCTGGTCTTTGATGTGACATCTGCGCCTGCAGACTTTATCGCAGAGGAAAGTGACACTCTCTCAAAGTTTCTGAAAGTGACGGCCGATGCCAATGCAATGTGGAACTCGGGTGACAACACCGCTGAAATGCTTCCTGTGATCGCAAAGGACGCGGGTATGTCCGAGGACGACACATCAAGCACCATGGCGACCTTTGTGTTTCCGAGCGTTGAAGATCAACTCAGCGCCAAGTGGCTCGGCGGCGGGTCGCAGGAATTCATGAAGGGGGTCGCGGAAGTGTTCGTGAATGCCGGCAGCATCCCGTCTGCACGGGATTCCTATGATGGCGCGGTCGACACGTCTGCGCTTGGTGCTGCCGCCAACATGTAAGGTGCGGTTTCGCGAAAAAGGTGCAGCGGGCAGCAAGCCCGCTGCCCATCCAGGCTGGGCAACCGGGAGAGTGACGTGCCGCTTTTGATAGATAATATTTCGATGCGCTTTGACCTGCCAAATGGCAGTTCCATCCAGGCGCTCAAAGACGTTTCCCTCACTCTAAACGACGGTGAATTGCTCTCCGTGCTTGGTCCTTCCGGATGCGGCAAGACCACGCTTTTGAACATCCTCGCCGGTTTTCTGGCGCCAACAGACGGTCAGGTTGTTCTGAATGGCGAGACGGTAACAGGGCCGGCGCCTGAACGCGGCATGGTCTTTCAAAAAGGCGCTTTGTTTGAATGGATGAACGTGCGTCACAATGTTGATTTCGGGCCCCGAATGAAGGGAATGGCGAAAAAGCAACGGGACGAAATTACCGATCACCTTCTGGATATTGTCGGCCTGCAGGACTTCAAGGAAAAAGCAGTCTACGAACTCTCTGGCGGGATGCAGCAGCGGGTTGCACTCGCAAGGTGTCTGGCCAATGAACCCGATGTTATTTTGATGGATGAGCCACTTGGAGCGCTGGACGCTTTGACCCGCGAGAAGATGCAGGGGCTTGTTCTGAAGCTTTGGAAGGAGACCGGAAAAACCGTGATCCTGATTACTCACTCTGTTGAAGAAGCGCTTCTGCTGGGTGAACGGCTGCTGGTGATGGCGCCAAGACCTGGCCGGATACACAAGGAGTATCAGCTTCCCTTCGCAGACAGTGCTGTGAATGCAGATCTTCGTGAAGTGAAGCGGGAAAAAGGTTTTTCTGAAACACGCGATGAAATCCTCAATATGATTTGGGAAATGGAAGAGGAAATCATGGGCCGTGCGGAGGCTGCCCAATGATCATTCTCATTGCCTACATCGCAATTTTTGCGGCCGCCTTTTTCATTGTTCATTTTTTCACACTCCGGATCGTTCACCGGAACGATTTCACCAGTTTGAAGACCGTGACTTTTGGAGACGAGAGTGCCGTCAAGCCAAACCGGATCGCCTCCGTCATTTCGGTCCTAGCTGTCTTCTTTATCTGGGGGGCCTTCACAGGTTCCAAACTGACCCCAATCCATGTGCCCGGACCGTATATGGGCACCACCGAGTTTACCTACACCGCAGAAAATGCTGCCGGAGAGACAGACAGCGCGACCGTGACCGTCGTGGTGCACAAGCTTGGGGAAGATGTGAAGCTGCCTGAACCAGCCCCGAGCAGTGGGTTTGCGCAGAACGATGTCGACAGTGTTGCGGCTTGGCGAAGCGGTCTGATCAGGGTCAATCGCAACGATGAGGGCCAGAAGGAAGAAGGATTCAATATCACCGCAATCGATGGTCAGCCAATCGCTGTCGGGTCTCCGGTATCTGTTACGGATGGTTCTGTCGCTCTGACAGCAAAGGGTTCGCTCAACTTTACACCGGACAAAGGCATGCAAATGGAGCCGATCTGGCTTCCGTCACCGGAGGCTGTCTGGCACCGGTATGTTGAGATTTTCGGGGATGGCTATCAGGGGATCACCCTGCTTGACCACCTGGGCTGGTCCCTGTTGCGCGTGTGCGCTGGTTTCCTTCTTGGAAGCCTGATCGGGATCCCGCTTGGCTATGCAATGGGACTGTCAGGCTGGTTCCGGGGATGGTTTGATCCGATCGTCGAATTCATGCGGCCTGTGCCGCCCCTGGCCCTGATCCCGCTAGTGATCATCTGGTTCGGGATCGGCGAGTCCGGCAAGATCATCCTCCTGTTTCTTGCCGCTCTTTGGATCATGACGATTGCCGCGCGTGCCGGGGTTTCGGGTGTCAACATATCCAAGGTTCATGCTGCTTATTCCCTCGGAGCCTCCAAATCGCAGATCCTGTGGCACGTGATCGTGCCCAATTCATTGCCCGAGATTTTCACCGGTGCACGGGTTGCAATGGGCGTTTGTTGGGGGACGGTGGTTGCTGCCGAACTCGTGGCTGCTGAAAAAGGGGCCGGCAAGATGATCGTTGCAGCCAGTAAATTTCAGCTGACCGACATCGTAATCATGGGGATCATACTGATCGGTGTGATTGGATTCGCTATCGATGTCTTGATGCGCCGCGCTGAAAACTGGCTCGTGCCGTGGAAAGGCCGCAGCTGATGCACTGCTCAAGTCACAGCATCAGCTGAATTTCGGCATCAGTTTCTTCAAAGTCCTGCGGAATGGGCCGCGGGACTGATAGGCGGTAAAGGCCAGCCGGCCAATCGGCCCGGAGGTGACCGTGATATTCGTAAGCGGTATCTGTTCTGCGCCAAATGAAAGCTTATAAGGCTCATCGCCGATCGTGAAATCAAAGATGGTGTGTCCCGCTTCTGCTTCACGGCGGATCAGCTCGTTGAGACCCAAAAGCCCGAGCGAATATCGTTGGAAATCTTGTTCTTCATAGAATGCACCCAACAAGAAGAGGAAGCGGCTCTTGTGGCGGACTCCAAAGTCTATCGATAAAATTCTATCCTCGAATTTGCTAACGAATGTCGATGCGATTCCATGCCGTTGTCCCTTTACAGCAATATTTTGATAGAACTCAAAAACCTCCGGACGGGAGAACAAATTGGCTTCATACCGTGCTTCACGTAACTCACGCATGAGCTGGAACGCGTCAACTATAGAACGTTCGTCACAGAGTTCGGCAAACTCGAGTTTGCCATGAGTTTTCTCGAATCCATTTGTTTTCCGCTTCAAACCCTTGCGCATGTTTTTTGAAACAGATGTCGTAAACCAATTATCATACCCGGCACCGGCATCTACCTCATAGGAACAGCTGGTATTGGGAGTTATGTTTGCTCCTGGAAGCAACTTTGCCGCATCAAATGCGCACGGACGCTGTTTTCGGAAGAGGATCAAATGATACGGCTGGATCGCAGAGAGAATGCCTTCCGCCACGCTTGGATTGTTTGCCAGCGCTGTCAGTTTTTCTTCCGAACCCACGATTGCGTTGTAGTCGGCCACTCCGAGATCTGCAGGTTGGACAATTCGAATGCCGAAATGTGTTTCCCGCACAAGCGGGAGGATCGCATCAGGGTGGTCTGATCCTTTGCTGGAGATCTTGATGATCAGCGGCTCGGCGCCATGGCCTGGAACAAGAGTGTGATAGAACTCGTGGAGCCATAGAGGACTTTGGAAGGCCGTCGCGTTGGAGCCTTTAAATAGTGTTGAGTACTCTTCAGATAAAAAATCGTACGTATTGCACGCTTCGATCCGGTATTCAGCCTCTGTACTGACTATTGGATGATCCATGACAGTTTGTCCTAGTTGGCCCCCGCAGAGACCGGGCGATCGAAAAGGGCGTTTATCGCTTCGTTATCCAACGCTTGGCTCATCGGATCGACGATGCCGAACCCATCTGAATAATCCCAATGCGTCCAGCCAATGCAAAGCGCTTCGGCTTCTTTTGTAACCGTCTGCAGCCAATAGAGGCGGTCGTTACGTGGTGCGTCGTAAGAAAGAACGCCAAACTCATTTATGACAACAGGAAGCCCATGCTTCTGCGACCAGTTTTCAATCGTCGAAAAGGCGTTCTGGACGTCTTTTTCGGTCCATGGTTCTTCGAAAATCCGACGAATCTCTTCTGCAGCCTGTTCATGCCCTTCTGCCTGGAGCCGGGAGACCAGCGCTCGTATCCGCGCATCGTTTTCTTTCGTCGGGAATGGGATGCCGGTAGCAAGGCGTGCCGTATCGTCCGGCGGATGCCATTCGGCGCCCTGATGGGTGAAAAGGAATGGATCGTAGAAGTGGATTGCGTAAACGGTGTTGCCATCGGTCAGCGGCGGAAAGTTGGCCAGACTTTCGTGGCGCATCGGGCCGTGCGGGCCAACGACGAACGTGTGATCTGGAAGCCATTCCCGAAGCTTCCTAGAGAGCCGTCCGGTATGGTCCTCCCAGATCTCTGGCGACGTATCCGGTTCATTCAGAAACTCAAGGGCGACCTCTGCCGGACTGGTACCGTCCAGCACTGATGAAAGATGGCGCCAGCTGTCTTCGAGGCGTCGGTATCCTTCGTCCGGCGCCGTTCGATAGACCTTGTTGAACGTCCCGTCCGGGTGGAGATCGACCGTCACCGTAAACCCGATAGCGAGAAGGTTCTCCAGCACAGCCAAGAGTTCAGTAGAGTACTTGGAAAGATCCTCAGATCCCCAGTCGCCCGTATTGAACGCTTCATGAAAAACGGGGAGGCGGATATGTGTAAAGCCGCTTTCATAAAGCCGCCTGAGGGTGCTCAAATCTGGACGATAGAAAATGTCATCAGCATCCCAATTGGGCAGGTTCACACCGCGCGCCATCGTTGCCAGGAGTGCACGGTTTTCAAATGCCGGAAAGGTCTGAGCGGTAAAACAATGGTCGGCATTTTGCGGACTGGCATGTGCACCTCCCCAGGCAGTCATTGCCAGGCAGGCGGGCAGTATAAACTTCGCCAGAGTACGCACCCACATACGGTCAGTCTCTCAGCATGATAAAGAACGCTTTATGATTGGTTTGAAGATAGCGCGGCCCGAGACGGCGTGGCTCCTGCATCGTCCTGTAGAGCCACTCCAGACCAAGATTTTGCATCCATTCCGGCGCGCGGGGATTCTTGAGTGATAGAAAATCAAAGAGCCCGCCTGAGGTTTTTATGACACCGACGTTGGTCAGTTTCTTGAGGTTGCGGGATACAAATTGCTGCTCTCGGGGAACTCCCATGCCGATCCATAATACATCCGGCGCGAGGTCGTTGATCTCTGAGACAATTGCATCTTCTTCGTTCGCCCCAAAATAGCCGTTTCGCCGGCCCACGACGTTAAGATCGGGATAGAGTTTCTGGGTGTTGCTGACTGCCGCAGCGTTGGATTTTTCATCGGCGCCGAACAAGTAGAACGAAGCGCCGATATCTTGAGCCACAAGAGCAACGTCGTGATAGAGGTCGGTCGTTGCTACACGTTCGATATTCTGCAAACCATGTTTTATCCTCGCGATCCAAACCATCGGCATCCCATCGGCAAGGATCTGATCTGCTTGAAGGAATTCCTGGCGCACTGCATTGTCCTCGTTGCACATGACGACGACTTGTCCATTCGCGGAAGTGGAATAAAACGGCGCTTTTGCTGCCCCCCGATTGGCGAGTGCTTGCGCGATCAGGGTCTCGGCTGCGGTCTTTCGATCCGTCCATGTAATTGGAAGTCCGCCGAGAACTTCAACGACATGGTAGGATTGGGCAAGCTGTGCGAGCTGCCGGGCGTCCCATGGACCATGTTTTTTTTGGTCGCTCTGAGTGTGTCTTGGACGCTGCGGACTCATTATCTATTCGCCAGGCTCCGGAATTTTCGCAGTGTGCAAGATAACGTCAGGGAATTAACGTTCAGCAAACAGAAATGCTGGTTGGCTTAAATAGACTAGAGCGTCACCCAACGAAGCTTTTCTTCCACTTCAGACGATATTCCAGAGAGAACGTCGCCGTTGATTGAATGTACCTCGAACTCTTCCTCCACAACGACGAACAGATCTGCAAACTCTGAGAGGCGCTGGACTTGTCCTTGATTGCGTACGGGCGGAGCGTCGATGATCATGCAGGTATCCCGAGCTGTGTTGCTGACTGAAAAGCCCTCAATGACCTTCAGGATAGAACGCCGGTTCCGGAAGTGGTTCGTTGCGATCTCGCCGGGATCAACAATCGAAAGTGCGTGAGCTGTAGGGAGACCAAAGGAGCCGGGCGCTGTTCGATGAGCGTCAATCAGGTTCTGGTTCTCAGTCAGCAGCAACACGGGAAGCCCGCGCTGTCCTGCAAGCGCTGCAATCCCGAGAACGACATTACTCTGATCTAGGTTCGGCTCAAGCGAGCTCACAACTACCACTGCCCCTCTGCTTTGGAGGGTCTTCACGTCACGCCGCAGCGGACCGCGTTTCAGATACTGCGCAGTTTCCTTTGCATCGAACAGTGCATGAGTTTGGGTTTGGACCGGGTGATAGTTGCGATCTCGCGCGCCTGCATGCCCTTGCGCACGAATAGGGCGATCGGGCACTTCCTGGAAGCCCATCTTCTGAATTGTCTCATTCAATCTGCCAACCGGCGCTGAAAGGCGGTTCCGGCCTTCTTTGAATTTCCGCCCGGTCTGTTGACGTCTTCCAAAACCAAACGGCGATTGAGACATCTTCTTTGGCGCGCGTTTTTTCTCTGTAGGAGCCCCCTTCATCTCACGGGCAAACGCATAAAGAACCGCGCATCCCCCTGACAAAACCAGGAAAACAAGCCCAGCCAGGACCCGGCTTGGCCGGTTTGGTTTCAGAGGAGGCAAGGCCGGCGATGCGATCCGGGCTTGCCCGAGTTCCAGACCGCTCTGTTTTTCGGTCGCCTTGAAACGGGCCAGAAACTCTTCATACAGCTGCCGGTTTGCGGTTGCTTCACGTTCCAGGCTTGCAAGCTGAACCATGGCGCGCCCGGTTCGATGAGCTGTTTGTTTCCTCTGGTTGAGCTGGTTCGTCAAAGCTTGAAGGGTGGAATTTGCGCTTTCAAGCCGCTCTTTCTGGATCGCAAGAAGCCTGCTTTGCTCTAGAGAGATTTGCCGTTCGATTCCGGCCAGCTTGCTGCGCTCTGACGTTACGCGGGGATGGCGGTCGCCGTAGACGCGGCTGAACTCGGAGAGGTTTTGGAGGATCTGTCCTCGTTCACTGCGCAGCTCTGCAAGCTGTGCCGCATCCGATTGTTCAGTTGTGGAGGGTAGTCCTGCTCCTGTGCTGATCTTTTCAACTCTTGAGCGGATGGCCTCTGTCTCGGCCTTGGCAGCAACGATCTGCTCGTTCAGTGTGATGAGTTCACGCTGCAGCAGTGTGCTGTCTTGAGTGACACCGATAATGCCGTTTTCTGCCTTAAAACTCGCGACAGCTTTTTCGGATACCTCAAGGTTTGACCTCAAGTCGTTCAGGCGCTCTTCCAGCGAGGAAGCCGCAGTGGCATTCGCGGACACCAAAGCATTAGTCTGGCTGTCCACGAAAGCTTGAGCGATAGCATTGGCGTAAAGTGCGGATTTTTCGGGGTCGTTAGACGAGAACGATATTTCAACAATGAAGGTCGCGCCCACCCGATTGACTTGCAGACGCCGCTTAAAGGCGGCGAGCAACTCCCGATCGTCCGAGCCTACGGATCGCGCGAAAACCGGATCGGACTTGGCATCGAGATCTTCCAAAACGGGACGCAGAAACCCATCGGAGTGAACGATTTGGACGATACTTTCCAGGAAAGCGGCATCTGATCCGATGCCCGGCAAAACGTTCTCGGTAAGCGTCACTCTGCGCTCGCGCGGGTCAACCAGTACAAGTGCAGTCGCTTTGTATGGGAACGGATAAAACGAAAATAAGACAAGCGCGATCGCTGTCAAAACAGCTGTGATAATCGTGATGCGCACCAGGTTCCGGCGGAAAAAGCCGACGATTTGCGAGAATTCAATCAAACCCTGGTTAAATGCGCCGTATCGCTGTTTTCCGTCTGATGAAAACGGACCTTCCGGAGTCTCTTGGTTCCAAGCTCCACCTGGAATGGCGGTCATGTCAAGGCGCTCCAGTCGTGTCGAAAAGCACTCTAATCAAAACTAGGTTCGGCGCAGCGGTTCGTAAGCGGGTTCATCGGTTCGGAAAAACTTAGCAATCAATCAATAACTATCCGTTAAACATAAACGCCTTCGGTATGACGAAATGCTCAGGACGACAGCCCCGAAGAGCTTGGTATCTGCGTGAGAACTGTCGATAAAAATCAACGCTATGGCCTGGTTTCTGAGGGGCCTGACTGGAGCCGGGAGTCGATGGGCTCGGTGGCTGCAGTGGTTGGCGGTTTTTTGCTCATCGGACTGCCGGTTGCGGGGCACATTTTAACTCCGCTGATCGCCATTCCGATGGCTCTGGTCCTCAGTGTTCTGCTCGCGAACTACGCGCCGCGCACTGCATTGATCAGCGTCATCATTGCGCTGTTGTTCCAGAATTTCTTTGTTTCAATGGTTTCGTCTAACCTGAGCGGACCGGATGAATTCAAAATCATTCGCGGATACAACTTTGTCATACTCGTATCAATTTGGTCGGCTTTCTTCGCCAGTTACTGGACCCGGTTTCGCGCACAAAACAGGTCCATCGATCTCATCATGAACCTGACCTTTGGCGCAGTTGGGCTCGTCTTTTTCTATTTTCTGATCGGTCTTGTTCAAAACCCGACCACCGCTGTCATTTACCTCCGGAACATTCTGACGCCGATCCTAATCTTCCAAATTGCCTTGATCACCTTTTGGCGGTTTGACTTTGGCCTAACGGTACCGCTCTTCATGGTCGGTACGATCTTCCTTCTAATGGGATATATCGAACTGATTTTCCGAGAGGATTGGCTCTACTTCACCGGGGGCGAAAGCTACTGGGAGCTGGACATGCGGTCGGCGCGTTTGTCACTTGAATGGGACCAGGAAGCGCGAGAAACCGGTTTCGTCATGCTGGGCTTTCTCGATGCCTTTCGTGTCGATTTATTCAACACACCTCTGCTCGACGGATTGGACCTGAGGGTTACGCGTCTCATGGGACCAAATATGCACGCGATCAGCTATTCCTATGCGGTGGCCTTCCTGCTTGTGTTCGCGCTGTTTCGTGGTTCGGTTATCATGGCGTTGCTGCTGTTTCCTTTGCTCGTCTTTGCAAATGCAAAAGGTGCCTTGATTCTGTTCATTTTGGTGCTCGGAGCATGGTTCGCGTTCAAGCTCTTTGGCGCACGGATGAGCCTTTGGGTCACTGGGTTTGTATTGGCACTCTATGCCGTCGCCGGAATTGTGGTCGGGCTTCAGATCGGCGACTTCCACGTCCTTGGCTTCATGGGGGGGCTTTACAATTTTCTTGGTTTCCCCTTCGGACATGGCATCGGTGTGGGAGGCAACCTTGGCACTGACTTTTCCCAGTTGGACTGGCCAGCCTATCAGGCCGCAGGGCGCACGCCGGTCGCAATCGAGAGTGCGGTCGGAGTTCTGCTCTATCAAATGGGGCCGGCTGCGTTTTTTCTACTTGGAGTATACATCTGGCTCGGGTGGCAAACACTTAGGGTGGCTTCCTTTACCGGTGCATCTCTTCACATTGCCGCGAGTTTTGCTTTGTTAACCGTTCTTGTGAACGGAATTTTTCAGGAAGAGGCTTTATTCTCGCCACTCGCCCTCGGGCTATTGATTTCTCTAAATGGCATGGTGCTCGGCCAGGCCATCCGAAAGGGCTTCGTTCCATAGGCATGAAAAACCTGTTCGCCTCTTTGGCTTCGTTCGCCCTTAGGTCTGAAACTCGGGGCGTGATCGTCTCGATGATGGTCAAAGCTGCCTCTATCCTGTCGGCCTTCGCCCTCTTCACCTTGAGCGCACGCGTATTGGGAGAGGAGCAGTTCGGCCAGTTTGCGCTGTTTTTCAGTGCGGCTTCCATGGCAGCTGTTGCCTCAGCTTTCGGTCAGGAAATGCTGATCATCCGGATCTGGAACGAAAATGTTGCCGCCGGCCGCATTTCTGTTGCCAAAGGCGGGATCGTATTTGGGTTGTTGATCTCGGCGCTGGGCGCAACTCTGGGCGCCATAGTGATGGCGGGGATGGTCTATTTCTACAGCAACTGGGCGGCAGCCTTGAGCGCTGGATTGTTTGTTGCTGCTGCTGTCTTCCTTCTGTTTTTCTCCAGTCTTGCCCGGTCGATTGTCAGCATACTGGTCGGCGACGGACAAAGAGAGCTGACCGCATTGCTGTTTGCAAACGTTGTGCTCATCTTCTGTCTTGTTTTTGACTGGAGCTCGTCCGTCACATCTGTTGTCAATTTGATCGTCCTCGGAAAAGTCGTTGCGATTGCCCTGCAGGTTTTTTTCCTGACCCGAGTGCTGCGCCGAATGTACCCGGAGATATTTACAGCCAAACCGGAGTTCGCCGTTGATCGCTGGTTGCCATCTTCTACTCGGCTCTGGTTCGCCAGTATTCTGGAGTCTTCCAATCAGTATCTCGACGTCATTCTGGTTGGCTATTTGCTCGATCCGATTGCAGCGGGCGCCTATTTTGTCACAACACGCCTTGCCAACGGATTTGCGTCCGTTGCGGACGCGTTCAACATGTTTGCCATGCGGCAATTTCCGGAGCTCTATTATAAAGCGGATGAGGGCGGTTTGCTTCGGTTGCTGCAGACCCTTGCCATCCTGACAGCGCTTGCGGTTGTCGGCGGTCTTTTCGTTGTCGGTGTCGCCGGTCATTGGCTGCTGATGATCTTTGGCTCAGAATACATGGCTTACTATCATGTTCTGGTGATCCTGTGTCTCGGAAGCGCCGCAATGGCAGCAACCGGTCCTGCGGCGCCTGTCTTGATGTTAACGGGGCATGAGGGGGCTTATCTGCGGATCGTAGCGCTCAGCGTTTTCATTCGAGTGGCTGGCTTCTTTTTGATTGTTCCAATGTTCGGGATTGTCGGTGCAGCTGCGACCACGGCTGTTTCGCTTGTTGCAATGGCCGTTCTCGTCAGCATCCGGTCACGAACAGCGACAGGCTACAATGTCACGGCAACGCGTATATTGGGCGGATTGGCACCGGATCGTATGAACGCGAAGGAATCGTGAGAATGAGTGGGCAACGCATTCTCTTTGTCCAGACGCAGGCGGAAAATGCCGGTGCTCAGGAAGTTTCCCGTCTGCTCGGGGAGCACCTGACAAACCGAGGTCACACAGTCCGGCATCTTTTCTTTTACAAGAAGTCGGAAGATTTTTCGGCGCCACCGGACACCATTATCGTGCGTCAGACCCGGCCGTCCATGTGGCGTTTCTTTTCTTTCTTGGGCGAGCTTTACAATGCCATCCGGGATTTCAAACCGGACTGCGTCTTTTGCTTTCAACATTTTGGAAATGTGATCGGGGCACCGATTGCCAGGCTTGCGGGCTGTCCGGTCATCGTTGCCAACCAGGTAACGGCACCCAGCTTGATCAATCCAGTGGTTGCCCTTCTCGACAAAGGTCTCGGGATGGCCGGGATTTATGATCGGGTCACTGTGAATTCCAACTTCCTGCTCGATACCTATGGCCGCTATCCACACCGCTATGTGTCGAGATTGGACTTAATACCGCAAGGATTTGAAACCAAAGACTGGGCGATGGACAAAGCCTCGGCACGTGAGGAACTTGGCTTGCCTAACGGTGTGCCGCTTCTCGGTGTTTCCGCACGGTTGAACCCGGCCAAGCAAATCGACAAGGTTTTAGCCATTCTTGCCAGGCAGCCGGAATGGCATTTCGCGATCGCTGGTCAAGGACCGGACTTTACGCGTTTGCAAATTGAAGCCGCTAAACTTGAAATAACGAACCGTGTTCATTTCCTGGGTGAATTTGCCCCCAGCCAGATCGGTGAATTTCTCGCCTGTCTGGACGTGTTCACATTTCCGTCTGCTGCGGAGAGTTTCGGGCTTGCAGCCATTGAAGCAGCGCAGGCGGGTGTTCCTGTTGTTGCCAACGATTTGCCGGTCTTGCAGGAAGTGCTTCAAGCCAACGGCAAACCATGTGCTCTGTTCGTTGACGTAATGGACCCCGAAGCATTTGCGAGTGCTATCGCGACGGTATTGAATAACCCGAAAGTGGCGCAGACACTTCGTGATCGAAGCGGTGATTTGAAAGAGCGGTATTCGCTGAAAGCCATGGTGGATGCGTATGAAGCCCTTGCGACTGGCAAAGACCCAGCCGCGGACAAGCATCAGGTTATGGCGGTCTCATGAGGATCGGGATCGTTGTTGAAACAGACCGGTGCCGGCGTTGGTTGTTGCATCTATCCGAGCTTTTGAAGACGTCTCAGTCAGAGGAAGTGGTGTATCAGCTGATAAAACCATCGCCTCTAGTATCCAGGGAACTGCAAACGGCCCTTCAGCTTGAGGAACGTGTTCTCGGCACAGATCCGTTCTCCTGTATGAGCGAACTGGATCCTTCGGAGCTGCCTCAGACCAGCGGAAAAGATACCGATCTTGCTTTCGATCTCACCGCTAGTGGAAGTGGCAGCAGCGGCTCCAAGACTTTTGAGGTCAGATACAACGGAGCTTGCGGTGAGGAAGCCCTGTTCTCTGCCTTGATGACCAAAGGGACGCCACTGATTGAAGTTATCGATCGGCAAGCTGGCACTGTTGCGGCCTGCGGCACCGCCTCGCTCGAAGCAGCAAGAGGTCTTGGTGGCGCAATGGACGCCGTCTTTTCGCGGGTCTCAGTTCTGATCAAGAAGGTCGTTGAAGGGTCTCACGCGCACGGCACGCCAATGAAGGCAGAGGTACTTCAAGCGGTCACGCAGAAACAGGTCCTGATCCGGATGTTGCGGGAAACGGCGGTCACACTGATCCGATCTGTCTACAGAGCGTTTTTCTACACGTCCCATTGGCGGGTTGGCTGGAGATTTACTGACGGTGAGGGCGTTGCGGGCACCCGTGACCTGAGTGGAGAGCCCTGGTACGTTCTGAAAAGCCCGCATGACACGTTCTTCGCTGATCCTTTTCCAATCGAAACTGATGGCCGGTATTATCTGTTTTTCGAAGCCCTGCCGCACGAAACCCAAAAGGGTGTCATCTCGATGGTGGAGATGACAAAAGACGGTCCGGTCGGCGAAGCTTCAACGGTTCTTGAAGAACCGTGGCATCTTTCTTATCCCTTTGTTTTTGAACGGGATGGAGAATTCTGGATGATCCCGGAAAGCTCTTCGAACAACGAAGTTGTGCTTTATAGGGCGGCAAGATTTCCCGGCCAATGGGAGCGGCACACTGTCCTGTTGTCCGGTGTAGAAGCGGCAGATGCGACCATCATTGAGCATGAGGGACGGTTCTGGATGTTTGCCGTCACGAGAAACGGTGTTGGCGGGTATTCCGACTGTTTGAGCCTCTTTTATGCAGATGATTTGTTCGGCCCTTGGCACGCCCACCAGAAAAATCCTGTCCTAGTTGATGACCGCGCCGCACGGCCGGCAGGACGGTTCTTTTTGCAGGGCGGAGAATTGTGGCGCCCAGTTCAGGATTGCCGGAACGGCTATGGTGCGGCACTTGCCTTTGCCCGGGTCGATGAGTTAAGCCCGACAACTTTTCAGCAGTCGGTTCACGAAACGCTGATACCGGGGCCGTTGTGGCCTGGACGTAAATTTCATACTCTGAACAAGGCTGGTGATCTGGAGGTTATTGACGGGTGCACTTACCATCCAAAATCAGAACTCGCAGCGAAAATGAAAGCGTTTTTCGATAGATAGAGTGCCGAGATAAAAGCTTGAGTTGCCGGCTCAACGCGGTTGATGGTTCGGCTGTAGTCGAGTTTCAAAAAGGTCAGGCACTGCAGGTGCCTACAATTGACGTAACGTTCTTTCTCATATCAAATTATCGGAACATATCCGTCAACGGAGGCGTGAGATGGCCCTGACATTGCCGGGAAGTCTTTTCAAAAACACCATATTTCTGGCGTTTGTACTTATTCTGACCATGTGCGGCTCCGCAGTTGGACAGGAACGGCACGCGTTGGTCATCGGAAATGCCGATTATGACAGTAAGACGCTGAATGTGCTGAAAAATCCGGCAAATGATGCTGCGCTCGTTGCGGACAGTCTCAGATCTGCCGGGTTTACAGTGGAGCTCGTGTTGAATGCCAATCTTCGCACCATGAAACGCTCGGTGCGGGACTTTTCTGACAAACTGAAAGCAGCGCCGAAGGGCTCCTTGTCGGCATTTTATTATTCGGGGCACGGATTTGAAGCGGGTGGAAAGAATTATCTAGCGCCGCTTGAAGCGGATTTGCGGGATGAGGTTGATGCCGAGTTCGAAGCTCTTTCCGTCGACTGGGTGCTCACTGCGGTTGAGAGTTCGCATGAAGGCGCCAACATCGTCATCCTGGATGCGTGCCGTAACACAGCGCTTACACGCTCTGCGGGCGGGACGGCCGGTGGCTTCTCTCTTTTGACCAGCACGCCGCGCGGAAGCTTCATATCCTTTGCGACAGCCCCTGGCAGCACCGCAACAGACGGAGCTGGATTGAACAGCCCTTATACCGCTGCAATTGCCCGTGAAATGCTTGTTCCTGGCGCGTCGATTGAAACGGTCTTCAAGCGCGTTCGCCAGCAAGTGGTAGAAGCAACGGGCGGCGAACAGGTGCCTTGGGACCATTCATCCTTGACGCAAGACATTGTGCTGCTGCCTGGCGGAGCTACACAGGACACCGGGGCGCAACCGGCAGCGCCACTCAGCGCTGATGCCATTCAGGTCGAGCTGCAGTTCTGGAACGATGTCAAAGACTCCGATGATCGCCAGCAGATCCAGGCCTATCTGGACCGGTTCCCGCAAGGAGCGTTTTCTGAGCTTGCCAAGGCACGGCTGGCGCAGATTGGTTCAGGGCCGTCTGGGGACATCGAACAGTTGTTTGCCAAGATCCAGAGCCGGTCGTTGTTGGTCGAAAATCCGCAGCGCCCGCATGAGTTTTACGCCAATGCGCGTCTGCGTGAGATCAAAGGCGATTATCCTAAAGCCCGCCAAGATTACTTGAAGTATTTTGCTTTTGGGGAGCCTCAAGTGGACCCGCACGTCCGGTTCCAATCGGTGTTGAAAATCCAGGAGGGGCGGGCAGGCGCGCGCGAAGTCTATAACGCCTTTTCGCAAGGCCGGCGCGATCCAACGACACTCTTTGCCGAGATCTTGCTGGAAGAGCGCGAGGAACGCGTTCGCCGCTTGACCGCGTTCATTGATGCATATCCGGATTTCACACCGGCCTACTACGCTCTGAGCCAGGATTTTTCTGCGGCGCGGGTTGGTCAGCAATCGCTCGCCGACAAGACGCAGGAACTGGAGCTGTTGCAGAAATTTCAGGAACGCGTCGATGAAGGACGGTTCTTGAGGTACTTCATTGACCAGCAGATGGCGGCCCAATGGCAGGAAGATGCCAAGACACGCTTGGCCGCTTTGTCGGTCATGAACACCGCCGCCCTCAGCAATCCGGTTAAAATCAATGCCATGCGCAGCAATCAGGGATGGATGATCAATCTGGCGATCGCCGACCGCACGCAAGAGATCTTCGTCAAACTGCCGGATCAGGATTTCAAGTCGACCGGTTTCATGGCGAATTCCATGGATCCAACGACTGGCCGGCCGATCGCTTATCCGATGATCGAGCTCCCCGGGAACGCTGGCGAAATGGATATTGCGGTCAAATACACCGACATTCGCGGCGAAGAACAGGGACCATTCCAGATCAAGTTCAGTCCGGGCCTCGCCCTCATCGCAGGGCAAAAAGATATCTTGGAACGGATGCCGAATGGTTGGCTCAGCTACCGGGACTATGACGGCAAGCGGCTGGTCTATTTCACCCATTTGATCAGTTACCGGTGCGCCATTGATGAAGTGCGTTATGGATTGGATACGGATGCGCCGGATCAGACGTTTGAGATCGGTGCTTGCGATCCTGACAATCCGCATGCAATCCCTTCCAGCGGGCCTGGGTCGACCGTTCATGCGACCATTCCGAAGCCGACGCAGTTCATATCTGTGCAGTTGACTTATGCCGATGGCACGCAATCAGAAGTCCAACGATTTGATGCACCGAACTAAGGTGTTCTCAGCTGTCGACTGGCAAAACACATTTGGCGGCGCGCGATGACAACCTCGTCGCCGCCCGGCAGACCTGAAACCAGTTTTCTGGGGCGATGGGGCAGTGCAGTTTGCGCAGCGCTGCTTGCAGTGCTGATTGCGATACCGGTTGCCAGCCGGCTAGACCCGATAGTTGGCGACCTTGCCGTCTTGGAGTTCATGCCCAGCGAGCAAGTCTCCGATACGGATATTGTGATTGTTACGATCACAGAAGATACGTTGGCCTCTTTCCCTTACCGCTCTCCAATAGACCGCAGGTTTCTGGCCGAATTGCTGGTCTCCCTCGATGCGGCTGGACCGGCAGGGATTGGCATCGACGTGCTGTTTGACAGCCCGAGCGAACCGGAAAAAGACGCCGGGCTTCTTCAGGTCCTGGATGACTTGGCGACACCAGTTGTGTTGGCGACGGTCCCCGCCAGTCTTCTGACGGAAAAACAAGCTGCTTATCTGTCTTCCGTAGTGGAACGCCGGCAACCAGGGTCTGTGATTTTGCAGAGAGACGATGCAGATGGCATTCTGCGACATCTGCCCGTCAATGATGGCGAGACACCGCTATTCACCGAAGCGCTTGCAAATCAGCGTTTTGAAAAGACGCCTTTTGACAGCCGGATCCTTTATCCAGCGCTTTCGGCTGATGACGCAGGGCCGTTCCCGCGCTACCCCGCCCATACCGTCGCCTTTCTTCCTCAAGACTGGTTTTCCGGCAAATATGTTCTGATTGGAACGGATCTTCCGGGCACGGACCGCCATGCGACGCCTTTGGCCTCCCTTCAGGGCGTCCAGGCTGGAAATCTGCCAGGCATTGAGATCCATGCTCATGTGCTGGCGCAGTTGTTGTCCGGACGCGCGCTTGCGGTTCCAACCTTTGCGCAGTCAATAGGATTGCTTGTCCTTTTCGCCGGCGTTTCGGCTCTTGTTTTTACAATTTTCCGGCAGCCAAAGGTGTTTTTCACAGGTTTCGTGATTTGCCTCAGTATTTACGGGGTGGTGGCATGGGGATTGATGCAGGCGGGGACCGCTTTGCTCCCGGTTCTCGGCCCTGTGACCGCAGCATCGGCAAGTGTTTTCCTGCTGGCTCTTGTGCGATGGCGGCAGGACCGGCTGGAGCGTGCGTTCGTGGTGTCGGCTTTTGAGAAATACGTCAGTCCGGAAGTCGTTAGACGTTTGGCGACGGGTGAGGTTGAACTTGCCTTGGGCGGCGAGAAGCGCTTGGTCACGTACGTTTTTACCGACCTGGCTGGGTTCACGACCCTTTCTGAGGAGTTGCCGCCTGATCGCGTCGCAGAAATCCTGAATGGATATCTTGATGAAGTCTGTGACGTGGTTTTCCGCCACGGTGCAACGCTCGACAAGCTCATTGGTGACGCGGTTGTCTGCTTCCTGGGCGCACCCGAAGACGATCCTGCGCAAGCAAAAAACGCCGTTGCCCTTGCTGTCGAGCTTGATCAGACGGCGGAACAGTACCGGAAATCCTTGTTGGAGCAGGGGGTGTCGTTGGGCGTGACCCGCATCGGGGCGCATTGCGGCGATGCGGTGATCGGGAATTTCGGTGGTCACCGTTTCTTCGATTACACGGGGATTGGAGATACGGTGAACACGGCGGCACGATTGGAAGGCGCCAACAAATATCTGGGCTCTCGCATCTGTGTTAGTCAGACTGTTCTGGAGCGGTTTGAAGTGAATACTGATTTTGTCTTCCGGCCCCTCGGCGAAGTTGTCCTGAAGGGGAGGCAGCAGACCCTTGGCTGTTTCGAACCAAGTCCAAAAGGCGTCTCCGAGGAAACCTGGTTTCAGGATTACATCACTGGTTATGATCAGCTGAACGAAGATACAGAGGTTGCAAAAACACTTTTTGAACGGGTTTTGGCTATCAAGTCAGATGATGGGCCGTCCCGGTTTCATTTGGACCGGCTGGAAAAAGGGCTGTCCGGCACGAAGGTTGTCTTGTCGGAGAAGTGACGCTTCACCTGCGCTTGAGGAGTGAAGATGTTGAAAAGACTGTGGATTTGCCTGTCAGCATTGGCGATGATGTTGTTGCCTGCGCATGCGGAGATCGTTGTTGTCGCGGTCAGCGGTACAGATGAAATCACTCCGGGAACGAGGCTGGCAACCGGGCAGGCAATCAACTTGCCGGAGGGCGCCAAACTCACGCTTTTATCCCAAAGCGGTGAAATGCAAGTCCTCGAGGGGCCGTACTCTGGTGTGCCGGCTGCAAAGGATGAGGCCTCCACTCAGAATAGTGACGTTGCGGGGTGGTCTGCAGTTCTTGCACTTGTCGGCGACCCGGACGCGCGGTCGGATGTCATGGGTGCATCGCGTGTCACTGATGGTGCGTTCATGGTGCCGCCGAGCATCTGGCATGTCAGTGTCGACAGTTCCGGACCACGGTGCACCTTGCCGGATGCTGTGGCCTTATGGCGCCGGGATGCCGGACAGGGCACAGATATCTCTATTCGCAGCAGCGCGGGCCGCCTGACAGATGTCGCTTGGCCGGCGAACGAGCACATGCTGGCGCTGCCGAACGAATTTGCGGCGGATGGACGAATGATGGTTTCCATCAACGGTGAACTCCGCGACTTGGCTTTGATCGTAGCACCTGACGACCTGCCAAACGCCGGCCCCGGTGCCGTTTTCACTTGGTTGATGGAGCACAAATGCCAACGTCAAGCTCTGGCGTTGATCGAACGGGTCCATGCGGGATTGAACCTGACGGATTGATCCAATGGAGCATTAGGGAGCATGCAGATGAACAGGGACGGACTGCTCGAAAGCGTACTCTCCAGCATGATCCAGGGCGTTGCTGTGTTCGACGAGGATCTGAAGCTTCTTGCTTGGAACCAGAAATTCCGCGACATGCGCCATTACCCCGATGAGCTGGTCTTCGAAGGCCAAAGCGTTGAAGCTCTCATTCGTTTTGACGCCGAACACGGTGAGTTTGGGCCGGGAGATGTGGACGAGATCGTCCGGGGTTTGATGCAGAAAGTGCGGTATTTCGAGGAACACGCCTTTGAACGCGCCCGCCCGGACGGCAGCTACATGGAGGTCAAGGGTGGCCCGCTGCCAGGCGGTGGGTTTGTTAGCACCTATTCCGACATCACAGAACGGGTTGCGGCTCGCCATCAGCTTCTTCGGCAAATGGAAGAGCTGAAAGAGGCGCGTCAGGCCACACTGGACATGATGGAAAAGGCCGAGGCGAACCGTAAGCGTGCCGAAGAGTTACGGGAAAAGGCCGAAAGTGCCACCAAGGCCAAGGACATGTTTCTGGCTGCCATGAGCCACGAAATCCGCACGCCCATGAATGGTGTTGTCGGCATGATTGATCTGTTGACGCATACCGATCTCGACGACGAACAGATGCAAATGGCCGCGACTGTCCGGGACTCTGCCTTTGCGCTTCTGACCATCATTAATGACATCCTCGATTTCTCCAAGATCGAGGCCGGCAAGATGGACCTGGAAATGATCCCCATGTCCATTCTTGATGTTGTGGAGGGCGTCGGTGAAACTATGGGGCCGAACGCCTGTGCAAAAGTGCTCGATTTCATCGCCTATTGCGATCCGAGGATCCCGGCTGAAGTTGCAGGAGATCAGGTCCGGCTGCGCCAGATCCTGTTTAACCTCCTCGGCAATGCGGTGAAGTTTACTGAGGCCGGCCAGGTCACGCTTCGGGTCGATATGAATGAGATTTCAGAAGGACAAGCTACCGTCCGGTATCAAGTGCAAGATCACGGGATCGGTATGACCCCGGAACAGACGGCAAACCTCTTCCAACCATTTCAGCAGGCCGATGTGTCCACCACCCGCCGGTTCGGCGGCACGGGCCTGGGGCTCACCATTGTGCGGCGCTTGGTTGACATGATGGGTGGAACAATCGACGTGGAGAGTGTTCCAGGGGACGGCAGCACCTTCACGGTCACGTTGACACACGAGATCGTTGAAGAGGCAGGTGTCGAAACCGGCCATGATCTGGCGGGTGTGAAGGTTCTGGCACTCGTGCCTGATGACCCGACCAGGTGGACCCTTATTGAGACGTACCTTGGCTGCTCTGGTGCTTCTGTTGATCTAGTAAGTGAACCGGAGCTTCTGCTTCAAAGCGCAATTGAGGCGCATGAAAAGTCGGCTCCATACGACACTGTCCTGTTAGGTCTCGGGTATGAGGAAACGGCAAGAGCGGATCTCCGGGAGCGTTTCCGCGCCGATGATCATCTCAAGCAGACGCGGTTCTTGGTCGAACGCCGGATGGCCGATCTTGGAACGCCGCTTGAGTTGCCGGATACGACAGTGGTGCCAGCTACACCGCTCACGCGCCGAAACTTGCTGAATGCCCTCTGTGTTGCGATGGGTAGGGCATCACCCAGTGCCATCAGACATGCTCCCTCTGTCGAGGCGGGCGGATGTATCGCGCCGAGCGCAGACGAAGCTATGGCAAACGGTGAATTGGTTCTGGTGATTGAGGACAACAAGACAAACCAGGATGTCATCCAGCGGCAGTTGCGTCTTCTAGGGTATCAATGCGAGATCGCTGAAGACGGCGAAGCCGGGCTGGCAACTATGCGATCCGGCCGCTTTGGCGTTGTTCTGTCGGACGTGCACATGCCGAAGTTGGACGGGTTGGAAATGACGCGGCAGTTCCGTGCGCACGAGACCAACGGTTCAACCCGGGTTCCGATCATTGCCATCACCGCCAATGCCCTTCAAGGAGAAGCCGACCGGTGTCTCGAAGCGGGGATGGATGATTTTCTCCCGAAACCCCTTGAGATGAAAAAGCTCAAGGAAATGCTGAAGCGCTGGCTGCCGCATGCAGCGGTCAATCGCGTTGAAGCGCCCGCGGAAATTGGCTGTGAAGACGGAAAAGAAGCCGCCGCCGTCGTTTCACCAATGAACACCGTCGAACGTGCGCCGATTGATCTGTCGCCCCTGGAAGAGATCTTTGGCGATGACCGCGAGACGATAAATGAGGTTTTGACTGATTTTGTTGATCCGGCGTGGCATGTTGTTGGAGAAATTGCAGACGCAGTTGAAGCACAGGATGCGGCCGCAGTTGGCGCGGCCGGCCATAAACTTAAATCCTCTGCGCGGGCCGTCGGCGCCAATGAACTCGCTGATCTCAGTTTGAACCTGGAGAAGGCCGGAAAATCCGACGATTGGGCCGCCATTAACGTGGAGTTTCCAAAGCTTCGGCCAATAATGCAGCAGATTGCGGACCACATTGCCGACCTTTGACGAGAACTGGACCCTTGATATGGGCATGGCCAAGGTTTTGATCGTAGATGATGACCCGTTCATCACGACCTTAACGACCAAGATACTAACCAGAATTGGATACGACACGGTCCTATCGGCGGAGGATGGTGCCAAGGGTTTGGACGCTGTTGAAGCCCATACACCCGACGTCATTCTCTGCGACCTGAACATGCCGGGCATGGATGGTCTAGAGTTTCTGCGCCACCTTGCCGAACGGGATGCGCCCTGCGCGATCATTCTCGTGAGCGGCGAGGACAAACGGATACTTCAGACAGCAACACAACTTGCCGAGGCGCATCGCCTAAAAGTTCTTGGGGCCATTCAAAAGCCGATCAAACCCGACCCGCTGAAAGCCTTGCTCGACAAACATGTTGCCCAACAATCCGCTACGAGGCGCGGGCCGATTGAAAGTCTCACGCTTGAGACGCTCAAGGCCGGGCTGGAAAGCGGAGCGATAGATGTCTTTTTCCAGCCTAAGGTCGCAGTACCGGACCGGAAACTGATCGGTGTTGAAGCATTGGTCCGATGGCGCGGTGAAGATGGAAAGCTGATCCCACCGATTGCGTTTGTTCCGGTGATTGAGGAACACGGTCTCATTGACGAAATGACGCGTCAGGTGTTCGAGAAATCAATGGTCGCCTCTGCTGCCTGGCAAAAAAAGGGGCTCGACATCAAGGTGGCGGTGAATTTTTCCGTCGACTCCTTGACGCGTTACGAGGTGTTCGATCTGGTCATCGCTGCCATCGCAAAAGAAGGCATCGATCCGCATTCCGTCATCATCGAGGTGACCGAAAGCCGGATAATGGAGGATGTCGCTGCACCGCTCGAGATCCTTACACGTTTGAGGATGAAGGGCGTTGGACTTGCCATTGACGACTACGGCACCGGTGCTTCGTCAATGCAGCAGTTGAAACGCATCCCGTTCACAGAGCTGAAGATCGACCGGGCATTCGTCGATGGCGCCCCCCAAGACGAAGAAGCCCGCGCAATGCTCGAATCCAGCGTGTCGCTGGCTAAGAAGCTGGGTCTCTCCACGGTCGCAGAAGGTGTCGAAACACAGGCGGAATGGGATCTCATTGCCGAGTTGGGTGTCGACGTCGTTCAGGGCTATTTCATCGCCAAGCCGATGCCATCCGACGAACTCTTGGCATGGGCGCGCCAGAATGGCGATCTCGCCAGCTGACGAAGACCGCTCCGCTTACGCTTGGCGCATGCCGTTCGCGTCGAAATAACGGGCTTTTTCTTGTGCAAACCCCAGTGCGACCTGCTGGCCTGCCGGTATGTCATGCTGTCCAAAGAACCGTGCGGTGATCTGTTTGTCCCCGGTCATGGCGATGACGTTGGTGTCCCCGCCGAGATGCTCGACATGCTGAACTGTCGCCTCGATCGGGCCCTCTGCGGACAGAACCAGATCTTCCGGCCGTATCCCGAGCGTCCGGGTGTCGCCGGGTGTCACTGTTTCTGCCGACAGGAAGTTCATCGAAGGAGATCCAAGGAAACCTGCCACGAACTGGTTGATCGGGTTGTTGTAGAGCTCCATCGGGCTGCCGATCTGTTCCACGCGTCCGGCCCGGAGTACGACAATCTTGTCGGCAAGTGTCATTGCTTCGGTCTGGTCGTGTGTCACATAAACGATCGAGGTGCCGAGCTGCTGGTGCAGGTTGGCAATCTCCAGCCGCGTGTTCATCCGCAGTGCAGCATCAAGGTTTGAAAGCGGTTCATCAAAGAGGAACAACTTCGGCTGGCGGACAATCGCCCGGCCGATCGCCACACGCTGACGCTGGCCGCCGGAAAGCTCTGACGGATACCGGTCGAGATAGTCTTCCAGATTGAGCATCCGGCTGGCTTCCGTAATGCGGCTCGAGATCTCTGCCTTGCTATGGCCTTCCTGCTTCAAGGCAAGAGACATGTTCCCGCGCACGTTGAGGTGCGGATAAAGCGCATAACTCTGGAACACCATGGCAATCCCGCGCTTCGAAGGCGGGGTGGTGTTGACGACATTCCCGCCGATGTTCACCTCGCCTGAGGTGGCGTCTTCCAATCCGGCGATAATCCGGAGCAGGGTGGACTTACCGCAACCAGACGGGCCGACAAAGACAACGAACTCGCCTTCCTCGACCTCAATGTTGATGTCCTTGAGAACCTCAACAGCCCCAAAGGACTTGTAGATATTCTTGAGAGAAAGAGCGGTCATTGCGCTGTTCCTAACGTGATCGGTTGGCCGATGCGGATGCTTTCGTCCGCCGCAAGGCAAATGGCGAGGGATTGAACGGCGTCCTGCATGTGACGTGTCAGGTCGATGTTTTCTGTAATGGCACGCACCATGTAGGCTTGCTCAGCATCGCAAAGCTCCTGGTGGCCGGGTTCATCAGGCAGTTCGATGGACTCATCCCCGTCTGGCCGGTGCACGAGAATGCTTCCAACCTTGGTGTGCCCGTCAATATCTGCGGAAGCGCCCTTGTTGCCGTCAGTAATGGAGACTGAGCCGTTCGGTGAGACGATGTCTTTCACAAAGAAGGCGGTTTCCGACATCATCGGTCCCCAGCCAGCTTCATACCAGCCAACGGATCCGTCGTCGAAGACAACCTGAAACTGCCCATAATTATACATGTCCTCGGCGATTTCATCAGAGAGCCTTACGCCCATGCCATGGACCCGAAGCGGTTTACCGTCGGTGATCTGGCACATGACATCGACATAATGCACGCCGCAATCCACGATCGGACTGGTGTTTTGCATCAAGGCCTTGTGGGTTGCCCATTCCGCGCCGGAAGACTGCTGATTGAGATTGAGGCGGAAGACAAAGGGGCCGCCGAGGCCGCGCGCTTCCTCAATCAGGCGGACCCAGGATGGGTGGTGGCGCAGGATATAACCGACCACCAGCTTACGGCCTGTCTCATTCGCTTTGGCAACAACCCGCTCGGCATCGGACACCGTCGTGGCCAAAGGTTTTTCGACGAATACATGCGCCCCGGCTTCCATTGCCGCACAGGCATAGTCTGCGTGACTGTCGGAGTAGGTGGCAATCACGACGAGATCCGGTTTCAGTTCCAGTCCTTCTGAGAAGCTGTTCAGGCGCGGGTAGGGCTGCAGTTCCTCGGGAAGTGCGACGGGAGAGCGGTTGACGAGGCCAACGATTTGCACACCGGGATCTTTGTGAAGAGCGAGCGCGTGGGACAGGCCCATGTTGCCGAGGCCCGCAATGACAGCACTGATCATTTGACTGCTCCAGATGTTAAGCCGCGGATTAATTGGCGAGAGAAGATCACATAGAGGATCAGCACCGGAAGGATTGCCATGGAAAGGGCGGAGAGTACCGCGTTCCAGTCGGTCACGAACTGTCCGATGAACACTTGGCTGCCGAGTGTCAGCGTCTTGGTTTCCTCCGCAGGCGCGAGGATCAAGGGGAACCAGAGATCATTCCAGATCGGGATCATGTTGAACACCGCGACCGTTGCCAAGGCCGGCCGGACCAGCGGCAACACCAGCCGGAAGAAGATCGTGTATTCGCTAAGGCCATCGACACGAGCAGCATTTTTCAGGTCGTCCGAGACCTGACGCATGAACTCCGTCAGAATGAAGACGGCAAGCGGCAAACCTTGCGCGGTGTACACAAGTATCAATGCCCAGAGTGTGTTGACCAGCCCGGTTGAGACCATCATTTCAAGGATGGCAACAGTCCCGATCCGGATCGGGACCATGATGCCAAGCGCCAAATAGAGGCCAAGGATCATGTTGCCGCGGAACCGGTATTCACTGAGGGCAAATGCGGCCATCGCACCGAAAAGCAGAATGAAGAACAGTGATGCCACGGTGACGATCATCGAGTTCTGAAAGTAGAGAAAGAAGTCCCCCTGTTTCATGACCGTCTGGTAGCCGATCATTGAAAAACTCTCGGCGTTTGGCAGGGCCAGTGGCTCCCTGAAGATGAATTTCCGGCTTTTGAAACTGTTTATCAGGATGATGAATACGGGAAACAGGGCGATCAGCGTGTAAAGGATCAACGCGCCGTGCATGGCCATCGCGTTGAAGGGACTAGTGCGGGCCTGGTTCATGGATTTGAACTCACAACTGATACCGGCGGAGCCGTGTTTGAATGCCGAAGAGGTAGACACAAACGCCGACGAGAATGATGGCGAACATGGCACTTGCGACCGCGGCGCCCATATGCGGATCGCCGAGCTGAAGCTGGAAGCCGAAGAATGTCCGGTAGAAGAACGTGCCAAGGATATCGGTCGAGAAATTCGGGCCGGCGAGGGCACCTTGCGAGGCGTAGATCAGGTCGAAAGCGTTGAAGTTGCCGACAAACGTGAGGATTGAGATGATCCCGATCGATGGCAGGATCAATGGCAGCTTGATCTTCCAAAAAGCGTTCAGGCCCGTGATCCCGTCAATCTCACCTGCCTCCAAAATCTCTTCTGGAATGGTTAGAAGCGCTGCGTAGATGAGCATCATCGGGATGCCGACAAACTGCCCAGACGAGATTAGCGACAGGCTTGTCAGCGCATACTCTTCCTTGCCGAGCCAGGGTTGGTACAAGAAACCGAGACCGACAGAACCGAACATTGTCGGGGCGATCCCCCAGATTGGAGACAGAATGAGTTTCCAAGCAAAGCCGACGATCACGAATGAAAGGATAGTCGGGATAAAGATTGCGGAACGGTAGAGCGCTGCAAAGCGGAGTTTGGGATGAGACAGCATCGCTGCAAGTGCAATCCCGATCGGATTCTGCACCAGCATGTGGATCACGAAGAACCAGACATTGTTGCCGAGCGCATTCCAGAACTGGTCCGCCCAGACCGGTTCGCCAAACAGCGTCATGAAGTTTTGCAGGCCGACGAAAATCCGCTCCTGATCTATCCGGCTGTAGAGCGCCAGATGCAGAGTATTGAACAGCGGCAAGATCATGATTGTCGTATAGACCAGCACGGCGGGTGCCAGGAAAACGGCAATATGCCAGCGTATGCGGGGGCGTTTCATGCGGCCTCCGGTTCCGATCCGGGTAGCGTGATGGCTACCCGGATTTTGTTTAGAAAGGGACAGGCTTATTGGTGCGGCGCGTACCAGCTGGTCAGGCCGTCCTGAAGCTTGGCTCCTAGCGCCTCTGGTGTCTCGGTCCCCTTAATCGCAGCCACGCTTGCGCCCCAAGTCTCATTTTCCAGGTTCGGCGTACCGCGCGACAGGATCTGATAAGTCGACCGAATGGTGGACTCACATTCCCCGCGCCAGCTGGCAAACTCTTGCGCAAGCGGGTCTTCCAATTCGACAGGTGTTTTCGACAAGGGGAAGAAACCCGGCAGAGCGTTGCCGAAGATCGATGCGAATTCGGGGCTTGCAACCCAGGCCAGGAAAGTCTTTGCAGCATCCGCGTTCGGACTTGCGGCATTGAGGCCAATCCCAATGTCCGTGTGATCCGATATGTAGCAGGTGTCGCCTTCCGATTGTACCGGTGCCTTGAAGGCGCCCATTTCAAAATCGGCCTGTGTGTTGAAGCCTGCAAATTCCCAGCTGCCGGCAGGGTAAATCGCTGCGCGGCCAAGAGTGAACAGGTTTTGGCTGTCCGGGTAGGTCTGCGCTTCGTAACCAAAGCCCAGATACGGGGCCCATTTTGCAAGCGTTGCATAAGGTGCAACCCATTGCTCATCAGTCAGCTTTTGCTCGCCCTTGATCAGCTCGAGACGGCCTTCTTCACCTTTCCAATAGTTTGGGCCAATATTGTTGTAGCCCATGGTGGCCGCTTCCCACTGGTCGTTGGTGCCCATGGCCATCGGGATATAGCTGCCGTCGTCCTTGATCTTATCCAGAACCGCGAAAAACTCGGCTTCCGTGGTTGGAGCCTCAAGGCCAAGTTCTTCAAAAGCATCCTTGTTGTAGATGAACCCGTGAATGACCGAGGCCATCGGGACGCAGAAAGATGCCGAGGCGTCGTCGGTCTGCCACGCGGACTTTGCAACATCGGAGAAGTTGGACATTGCGTCCATGTCATCAAGCGCAGCCAGATGACCTGCTTCGAAGAGCGCAAGGGAAGCATCAAACGGGCGGCAGGTGATCAGGTCGCCCGCGCTGCCAGCTTCGAGTTTTGAATTCAGCGCCGCATTATACTCGGTCGGAGCCGTCGGAGAGAAGACGACCTTAATGCCAGGATTGTCCTTTTCGAAGGCAGGGATGATCTTGTCCTGCCACAGTGTTAGATCATCCGTCCGCCAACTTTCAATTGTCAGCGTGACATCTTCGGCCATTGCTGCAGTTGTCATCAGTGCGGTGCTTGCAAGGGCAATGCCCAGGGTTCTCAAATTCATGATGCTTTCCCCTCTGTTTGAAGAAATGGTTTGTTCTTCCGGGTCTCCGCCCGGATTTGTTCCAGCGCTGGGCGTAGATGCCCGCGTGCGTTTTCCAAAAGACTGATTGCGTGCTCGATCGAACTCGCGCCAGCCGCCAACAGGCAGGCTGTCTTGATATTGCCATCCGCTGACTTGAGTGCACCGGCGGCACCTCCTTCAGAAACTCCGGTGATCGTTGCCACCATCCGCTCGGCACGATCCCGGAGTTTGATGTTGTCAGCGCGCAAATTCACCATCATGCCGTCGTAGATGTGCCCCAGGTTCAGGGCCATCAGTGTTGAAAGCGCATTTAGAGCGATCTTTTGGGCCGTGCCTGCTCCCATGCGGGTCGAACCGGAGACGACTTCGGGCGCGGTTGGCAGATAAATGGCGTGCTTGCTCAATGCAAAAAGCGGCGCATCCGGGTTGTTGGCGATCGCGATTACGGTCGTACCGGCTTCTTTTCCAAGACGTGCGGCCTCAAGTGTGAACGGCGTGGAGCCACTGGCTGAGACGACAATGATCGTGTCCTTTTTCGAGAGCTTAGCGAGATCTGTAGCCAAACTGGCCGTCGCATCTTCCGTGTCGCCAGGCATATGCGCGGATGTGGGAATGCCGCCTGCCATGAGGATCTGGACCTGATGCTCCGGAATGCCGAATGTACCGCCAAGCTCCATCGCATCAGCCGCCGCCATCAAACCGGAAGAACCAGCGGCGACATAGTAGAGGGCTCCGTCTGTGCGGATTGAATTGGCCATGTCATAGGCAGCCGCTGTGATGACTTCCGTTGTTGTAGAAGTTGCTTGAGCAGCCGAGACCTGACCATCAATAAGGATCGCTGCAATGGCCTCTGAAGGACGTGAATCCAATCCAGAAGCAAGATTGTGCAGTTTTTCCGTGGTTGCCTCAGTCACGCGATCCTCCGTGAATTTTTAATATAGTACCTTTATAATACCATTTGTCCAGATGTTAATCGAAATTAGTGGAAAGGTTAGCAAAACCATATCAAATTCCGGTTTTGGTATCTCTTTTTCTGTTGATTTTATCAAAAGGTATTATATAGGTATTGTCATGATTGATTTCGCAGATCAGTGGGTTTTGGCGGTTGATGGTGGCGGTACGCGCTGCCGTTTGGCGTTGAGTTCGCCAGCTGCGGATATCCGTGTCGAAGTCGGCTCCGCAAATGTGACAACGGACATTTATGCCGCTCTCTCAGAGATAAACGTTGGATTGAAGGCTCTCGCAGGCAAAGCAGATCTTGCTCCGGACGATCTTGCCCGCGTTCCCGCCTATTTCGCTTTGGCTGGCTTTCAGGCGAACCGAGACCGCGGACGGTTTCTAGAAGGTATTCCGCTCAGGCGCATAAAGGTTGAAGATGACCGGCCTGCAGCATTGCAGGGCGCGCTGGGGGTGCTGGATGGTGCCTTGATCCACAGTGGGACGGGCTCTTTTTTTGGTGTCCAGGTTGATGCAAAGAAGAGGTTTTGTGGCGGTTGGGGAGCGGTCCTTGGCGACTTCGGGTCGGCGGCATGGTTCGGTAAATCCGCATTAGCTCTCGTGCTTGATGCTGAAGATGGCCTTATTGAGCAGACTGTCCTGACCGAAAAGTTGAAGGATCGGTATGGGGGAGCTGCAGGAATACTGGCGTTTGCAAACACAGCAAGACCTGCTGGTTTTGGTGCTCTGGCGCCAGAAATTCTCTCGCAATCCGATGATCCAGTTTCAGAGCGGCTGATAGACCAAGCTGTAGCACATTTTGAGGAAAATCTTCTGCATCTCGGATGGTCAGCGGGAATGCCAGTGTGTTTGACAGGCGGTCTTGCGCCTCACCTGGCGCCATTTCTCACCGAACCGGTTCGCAAGAATCTGAGCTCGGCAGCCGGGGCGCCGATCGATGGTGCAATTGCCATCGCGCGGGAGTTTGCGAAAGAGGTGCAGGTCGCATGCTGAATGATTTCCTGATGCCTGATCAGTGGTTTTCTCAAAACGCCGGGCCAAGATACGTGCAACTTCGGCATCGGCTTGAAGAAGCTATCAAAACGGGCCTTCTTCCGGCCAGCAGCTCGTTGCCTCCGGAGCGGGAAATCGCAGAACTTACCGGCTTCTCACGAGTGACCGTGCGCAAGGCCATTCAGGAAATGGTCAAGGACGGCACGATCGAGCAGCGCCAGGGCTCAGGCTCATTTGTGCGGGAAGCAACGCAACGGGTGGAGCAGTCGCTGTCCCATCTAACCTCGTTTACCGAGGATATGGCCAACCGCGGCATGCAAACGACTTCCAGATGGCTGGAGCGCGGGGTTTTCATGCCAACTACGGAAGAAATTGTGACTTTGTCCTTAACGCCGGACGACCAAGTGGCGCGCATCTACCGCCTTCGGGAGGCAGGTGGTCAGCCGATGGCCCTGGAACGTGCCGCACTTCCTCTGGATATACTGCCAAATCCGCTCGAAGTGGTGACGTCGCTTTACGAAGTGCTTGCAAAACATGGCCATCGTCCTGTGCGCGCCGTCCAGAAAATCGCCGCCGTCAACCTTGAACCTGCCGACGCTCACCTTTTGAGCGTTCCAGAAGGCACTGCAGGTCTTCGGATCCAGCGTATTTCTTACCTGGAAACCGGGCGGGTCGCGGAATTTACACAATCCATCTATCGCGGAGACGCCTATGACTTTGTTGCAGAGCTCCGGTTATCTGATCGGTGAGGACCCTCGAGTGACGTCTTCTCTTACAAAAATGAAACAGGAGATCGCGGAAATTCCGTCTGCGGTCGATCGCCTGCTGACATCCGGCAATGCGGATATTAGCCGAATTTCCGCAGAATTGAGGAGCAGCGACTTGCGCTGCCTTCTGTCTGTTGCGCGCGGGTCTTCAGATCACGCTTGCACATATTTGAAGTATGCTGCCGAGTTGCTTCTCGGCCTGCCAATGGCATCTGTCGGGCCATCACTTGCCTCTGTCTATGGGGCCAGCCTCAAGGTAGACGGTATGCTTTGTTTTTCCGTATCTCAGTCCGGCAAGAGTCCGGACATAACCCGAATGACTCGGTCCTTGACCAAGTCAGGCGCGACAACGCTGGCCATCACCAACCATCCAGGGTCACCCTTGAGTGAGGCTGCAAGCGCGACTGTTCCGATACATGCCGGGCCGGAGCTGTCGGTCGCTGCGACCAAGACCTTTGTCACATCGCTGGTTGCCGGGCTTTGGTTGCTTGCGGAGCTCAAGGCGGATGCGGGTCTCTTGGCTGCGATCCGGAACTTACCGGCACATTTGGAGGACGCTGTTGCTTGCGATTGGCGTGAAGCCGCGCCGGAAAAAGACATCGGATCGCTGTTCACGTTGGGGCGTGGACCCTCCTGGGCTGTTTCCAATGAAGCAGCTTTGAAGTTTAAGGAGACTTGCCAGATTCATGCAGAGAGCTACTCCTCCGCAGAAGTCTTGCACGGTCCGGTTTCCATTGTATCGCAGGGTTTTCCAGTCATTGCATTTGCCGCCGCCGATGCTGCTGAGCAAGCGGTTGTTGATGTTGCTGATAAACTGTCGCAGATGGGAGCGACTGTTTTCGTCAACAGTGATAAAGCGCACCGGGCAAACGTTTTGCCGATCGTACGCACGGATCACTGGCTGACCGATCCGATTGCCTCGATTGTGTCATTCTACGGTTTGGTTGAGCATGTCGCCGGGCTCCAGGGGATCAACCCGGATGCTCCTCGGCATTTGAACAAGGTCACGGAAACCGTATGACACAGACCATCGTTTTCAAGGCGGCCGCGGTTTTTGACGGCGGCAAAATTCATGAAGGGGCAGCTGTCCGGTTTGGCCCGGATGGGCTTGTGGCCTTTGGTGCCGGCGATGAGATTTTCAGCGGCGCGGACGTTATCGATCTTGGTAGTGAGATCATCTCCCCGGGTTTCGTTGATCTTCAGGTCAATGGCGGCGGCGGCGTTATGCTCAACGACGATCCAAGTGTTGAGACCGTACTCCGGATTGCCGAAGCGCATTGGTCTTTAGGTACCCGGGCCTTTCTGCCGACTTTGATCACGGACACGCGTGAAAAAACCGAGGCGGCAATCGCAGCCGTAACTCAGGCTGTCGAGAAAGACATTCCTGGCGTGGCAGGACTGCATTTGGAAGGTCCACATTTGTCTGTTGCCCGGAAAGGGGCGCATGATGCTGCCTATATCCGCCCTATGGACGATGAGGACCTCGACTTCCTCATGGCGGCGGCCCGTTCGCTCCCAGTTCTGCTCTTGACCATTGCACCGGAAAACACGTCTCTCGAGCAGGTTCGGCAGCTGAACCAGGCGGGTGCGCTCGTTTCAATTGGTCATTCGGATGCTGACTTCTCGACCGTTCAAGCCTATGCGGCGGCTGGCGCCAGGTGCGTCACACATCTCTTCAATGCGATGAGCCAAATGGGCAACCGGGAGCCCGGTGTTGTTGGGGCAGCTCTTGGCACGGGCGTCTTATCCGCTGGTCTCATTGCGGACGGGATCCATGTTCATCCGGAAATGATGCGGATTGCATTATCCGCCAAAAGCGGTCCTGGAGAAGTATTTCTGGTCAGCGATGCCATGGCGGTTGCCGGAACATCTGAGACCTCGTTCGAGCTGGATGGACGAAAAATTCTCCGCTCTAACGGGAGGCTGACCCTTGAGGACGGGACGTTGGCGGGCGCGGATTTGGACCTGTTGACTGCTGTCAGGGTTTTGGTTGACCAAGTTGACATTTCGCTGGCAGGTGCCCTGCGTGCCGCTACAAAGACGCCGGCGGAGCTGATTGATGGAAAGCCATTCAACCTTTTGGGCAGGTCCAAAGACAGCTTTATCCGCATCTCCAAGGACCTTCAGTCTCTCAGTCCATTGGCAGAAACCGGATAAGCAAACCGCATGTTGCTCGAAGTCTGTGTTGATACAATGGAAGGTGCCTGGGCTGCTGTACGTAGTGGTGCCGGGCGTATTGAACTTTGTTCTGCTTTGTCTGAGGGCGGATTGACGCCATCCGCAGGACTGATGCGTGCCGCTGCCAAATTGCCTGTTCCTGTTTATGCCATGATCCGTCCGCGAGCCGGTCACTTTCGTTTTTCTGAAGCGGAAGAAGAGATCATGGCAAGTGATATTAAGCTGGCAAAAGACTTTGGTCTTTCTGGTGTTGTCCTGGGTGCGCAACATGGAGATCATACGCTGGATCGGGACATGCTCGCGCGTCTGTCGGACAGGGCTGCGGGACTGGGCCGGACGCTCCACCGTGTGATCGATGTTGTGCCGGACCCGTTTGCCGCGCTCGAAACGGCGATTGATCTGGGGTTCGAGCGGGTTCTCACATCAGGAGGTCAAGCCACGGCCAATGCAGGGCAAGCGGTTATCCGGGAAATGGCCGCGACTGCCGACTTTCGCATTGGCATCATGCCGGGAGCAGGCCTGCGGCCCGATCTGGTAGCCAACATCATCCAATCGACGGGTGTGACTGAAGTTCACGCATCGTGCTCGGTCATCGTCATAGATGAGGATGCCGATGGTCGGTTTTGTCCTCCTGGCGGATGCAGAAAGACGTCAGAGGATCTCGTCAAGCAAATGGTCGCTGCCATCGGCAACTCAGGCTGCTAGAGCGCCGGATTTCCACTTCTAAGACGTGATCTCGTTCGTGACCTGGCCGGTGGTGAGAATTGGCGCGGCGTCCAGTTTGTGGGCATTTAACATCTCAGCTATTTCGGAAATGCTCTCCACCAGCCTGATCTTGTCTTTGTCCGTCAGTTTATCAAACTTGGCTTCGAACTCGTCATGTAGAAGTCCGGGCAGCGAGGCGACTGTTTCCTTGCCACGTTCCGTGAGCATGGTGTGAACGATGCGCCGGTCGGAAGGAGACCTGTAGCGCTCGACCAGCTTCTTCTCTTCCAGCTTGTCCAAGATTGTCACAACTGTCGCAGAACTCAGATCTGCATGGTCTGAGAGAACCTTTGTTGTGACCTCTCCCAAATCGTTGACGCCCTGCAGAACGACAATCTGCGGGATCGTCAATCCGGAGGCTTTCGCGACCTCTCGGGATCGCAGATCAATAGCCCTGACGATCCGCCGGATTGACTTGAAAATCTGAGCTGCTTCATTGGCATTCATAATTTTAGCTCTGATCATTTGAACTCTAATGATAAGAAGTCTATATACCTCCTACCAGCGAACTGGAAAGAGGAATTTTTAGATTTATGTGTGGCATTTGCGGTGAAGTTGTTTTCTCGTCAGGGCAAGCCGATACAAGCCGGGTCGACCGTATGGCGCAGGCAATGGCCGCTCGCGGTCCGGATGCGATGGGCGTTACCATGCGTGGGCGGGTGGCGTTCGGCCATCGGCGTTTGAAAATTATTGATTTGAGTGATCAGGGCGCGCAACCAATGCAGGATCCGGAGCTGGGTCTTTCTCTGGTCTTCAATGGTTGCATCTACAATTATCAAGAGCTGCGTGCGGAGCTTTCCGGAAAAGGCTACCGGTTTTTCTCTACCAGTGACACAGAGGTCATTTTGAAGTCTTGGAAGGAGTGGGGCCGTGACTGTTTCACAAGATTCCACGGTATGTTTGCCGTTGCCATCCACGAACATGACAGCGGCCGCATTCACCTCGCCCGGGACCGCTTTGGCATCAAGCCCCTTTATGTGTCAGAGGCTGAAGGCCGTTTGGCATTCGCCTCGTCGCTTCCGGCGCTGCTCAAAGGCGGAAACATTGATCGATCGATCGATAAGGTCGCGCTTCAGCATTATATGAGCTGGCACTCAGTTGTCCCGGCTCCACGGACCATTTTGAACGGTGTGCGGAAGTTGGGGCCCGCGACAGTGCGGACTTACGAAACGGATGGATCGTTTAAGAACACCGTCTACTGGGAGCCGGACTTCCGCAAATCGGAGGAAGATGTAAACCGGTCGGCAGACGACTGGCGCGATCTTGTTCTTGAAGGTTTGCGCAAGGCTGTCCGCCGCCGGATGGTCGCAGACGTACCGGTCGGCGTCTTGCTGTCAGGCGGCGTCGACTCCAGCTTGATTGTTGGTCTTCTGGCAGAGGAAGGCCAAAAGGATCTCGCGACGTTCTCGATCGGTTTCGAAGAAGCGAATGGGGAAAAGGGCGACGAATTTCAGTATTCGGACCTGATCGCCAATCACTACGGGACCAACCACAACAAGATCTTCATCCCGTCGTCTGAGCTTTTGGACAACCTGCCGGGCGCTATTGGGGCGATGTCGGAGCCGATGGTGTCATATGACAACATCGGGTTCTATTTGCTGTCCCGCGAAGTCTCCAAGCACATCAAGGTTGTTCAATCGGGGCAGGGCGCTGACGAGGTGTTCGGCGGATATCACTGGTATCCGAAACTGACGGGATCGAACCAGCCAGTCGCCGATTATGCCGATGCGTTTTTTGACCGGTCCGAAGAACAATTGAACGAGGCGATTTCGCCGGATTATCACTGTGACCGCAATGAGAGCATTGCGTTTGTTGAAACTCACTTTGGCATGGCGGGCGCTGATGATCCGGTGGACAAAGCCCTGCGCCTCGACACCAATGTCATGCTGGTTGATGATCCGGTGAAGCGGGTTGACAATCACTCCATGGCTTGGGGTCTTGAGGCTCGCGTACCGTTCCTCGATCATGAATTGGTTGAGCTGGCAGGTCGCATTCCGTCAGAACACAAGCTCGCCCAGGAGGGCAAAGGCGTTCTGAAGGAGGCTGCGCGTCTTGTGGTGCCATCTGAAGTTATCGACCGTCCGAAGGGGTACTTCCCCGTGCCAGCGCTCAAATACATACAGGGTCCTTACCTGGAAATGGTGCGGGATACGTTGACCAACAGCAAAGCCAAAGGCCGGGGTTTGTTCAACCCGGCCTATCTGGAAAAGCTGTTCGAGAACCCGACACAGTACATTACTAAACTCAGGGGATCTGAGCTCTGGCAGGTTGCTTTGCTGGAAATGTGGCTGCAGGAGCAGGAGGCCTAACGCGTGTCAGAAAAAACACCGTCCCGGGTCAAGGGGGCACTCGAACACCGTCTCAAGCGGATGCGGGATCACGGCATGAAACCGGAGTACCGCGCCGATGAGACGGACATGCCTGTCAACCAAACCATCAATTGCGGATGGGGGCGTTTGTTGTTCGGCAATACTTTCGCTGAGCCGGACGTGCTGGTTGAGGCGCTTCGCGACGAGCGCCCGGACCGCCGGGATATCGCGTTTTATGTCCGTGATCCGCATGTGGTGGTCGGACTTGCGCCGCAGGAGCTGTTCCTCGATCCCTCGCATACCTACCGATTGAACCTGTCGACCTACAGATCAGCAAAAGACACTCGGCGGGGCTTTACGGTTCGCCGGCTGTCCTCGCGCAGTGACGCGGAGCAGATCAACGCGCTCTATGCAAGCCGGGGCATGGTGCCGGTTTCGGAAGATTTCTTCTGGTCGCAGCTGGACCCGCGGGAAATCACTGTACTCGTCGCGGAAGAAGACGAAACCGGCAACATCGTTGGGACGGCCATGGGCGTTGATCATCAACGTGCCACAAGTGGTGCGGAACTCGGGTCATCACTTTGGTGCCTTGCGGTCTCCGCCCAGGCGCGCTTTCCCGGTATCGGAGAAGCATTGGTCCGCCGGTTGGCCGAAGTGTTCCAGGCGCGTGGCAACCCGCACATGGATCTTTCGGTAATGCACGACAATGACATGGCCATTGCACTTTACGAAAAGCTCGGCTTTGAACGTGTGCCGGTCTTCACCGTGAAGCTTAAGAACCCGATCAACGAAGCGCTTTACGCGGGGCCTGCGACGGAAGAAAAACTCAATCCTTATGCAACATTGATCGTCAACGAAGCACGCCGCCGTGGGATCAATGCTCAGATCATTGACGCGGAAGGCGGCTTCTTCCGGTTGTCTTACGGCGGCCGGTCTGTGCGCTGCCGGGAATCCTTGAGCGAGTTTACCACCGCTGTAGCCATGTCGATCTGCGATGACAAGGCTTCCACACGGCGCATCGTGGCGGCCGCGGGTCTGTCCGTTCCGGACCAGATGACGGTGGGCGAGGGCGACTTGAAAGCGTTTTTGCAGCGGCATGGATCTTTGGTTGTGAAGCCTACCCGCGGTGAGCAAGGCAAGGGCATCGCCATAGGTCTGGAAACGCTTGAAGATGTTGAAGCTGCGATTGATGTTGCCCGAACTTTTTCCAATGAAGTTCTGGTTGAAGAATGTGTCCAAGGATCTGATCTCAGGCTCGTAGTGATTGACTACAAGGTGGTGGCCGCAGCGATCCGCAAACCGGCTGAAATCATGGGCAACGGCAAAAGCACCGTGAGAGATCTTATACATGCCCAGTCCCGGCGGCGTGCGGCCGCAACAGGCGGGGAGTCCCGGATCCTGATTGACGACGAAGCCGAGCGGTGTTTGGCATCAGCCGGTTTTACGCTCGAAGATATCCTTCCGGACGGGCAACGCTTGGCGGTTCGACGGACGGCCAATTTGCACACCGGTGGAACAATTCATGATGTTACCGGCGAAACGCACAGCACACTGATTGAGGCTGCTGTGCGGGCTGCAAAGGCAATCCAGATCCCAGTGACGGGGATTGACCTCTTGGTGAAAAGCCCCCGGGAACCGGAGTACAATTTCATTGAAGCAAATGAACGCCCGGGCCTGGCAAATCATGAGCCGCAGCCAACGGCTGAACGTTTTGTCGATTTCCTGTTTCCGCTGTCCATGCCAAAGCCGGCGCGGGATACCTTGCAACGTGAGTTTTCATGACATTGCTTAACATTGATATCGATTATCTGGCCAAAACGCTGAGAAGCCTGCTGGAGGTCCCGAGCCCGACGGGGTACACGGACGAGCTGGCGCGGTTTGTTTCAAAAGAGCTTGAGCGTCTCGGGGTGTTTTATGAGGTGACGCGGCGCGGCGCCATCCGGGCGCGTCTGGATGGTGCAAAATCCAAGCCCGCGCGGGCTTTTGTGGCACACTTGGATACCCTTGGTGCCCAAGTCAAAACGCTGAAGGAAAACGGGCGGCTTGAGCTGGTGCCTATCGGCCACTGGTCTGCCCGTTTTGCAGAAGGTGCCCGTACGACAATCTTCTCTGAAAGCGGCGCCTATACCGGCACGATCCTGCCACTAAAGGCATCTGGCCATACGTTCAACGAAGGCATCGACAATCTTCCGGTTGGCTGGGATTACGTTGAGCTGAGAGTTGATGCCTATTCGAAATCGGCTGACGACCTGCACCGCCTTGGGATCGACATTGGTGATATCGTCGCCATCGATCCAGCGCCCGAGTTTCTTGAAAACGGCTTTATCGTCTCCCGGCATCTGGACAATAAGGCAGGGGTCGCGGTGATGCTGGCAGCACTCAAGGCCATGGTAGAATCCGAGACGAAGCCGACGGTCGATATTTTCTGGCTGTTCACAATCGCGGAAGAGACGGGGCACGGCGCGACTTCGATTTTGACGCCGGACATTGCATCCCTTGTGGCCATCGACAATGGAACATCCGCACCGGGACAAAATTCTGATGAATTCGGCGTGACGATCGCGATGGCGGATCAAACCGGCCCGTTTGACTACCACTTGACGCGCAAAATGGCTCAGCTGTGCCGGGACAACGAGATAAAATTTCAAAAGGATGTCTTCCGGTACTACCGGTCGGACGCAGCTTCTGCGATTGAAGCTGGCGCAGATGTGCGCACGGCTCTGATCACCTTTGGAATCGATGCGAGCCACGGCTACGAGCGGATCCATATGCACGCACTTCGCTCTCTGGCCGAACTGTGTACGGGGTATGCCCTCAGCCCTGTTGAGATCAAGAGGGACGCGCGGGAATTCGCGGGAATGAAAGGCTTCACGACACAGCCGACGGAAGATGCCGATCAAGACCTTAGCCCGGAAACAGAGGAGCCTGGTGCTGAGGCGTCGTAGATTCTGCGTGGGCTTCACTATACCAAATGAGCTCGGCCAATTGAGGGGTAACTTGAAACCTTCCCTCTTTTGACCGGTTGATTTCGAGCGGCATTTCGAAGGTTGGGGTCAGTGTCTTTTCCGAAAAGGCATCCTCAAGCGAACCGTGCCGCACCTTCGACCCATTTTTCATAACAAGGATCTTGTCTGCAAAAGCGGCTGTTAGGTTCAGGTCATGCATTACTGCGATCACACCGCCGCCGCGCCGGGCATAGTCCTTTGCAAGTTTCATGATTTGATACTGGTGTTTGATATCGAGGCTCGACACCGGCTCATCCAGGAATAGCCAGCGCGGCGTTCCATCTGCCGCAACGGGATCCCAAACCTGGCAAACCACGCGGGCTAAGTGTGCCCGTTGTTGTTCACCGCCGGACAAGTCTTGATAGGTGCGGGCTTCAAACCCCGGAAGACCAACAAGGGCCAAGGCTTCAGCAATACGGTGAGCCCGTGCAAGGCGGCCTTGCCTCCGGTCCAGAATGCCGAGACCAATGACTTCCGAAACTGTGAGCGGAAACGACAGGTGGCTTGCTTGGGGCAATACGCCCCTTGCCAGCGCTTGAGCTTCCGGCGACAGGCTTGCAACTTCGTGTCCGCCCAACTGAATGCTGCCTGAATAGGGCCGCTCTCCGGTGATCGCCTTTAAAAGTGTTGTCTTGCCGGACCCGCTGGGTCCGATGATGGCCAACAACTCTCCAGCGTAAGCGCTGAAATACATATCGTTTACAATGCAGCTGCTGCCCAATGTGACTTTCACGTCCTTGACATCCAGGGATTTGACATGGGCGGCGACATTTTGAGTGAGAACGGAAGGATTGCTCATAGGCCGGTCAATCCTCTGTTCCGCAGCAATATCCAAAGGAAGAAGGGCGCGCCAACAACGGCAGTGATGATCCCGATCGGAAGTTCTGCAGGCGCAACGACTGTCCGCGCCAGTGTGTCGGCGCCAATCAACAGGATTGCTCCAAGCAGCGCGGCCGCGGGCAGGAGATATTTATGATCCGGCCCGATCGACAGCCGCAACAGATGTGGTACGACGATACCGACAAATCCGATCCCTCCGCTCACGGCGACCGACGCACCGGTTGCCGCTGCGACCAGAAGAATGCTGATGTTCTTGAGCCTTTGGACACGAATCCCAATGTGAGCGGCTGCAGCTTCGCCCAGTGTCAGCGCATTAAGGCCTCTCGCAAGGAAAGGTGTTGCCACGAGCATTGTCAGTATGATCGGTGCAGCGGAAGCCACTTTTTCCCAGTTTGCTCCAGCAAGCGAGCCAAGCCCCCAAAACTGTAGATCGCGGAGTTGACTGTCGTCGGCCACATAGACGAGAAGGCCGGTGATCGCGCCCGTCAATGCGCCAAGGGCGATCCCGGCCAGCAAGAGTGTGGCAACAGATGTAAAGCCGCCGCGTGTGCCAATCCGGTAGAGCAGCAATGTGTTGATGAGCCCGCCTGCAAACGCGGCAAACGGGATTGTATAGATGCCCAGTACCGTCATTACCGGTGCGAGTGCCGCGTTGCCCAGAACGATGAACAGAGCAGCTCCAAGACCAGCACCTGCAGACACGCCGACTATTCCCGGATCTGCCAATGGATTGCGAAACAATCCCTGCATCACTCCTCCCGAGACAGCGAGCGCCGCTCCGATCAGCGCGCCGAGAGTGATCCTTGGCAACCGGATGTCCATCACAACGATCCAATCCCGCGCGGAAACCGTCTCCGGCAGCGGCGCGGACGGATCCGCCAGATGGCTCGGGATATGAGGCAAAAGGTCGAATACCGGAACCAAGATGGGCCCTGTCGCCAAGCTGCCGATCATCGTGGCAATCAAGAGCATGGCGAGTGCTGCGATTACCCAGCGGGCAATGCTTGCCCGATCTCCGTGTTTCAAGGCCGTGAGCCCAAAAATGGCGGCCAGTCCACCCTCTTGCCGCGGCAAAGACGCATCGGTCATCCCGCCTAACTCCGTATTTCAGAAAGGTTCTGAGCAAGGTCCTGGATTGCGTCCGCAGTGCGGGGACCAAATCCAAGCAGATAGTCACCTGGCATCTTCAAGAGGCGGTTGGCCTTTCCCGCAGGCGTTTGCGCAAGAGCTGGGTGAGAGAAGAGATCATCAGCTGAAGCGCTATGATCACCTTCCCGGTCCATCATCAAGACGATGTCTGGCATCGCGCTCAGGATCGCTTCGTCGCTGAGCTGTTTGTAGCCAGAGAACTCACTGACTGCGTTCTTTGCGCCCGCCAGGGTGATAATACCGTCGGCCGCGGTGTCAGCCCCGCCAGCCATAATCCGCCCACCGCGCGTGGACAAAACAAACAGGACGCGGACGTTATCGTTCCGGCCAGCGGCTTGTTCTTGCGCAGTTTTGAGGTCGGCTTCAATCTTCTGCGCAAGAGCGTCGGCTTTCTCCGGAACGCCCAGGGCCGAGCCAACAGTCCGGATTTTGGCCACGATACCTTCCGGCGTGAATTCGTTCGGGACGTTGGCAATTGCGATCCCTGATTTTTCCAAGACGTCGACAGTTTCCTGAGGTCCGCTGCCATCCAGCATCAAAAGAAGATCGGGATCGACCGAGAGAACTCCTTCTGGAGACAGGGCGCGGATATAGCCTATGTCCGGCAAATCATGGGCTTCTTGCGGATGAACACTGGTTGAATCCCTCGCAACGAGGCGGTACTCCTCTTTCAACGCAAAGACCACTTCGGTCACAGAACCTCCAACTGCAACCACCCGTTTTGAGGCCTCATCCGCTGAGAGTGGATGAAGAGTTAGGCCAAGTGCTGTTGCCGTCAGGAGTGCCGCGGTGACGCACTCAAGATAGAGAGAACGAAGTCTGGTGATCATTCGGCGGCTCCTAGCGTGATAGCGTGATCGAGTTTTGGGAGGTTTTCAGCAAGGCCGCACCAGCCGGATCGTTCGACATTTCCTTCGCCGCGCACTCCGAAGAACTGAATGATTTGCTGGCCGTCGCTGTCATAAGCTTCAATTGACGTTACATGCCCGACATCTGCGGGTTTTCGAACGGCCCAGACATCATGAATGTGATCGGTCCGAAGATGCAGATGGAACGTCCGGTCCATGATGTTGATCCATGGTCCCTTTTCCAGGACGTTTGCGATCTGACCCGAGTGGATCTGGATACATCCGCGGTTGCCAACGAAGCACATGATCGGAATGTGCTCTGAGGCTGCCAGGCGCAGAAGAGCTTGAACTGAGCCTTTGTCGAGTGGCCATGCCCAGCTTTCACCGGCAAGTTCAAAGGCACTCAACCGATCCAGTTCGAGGTCTTTCAAAAGGCCATGGAACTGGTGGGGATCTGTCATGGATTGCCAGCGGTCGCGGAGTTGCATCTCCGCGTGAACAGTCGGCAATTTGCGTGAAAAGACCGGAGCCGGTGTGATGTCCGGCAAAACCTCTGGCTGTTGATCGGGAAGCGTTAGAAGCTCGACGAGCTGATCCCAAGCGTTCGTGTTTGTCTCTGGCCGGGCATGGATCTTTTGGACCGCATCGCCATGGGCATCAAAGAACTGCAGGGAGCGACGTACATCCTCGCCCTCTATTTTTTCAACGGCAAATCCGTGGACCCAACTGGCAGGGAACATTCGTGTGTCGATTTGTTCTCCCAGCATGAGTGCAGCGCGCTTCCCATTTATGAATTTTTCAAACTCGCCAATCTTCTCATGCACGGCGCTTTCGTTGCGCGTAAGAGCCATAACTGGCCCGACATTCTGAAGCCCGGCAAAAAGATCGTCGAACTTCGGATCAATCCGGCGGGTGCCATGACCAACGAAGCTCGCAACCAGTTCAGCTTCTGAAATGCCAATGGTCCGAGCGAGATCCCTTTCCCGCATTTTAGGTGCGTGCGCACGGGCTTTTCTGATCTCGGCTGCAGTAGGTCGAGAGGCGCTTTCTAGGCCATCTGCGGTCATCTGAATTTCCTCTTCATTTGCCATAGACGTTCGATCTATCGGGCCCGTCTTGAATGTAGTGGCGTGACTAAGTGTTTGTCCCTGTTTCGAAAATTAGAACCTTTCCAAAGAAGTTATTTTTCGATTCAGGCTTAGACTGATACTTGACTTCACTACTCATGTTTTATAGTGAACGCAATACCTGAGTCATTGACTCAAGTTAAAAATGTTGTTTGGCAGGTAGCATAAAAGGACGCGAAAACGCGCACTTTGGAGAAATTTATGGGGCTCAGAAATACCCTTCGCGCCGATCTATTGGGCGGTGTTGCACTGTGGATGTTTGCTTTTGGTGGGGCGGCGTTCGCACAAGATGAAGTGGCAACGCCACTCCAGAGAATCGTGCTTGGAACAGGTGTTGAGAAAGTTGCAATTGACACACCGCAAGCAGTGACGGTTCTGGATCAGGACACGATCGACAACGAACAGGCAGCGACGATCGGCGAGTTGTTCCGGGATATTCCAGGCGTGACGGTCATCGGCAGTGATCGCATCGGTGGGCAGTCTTTCAACATTCGCGGAATTGGCGACTTGGCGTCGTCCGATGAGTCCAAAATTATTGTGACCGTGGACGGTGCTACAAAGTTTTATGAGCAATACCGGCTCGGGTCCTTTTTCTCCGACCCAGAGCTCTATAAGCAGGTTGAGGTGTTGCGAGGTCCTGCCTCATCAACGCTGTATGGTGCGGGCGCGTTGGGTGGCGTGATCAACTTCACCACTAAGGATCCGAGCGATTTTCTGAAACCGGAAGATACGGCTGTCTTGCGGCTGAAGGGCATGTACGACTCCAACAAGTGGGGCTTCATGACTTCGGCTGCGGGGGCGGTGCGCCTTTCAGAAAACACAGAGTTTCTGGTGAATGGCCTCTTCCGCAAGTCGAATGACATTGAGGACGGACACGGGATTGAAATCCCCGGATCTGCGTTTTCTTCGTTCTCTGGTCTAGCCAAAATTGTGCACCATTTTGGTGAGAACAAGGAACAGGCTGTCCGCCTGTCTTACCAACGCTGGCAAAGCGACGCCGACGATACCCAATACTCACAAACCAACACTGCAGGTTTCGGTACGATCGATCGGGATATCACCGACCAGACTGTGGTCTTGAATTATGAAAATCCGGCGAGCGACAATCCCTATCTCGATCTGGCTGTGAACCTGTCCTTTTCGGATACACAAGTTGAGCAGAAAAACTCGTCGCTTGGGGCGTTCTCACCATCTCAGCTCTTTGAAGATGGAAAGTACGGTTATCGTACCTGGCAGGGAAAGGTCGTGAACACATTTGAGCATTCCGGATCAGCCTTTGAGAACTTCCTGACTGTCGGAACCCAGCTCTCTTATCAAGAGCGCACGGCACAGACGACCAGCGGTTCCATCGGATTTCATCCAGAAGGCACAGATACCAAGATTGGGGTTTACGTACAGGACGAATTCATTTGGCAGGATCGGCTGACCCTCATTCCTGGTGTCCGCGTGGATTCGATCAACCTGTCGCCAGACACTATGATTGATGGCGCATCGGATCAGTCCGAGGTAGCTTTCTCGCCAAAACTTGCTGCGCTCTACAAGTTCAACGACACGTTCTCCATTTTCGGATCGGTTGCCCATACCGAACGTGCTCCGACATTGGATGAGATGTTCTCCACATCCGGTGCCACAAGCACGTATCCGGGCGGCCGGCTTGCAAGTCTGAACCTTGACAAGGAACAGTCGAACGCTGTTGAAGCCGGGTTTTCCGTATCAGCCTATGATCTTGTTCAGGACGGCGACGGTCTGCAGCTGAAGACCACGGCCTTCTACAACGACCTGAAAGACCTGATTTCGACAAATCCCGACCGGGGCCAAACCACGCCGGTTCGCTACTACGTCAATGTCGATGAGGCGGAGATCTATGGTGTCGAGATGGAGGCGGCCTATAACTCCGAATACGTTTACAGCACAGTTGCCTTCAGCATTGTCCGGGGCGAAGACAAGGCTACCGGCGAAACGCTGACGTCCATTCCGGCCGACACGCTTGCCGTCACGCTGGGCGGACGTGTGCCGCAGTATGATCTTGACTTTGGATGGCGCGGACTTTTTGCCGCCAGCATCGACACTGGTGCGACCGCAGGACCCTTTGCCGGATATGCGGTTCACGATGTCTTTGCCAGCTGGAAGCCTCAGGATGGTCATTTCGCCGGCATGGAGCTGCGAGCAGCGGTCGAAAACATCTTTGACAAGTCCTACCAAAACAATCTGGCCGGCGACAGAGGCCGCGGCCGGACCTTCAAACTCACCCTGAACAAGGAAATCAGCTGGTGAGGTAACTGTTGGCCAGCTCAGCATCTCCGATCGACGGATTGTTGCTGAAGATGTTGAGCTGCGCTCGCTCTAGAAAGGTTGAAGGCATGATCTCAGAGCTAACACATCAAATCGCATCGTTCCTCCAGCTCGGCGGGCCAGTGGTTACTGTCATTGCTGGATTGTCGGTGATCGCGTTGGCCTTAATCCTTGTCAAAGCTTTTGAGTTTTTGGTTTTGGGTGTCGGTTCGAGCCGTCGCGCAAAGGCGGGGGTAAAGCTCTGGTTGTCACATAGGCCAGGGGATGCACTGGCGGTGATCGGTGCGCCGAAAAGTGCGGCTGACAAGGCCGTCCTGACTGCCTGTAGGCTCCTGGAAAGCCGGAACGGTAAATCGGAAATAGAGGAGCGGGTCGGGGTCCAGGCGACCGGCGACCTGCACCATTTTGCAAAAGGCGTACGGGCTCTTGAGGCCATTGCACAAGTCGCACCACTCATTGGTCTGTTCGGAACAGTCCTTGGCATGATCGAGGCCTTTCAAGCATTGCAATATGCTGGCAGCAACGTCGATCCGTCTGCGCTTGCCGGCGGGATCTGGGTAGCCCTCATGACCACGGCAGCCGGGCTCGCCGTTGCGATGCCCGTGTCGCTGGTTGTGACCTGGCTGGAGGGACGGCTTGAGGCCGAACGGATTGCGATTGAAACACTGACATCCGCTTTGCTTCTGCCCTCGTTGGATCACGGTGTTGAGGAAGTGGACGGTATGCCGGCAGGAGCTGCGCTTTCTTATGCGCGTTGAGCCGCTTCCCAAAAAACACCGTGCAATCTCACTTACGCCCTTGGTGGACGTGATTTTCCTCTTGCTGTTGTTCTTCATGCTGTCTTCGACGTTCACCCAGTTTGGACAAGTGGAAATTGGTGCGCCGGCTGCTGCAGGCGGCTCTGAAACCTTGCCAAAAGCCATTCTGATGGTTGAGGCGGATCGTCTACGTCTCAATGGGACAGTCGTCGTGCAAGACGATCTTGCAGCTGAAGTCTCCGCTCTCACTGAGATCGGCAACGACAGCCTTCTTGTTTACATTAAAGGATCGAGCAGCACGCAGCGGCTTGTCACAGTCATGTCGGACTTGAAATCGGTGTCCGGGCTGAACGTCACTGTTGCAGGGCCCAAATGATCACACTGCCCCGGAAATCCGAGAAGCGACCGCTTGAGACCACGATCTCATTGATCAACATCGTGTTTTTGATGCTGATCTTCTTTCTGGTCGCCGGACAATTGGCACCGCCTTTGGACGGGCAAGTCGACCTGGCAAAGTCTGAGAAGGCGCCGCCTTTGCCGCCGCCTGATGCGCTTTACGCTCGGGCCGATGGACTTCTGGTTTATCGAGACGAGGAGATCAGTGCAGAAGCATTTCTGGGGCGCCAGGCCCCGACCGGAGACGGGATTGTGCGTTTGGGCGCAGATGCGGCATTGCCAGCCGATAAACTGCTAAACCATGTCGCGGCACTCTATGCTGCCGGAGCGCCCAAGGTGCTGATTGTAACCCGCAAGGCAGATCCATGAGCTCATTCCGAAACGCACTCGGGCTAGCGATCTGTGTTTCACTTGCAGTTCATGTCGGTGCCGTCGCCCTGACACTCAAGGCCAAACCGGAATTAGAGGTTGCCGGGGCAGGCGAGACGATCACGATCACGCTTGGGAACGCTCCCTTTAGCACAATCTCAGCAGGTTCAACGCCGCAAGCAGAAGCCTCTCCAACGGCCGAACCAGCAGTCGAAAAGGCTGCTCCCGTTCAGCCTGTCCCCGTATCTGAGGTCGTACAACCGCATGAACCTGTTTCCGTGCCGAAGATAGAGCCTTCACCGCCAGTTGACAGTGTTCCGGCAGTAGAGGCTGTTCCGATCGCAGAGGTAAATGGCAACTTTCAAGCGGTGACCGAACAGAAACCAGTTGCTGAAATCACCGAGGCGCCCGTTCCCGAAAAACCTCACGTCGAACCCGCCAGTTCAGTAGCCGAGCCGCCGCAGACCGACATTACAGAGTTTCAAAAAAACCCTGTTCAGGCGATGTTGGCGAACGACCCGCAGACCACAAAAGAAGTTGATCCTGTATCCGAGGTGGTAACCCCGGCAGAACTGGCAAAGCCGGTTGAGCCCTCTGAAACCGTTGTTTCCACCCCACGGCGGAAACCTTCCCTGCCAAAGACGGAGGTTGCCGAGGCGCAAAAAATGCCTGCAAAGCAAGCAGCAAAAAAGCCTGCGAAAGTTAAGCAGGAAAAGGCGCAAACGGCACGCCGGGCAGGTGCGGGGGGGCAATCTAAAAGAACAGCACAAAAAGGCGGATCAGCGCGCAAAGGCAAAGCGAAGGCGGCCGGGAATTCAGAGGTCACCAATTATCCGGCCAAGGTTCATCGTAAGGTGCTGCGGTCTGTTCGCACGCCGCGCAGCCTTGGACGTTTGGCCAAGGACGCGCAAGTCCGTTTCACTGTTACTGCGAATGGCGGCGTCTCTGGCGTGCGCCTGATCAGATCTTCAGGAAACAAGGCATTCGATCAGGCAGCCCTCAAGTCCGTGCAACGTGCTGCGCCTTACCCCGCGATCCCGGCGGCCGCCAAGCGCGTCTCTTGGACTTTCACGCTGCCAATTGGCGCGCGTTGATCTGGTGGCTCGCTATCGTGCCTGCTGTTTTTCGTCCATTTCACGGATGAGCGTTCGCGCCTCATCGCCTTCCGGGATCGGACGGCCACTGTCACGCCAGTCTATTGCCGCCTTGAAACCTTCCGTTTGCGCGTAGCGGCGGAACCACAGACCCTCCGGATTGTGCCGGGTGATGCCGTCAAAAATCGTTGCTGACATCTGAGCCTGTTCCAGTCCCATGGTCAGCATGATCTGATTGACAACCATCTTGTGCATCGCGAGGTGGCCGGATGGAACGCCTGCAATCCGCGCCGCAAGCGCGTTTGTTTTTTCATCCAACTCACCCGCCGGACAAGAGATGTTGGCAAGTCCCCACTCGGCAGCCGTTGTGCCTGTGATCAGGTCACCGGTGAACATCAGTTGCTTGGCCCGCGCGGGACCAAGGCGGTAGGTCCACATTGCGGTGGTTGGACATCCCCAGACGCGCGTCGGCATATACCCAATGCGTGCGTCCTCTGCCATGACCAGCAAATCGCAGCACAGCGCGATGTCGCTGCCACCGGCCACGGCGGCGCCGTGAACCTTGGAAATCGTTGGTTTTCTGGAGCGCCAAAGGGACATAAAGTCCTCTGTGTTCCGCTTCATCACCGCGTAATCGACCATCGGATCCCAGGGATCGCTCTCCTGCTGGCAGGGATGGTCGGCATCATTTTCGGCATAGTGTGTCAGATCGTAGCCACCGCAGAAGCCCTTTCCCGCGCCTTCAACAATGATGACATGGACGTCCCTGTTGTTCTCTGCCCACTCAACAGCTGCGCGAATTTCCCGCGGGGTGTCGTCGTTGATGGCATTGAACCGCTCCGGCCGGTTCAACAGCAATCTGGCAACACGTTCATTTCCCGGACACAGGTCAATACTCAGTGTTGAAAACGCGGGCATGTAATCCTCCTCCCAAGACCGTAGAGCAGGTTTCATATTGGCAACCGAGAGAAAAGCAGTCAACGCTGACTGTTTATTTTTGTTTTTGGTATGACCAGTTATGTGCGATCTGCAGCCAGCAGGTTTCTGAGTGTCTCGATCCAGTCCGCGATCAACTGATTTTGGTGGCTTTTGTCATTTCTCAACAGGGAGGAAATGGTGACGCCCCGGATAAATTCGATCGTCAAACCGATTGCCTTCTCGGCTCCAGGCTGATCAAGCAGACCCTCAAAAAGCTGTGTGAGGACGCGATCTCGGTCTGCGATGGCATCTTGTTCGGCAGATCTGAGAGCGGTGCGGAGCACTAGGTCTGCGCGGGAGGCAATCCAGAGTTCCAGTTCGGCAACAAAGGAAGGGTGGGCGTAGGCGTTGGCCAGTGTCATTACGGATCTTGTGAGTGGGTCGGCTATATCTTTGAGCTTTTCAGCTTCGCTCCAGACCGCGTTCTCATTGAGTTGAATCAACCGGTTGATCGTCATGGACAACAGATCGGCGTGTGTTGGAAAATGATGCAGAAGCGCACCACGACTGACGCCAGCGCGTTTTTGAACTTCCAAGGTTGTTGTTTTGGAAAGGCCCAGTTCGATGAGCACTTCGACAGCAGCGCTCAAAATTATGGCGCGGGTTGCCTCGCTTCTTTTCTGCTGAAGCGGTCTCTTGGTAGCGACTTGGTTGTGTCCGTCGGATTGAATGATCAGGCCTTCGTCATTCTGCTTGGAGGTTAGAATAGCTGATAAACAGCCTAGCTCTCAAGAAAACGGAATGCGAAGGCCTGTGCAAGTTAAGCGGTGCAGAGGTGGCAAGCGACTTTGGCCTTGCCACCATCGAACTCGCGGACTGCCGGACGTTCCTGACGGCAGCGATCTTCGGTCAATGTGCACCGGGGATGGAAGCTGCACCCCTTAGGTTTGTCGATCGGATCCGGAATTTCTCCAGACACAATCTCCGCAGTCCGCCCAAAAGCGTCGATGTGCGGGGCGGCATCCATAAGCATGCGCGTATAGGGATGACGCGGGTTTTCGAACAGCGAGTCCCGGTCCGCGACTTCAACCAGCCGGCCGAGATACAAGACACCGATTTCATCGGCCATGTACCGGATTACGGAAAGATCGTGACTGATGAAGAGGTAAGTCAGGCCGAGTTCCCGCTGCAATGTCTTCATCAGGTTCAAGACCTGACTTTGCACGGACACATCAAGCGCGGAGGTCGGTTCGTCGCAGACGATGAATTCCGGATTGGATGCAAGCGCACGGGCGATCGCGATCCGCTGCCGCTGGCCGCCGGAAAACTCGTGCGGGAACTTCTCGCCATCGGACTTCGCGAGACCCACCTGATCGAGCAATTCTGCGACCCGTTTGTCGACTTCGCCTGCTGGCATCAGCTCAAAGGCCCGGATCGGTTCACCGATGATATGGCGAACCCGCCAGCGCGGGTTGAGCGAGGCGTACGGGCTCTGGAAGATCATCTGGATGCGGCGCCGCATGGCCAGCTTGCGCTTCTGATCCTTGATGGCGAAGAAATCTTCGCCGTCGATCAAAACCTGACCGCTGGTTGGTTTTTGCAAACCAACGATCATCCGGCCAATCGTTGATTTACCCGATCCACTCTCACCCACCAGAGCAAAAGTCTTGCCCTTCGGTATGTCGAAATCAACGGTGTCGACTGCCGTCAGAAATCGCTTGGATTCCATCGCCAGCATCCGGTTCAGCCATGGCTTGGACACGTCAAAAACTGCGCCCAGGCTCCGCGCACTGATCAAAGGGGTGTCGCCGGTCATTCAGACGCTCCGGAGATTTCTTTTTCGATTTGTTTGTAGGCCGGGTCGTAGAGCCAGCAGGCGACTTCACTGCCATTCACTGGTTCGAGAACCGGAATGTCGTTGAAACAGGCCGAAATGGCTTTGGTGCACCGCTGATTAAACGCGCAACCTTTCGGAATAGCCCGAAGATTCGGCATGGAGCCGGGGATTTGGCTGAGCGTTTGTAACGATCCGGTTGTCGATGGTGTGGAGGCCATCAAGCCGACAGTGTAGGGGTGCGATGGCGCGCTCAAAACGTTCCGGGTCGGCCCTATTTCCGCGATCCGGCCTGCATAAAGAACAGCAACGCGGTCTGTTGTTTCCGCGATCACGCCCATGTCGTGCGTGATCAGAATTACCGCGGTCCCACGTTCCCGGCAGAGGCGCTTCAGCAGCGCCATGATCTGCGCTTGAACGGATACATCAAGCGCTGTCGTTGGTTCGTCCGCAATGATGAGTTCCGGCTCCGCCGCCAGGGCGAGTGAAATCACCACGCGCTGGCGCATGCCCCCGGAGAATTGGTGCGGGTAAGCGTCAATCCGTGTCGCCGCAGCCGGAATGCCCACTTCTTCGAGCAGCGCAATGGCCTTTGCTCGAGCATCGTTTTGGGAGAGGGCCAGGTGGGTCCGGATGGTTTGGATCAGCTGCTGGCCTACCGTCATCAACGGATTGAGGCTGGTCAGCGGGTCTTGGAAGACCATCGCGATCTTCTTGCCCCGGATACGGCGCATGCGCTCTTCGGGAAGATTGTCGATGCGCTCACCATCGAGGTGAATTTCACCACCGCTGATCCGGCCCGGACGGTCAATCAGGCCGATGATGGCAGAGCCGCACATTGATTTGCCGGCGCCGCTCTCACCAACGAGACCCAGGATCTCGCCGGCGCGGACTTCGAACCCAACCCGGTCGACGGGACGCAACACGCCATTGCGGGTCGGAAACTCGACGATGAGGTCGGAGACTTTAAGAAGTGGAGTATCTGACACTGGATTATCGCAATTTCGGGTTCAACACATCGCGCAGCCAGTCGCCGAAAAGGTTCACGGAAAGCGCAAGGGCCAGAAGGGTGAGAGACGGGAACAGCAGTATCCACCATTCACCGGAGAGGATGTACTGCCGGCCGACGTTGATCAGCGTGCCAAGAGAAGGCTGAGTTTTTGGCGCGCCGACACCAAGGAAGCTCAAAGTGGCTTCTGCGATGATGGCCAGTGCCAAGCTGATCGTTGCGATCACGAGTATCGGTCCGGTGACATTCGGGAGAATGTGGCGGACCATGATGCTCCAGCGCTTAAGGCCGATGAGGTGACCTGCCTGAACATATTCCTTCTGCCGCTCTACCATGGTGGCACCGCGGACGGTCCGGGCAAACTGTACCCATTCAGAAAGACCAATGGAGATGATCAAGACCCAGATGGCCATTTCATCCCGCAGATCCGGCGGGATCAGGCCCTTGCCGATACCATAGAGCAGCATGGCAACCATAATGGACGGGAACGTCATCTGGATGTCGGCAATACGCATAATGACACCGTCAACCCATCCACCGACATATCCGGACAGAAGGCCAAGAATGACCCCGAGGGTCATAGCGAACAGTACCGCAACCAGGCCCACGAACAGGGAAATGCGCAAACCGAAGAGAATGGTTGAGAATACGTCGCGACCTTGATCATCGGTACCAAGAAAGAAGTAGTCACCCGTGAAGTCGTTTGATGACATGGGCTTGGTGAAGCCATTCATCAGGTTGAGACTGGATGGGTCAAATGGTGTGTAAGGCGACAAAAACGGAGAGAAGATGGCTCCGAGCACAAGCGTAACAAACACGAGTGACGAAACGACGATCACCGGTTTGGACTTATAGGAATGCCAGATATCGGAATCCAGCCAACGTTGCCAGGTCGATGTGGCGACCGTTTCTGTGAATTCCGGACGGGCACTGGCGCCCTTGGGAGTTTGGGTTTCCATGATGCCTCTTGTCCTCAGTTGTTGCCCACACTGAGACGCGGGTCGATGGTGAAATAGAGCAGGTCGACGATCAGGTTGATGGTCACGAAAATGACGGCAACGAGCAGCAGATACGCTGACATGACCGGGATATCGACAAAGTTGACCGCATTGATGAAGAGAAGGCCAACACCTGGCCACTGGAACACGCTTTCCGTGATGATTGCAAAGGCGACAATCGAACCGAACTGAAGTCCGGTCACGGTAATAACCGGAACCATGGTGTTCTTCATGGCATGACCGAAATTGACAGTCTTCTGGCTCAGTCCGCGGGCTCTTGCAAAACGGATGTAGTCTGTTCTCAAGACCTCAAGCATTTCTGAGCGCACCAAACGCATGATCAAGGTCATCTGATAAAGACCAAGGGTGATCGCCGGCAAGATCATGGATTTCAGCCCGTCGACGGTCAGAATAGCCAGGTCGACCCCGAACAGGCTGCGGGTGTCACCGCGCCCGAAGGAGGGGAGCCAGCCAAGATTAACCGCGAACAGCCAGATCAGGAAAACGCCGATCAGGAAGGTTGGAAGCGAAACGCCGATCAGAGAAGCTGTCATGATGAAGTTTGCGACATAGCCATCTCGTCGGATGGCTGTATAGACCCCCAACATGAAGCCCAGTGATATCGCAATTACGCCTGATAAGAAGGCCAACTCGAGCGTTGCGGGGAGGCGTTCCAGGATCACTTCACCGACCGGCAGGCCCACGCGGTACGAAACGCCAAAGTCGCCGGACATGGCTCGTTGGAAGTAGCGGACATATTGAACGATGATCGGATCATTCAGTCCGAGCCGCTCCTCAAGTTCCGCGCGGTCGGCAGCTGTCGCTTCCTGACCAAGCATGCTCTCCACGGGGTCGCCCATGAATTTGAACATGGCAAATGAAACAAAACCGACGGCCATCAGGACTAGAAGTGCCTGGCCGAGGCGGCGAATGATGAATGCGAGCATTTTTCAAGCCAATCGAGAGACTGTGGCGTCCGCGACAGTCTGCTAAGTCTTCCGATAAGGACGTGCTTATACTTGCGCGATGCGCAGAGTCTACCGTTTTTCCATTGTTTCAACAGTGATGCTGGTGGGAAAAGCCGTAAAACTCATTTGGCTGACAAGCTAAAAACATCACCACCGTACCGAATGAACTTCAAACGGTACGGTGGTGAGAGCGCGAGACTTAGTTAAAAGTCAGGAACTTAAAGTGCGGCTGGTCTTCCGGCTGTACTGCGAAGTTGATCTTGTCAGCCATGCCCCAGTTCAGGACCTGGTTGTGGATCGGCAGGTACAGGTTCTCAGATTTCACCGTATCCCAGATTTCAGCAATCGTGGCGTTACGGACTTCCTGATCTGTTTCAGATGCGAGGCTTTTGATTTTCGCATCCAGATCCGGGTTGGAGTAGCCGGTTGCATTCCAGGAGCCGAGCTTGTCGGTCGTGGTGTGCGTCAGGAAGTTGAAGATGTACTCGGAATCGAACGTCGGAACGCCCCAGCCGAGCATGTAGAAGTCTGTTTCCTTGTTCTGGATCAGCGGGAAGTGCTGTGCCTTCGGCTTTGCGTCGAGGTTAACCTTGACGCCGATCTGGCCGAGCATCCCAACGGCAGCCTGACAGATGCCTTCGTCATTGACATAACGGTCGTTCGGGCAGTTCAGGGTTAGGCCGAAACCGTCGCCGTAGCCAGCCTCTTCCATCAATGCCTTTGCTTTCGCAACGTCATATTCCGGATATCCGTCCAGTGCTTCCGTCCAGCCGTTTACGAACGGGGGCATGATCACACCGGTCGGAGCAGACTGATCGCGCATGACGATCTTCTTGATCGCATCCCGGTTGAGAGCGATGTTCATTGCTTCACGAACGCGGTTGTCAGCGAGCGGGTTTTTGCCGTCGACCGTGTCGCTGGCAAGATCGTCAGCGCCCTGGTTCATACCGAAGAAGATCGTCCGGTTCTGAGCTGCAGTGTTGAGCTTCAGGCCATCGGTCCGCTCAACGATCGGCAAATCCTGTACTGGAACGTCCTGAATCAGGTCCACTTCACCAGACAGAAGAGCGGACACGCGGGTCGCGCCTTCCTGGATAGGGGTGTAAATGATTTCAGTGACTTCCAGCGGGAACTCGCCTTTGCCCCAGTAGTTCGGGTTCTGCTTCAGGATTGTTTCGGAATCCTGTTTGCGGCTTTCAAGGACAAATGCGCCCGTTCCGTTTACAGCGCGCACGCACGGATTGTCACCGCCATTTGCAATGTCTTGCGGTGCTTCGCAGCCGTTGTCGGTTGCCCAGCCGGAATCCATGATGAACAGGTTTGTCATGTTGTTCGGCAGAAGCGGGTTCGGGCCGTCTGTCTCGAAATGGACAGTGTAATCGTCGACCTTGCGCACATCCTTGATGGAGTTCAGCAATTCTTTCATCGCTGATGTCGGCATCATTGCGCGCTTGAATGAGAAGACAACGTCATCGGCGGTGAAGTCTTCGCCGCCATGGAACTTCACGCCTTCACGGAGTTTGAATTCCCAAACGGTCGGATCTTCGGTCGGCTCCCAGCTGGTTGCGAGTGCCGGAATGATCTGTGCTTCCATGTCGCGCTGCAGGAGCGGCTCATACATCTGGTGCGCAAGCGTGTGGGTCGGGCCCTCGTTCTGAGCATGCGGGTCCAGAGTGAGAGAGTCGCCAGCACGCGCCCAGCGAAGCGTTTCAGCGTTTGCTGCGCTCAGCCCGGCACAAAGGGCCACACTTGCAGCAGTCAATTTCAGGAAAGTCTTCGTCATATTTTTCCCCTTCGGTTGTCACTGGGGCCGTTTCCCGGCGTGATCTTATGATGATCCCCAGTTTGCCTGTACGGACTTACTCGCAAGGCTATTGTTCAGTTGGCATTAAACGCCAGCCACCCTGCGGCATCCTGGCGGTAACAGACCCCTATGACTGGTGGGAGTCAAGAGTTAAGTAGATCTACGAAGTGGTTCAAATTATGCATTTTCCGACATGACGCAGCGTCTTTGTTGTTTCCATTGCCGATGCGACCAAGAGTGCGCGAAAGCCACTTGTACATCAGCCGTGAAATTGGCTGGGTGCGCACAAATTGAGACACACTCTTGGGTTACTTCTTGAGCCGTCTCAGTGATTTGTTGTCGCGATAGCTGTGCTTTTCGTGAGGCTGTGTTTTGGTCTTCTGAGGCCGTTGGCCGTGCTCAACAGCTTGCGGATGTCGTTGCCAATGGACAACAATACCGGGATGAGTATGAGGGTGATGATTGTCGCGAAGACTTCTCCGTAAGCGAGGGAGACAGCGGCTGGTATCAAGTAGCGGGCCTGTTCGGACATCTCGCTCATAAGAGGTGCGAGGCCAACGACTGTTGTCGCCGTAGTGAGGAAAATGGCCTGAAAACGTGCAACGCCACAGTTGAAGACTGCATCTTCATGATCGGCACCTTCCTCGCGAGCCTGCACGTAGTGGGTCATCATCACCAGAGAATCGTTGACCACGACCCCAATCAAGGCGAGCACGCCAAAAAACGACAGCAATGAGAATGGCAGATCCATAACTGCGTGCCCGAGAACCGCACCAACAAAACCAAATGGAATAACAGACATGATAATGACCGGCTTCCAGTAGGATTTCAGCGGCACTGCCATCAAGATGTAAATCAGGAGACCGGCGATTAGAAAGGCGCGCAAGAGCCCGCCGCGCATCTCACCGATTTCTTCCAACTCACCGCCCGCATCGACTTTGAGGCCAGGGTACTTGGTTTCAAGGTTTTGAGAAAAGTCCCCGAAGATCGTTTCCGCAACTTCTTCAGGCGCTGCGATGTCCCGGTTGATGTCCGCCATAACGGTCGTAACCAAGGCGCCGTTACGCCTTTTGATTTGGTCCGGAACATAGCTGGGCGTGATTTCAGCCACAGTCGAGAGAGGGATCCACTGGCCTTTCGCGCTTTTTAGCTGCATCTCCATCAGGTCTTCAATGCGATCCCGCGCGGTTAATGCGTTGCGGACGACCACACGGACTTCGGCATCACCCCTCTGTATCCGCTGAGCTTCTCCGCCGCCGAAAGCATATCCGATCTGGCGCGCCAGGCTTTCGGAAGTAAAGCCCAACGACCGTGCCTCTGGCTTCAGGCGTAACCGCAGCTCAGGTTGACCGGTCAGCAGACTGTCCCGGGTGTTGGAAACTCCGCTAATGCGCTCAAGCCGGTCACGGACCTCCAGACTGGCTGCCTCCAGCACTTGCCGATCTTTCGCCATGAGCCGGATCTGGAAACCTCCGCCAAAATCTTCAAATGCCGAAAAGGTGATTTCCGAGACACCTTCCAGAGGGGCAACCCGGGACTTCCATGCTTCCAGGATGTCGCTGGTGGTCAGGTGAGGGCGGTCGGCAGACGGTATCACTTCCATATAGAGCTCAGCCGTTGTCGCGCTGGTGACAAACGCAAACACATGCGCGACGGCTCCATTGCCATTGGCCGTGATCAGCTCCGGATCCTGGTTGAGCGCAACAGCAGCGTCTTCAAGAAGCGCAACGGTTTTCCGGGTGAGTGGAGCCGGTGCTCGCTGATCCATTTGAAGGGACACCGAGATCACTTGGCCCGGCACGTTCGGGAAGAACGCAGATTTGATCTGACCTTTCGCCATGAGACCGAAAACCAAGGCCGCCACGGCGACAAATGTGATCAAAACAGCGTAACGATTTACAAGTGCCCATCTTAGTATCGGGGCGTAGATCCGGTCCCGGAAGCCCAGCAATCCGGCCTTGGCGCCTTTTTGAAGCCAGCTCCAGCCGCGTGCAGCCCATCCTGTTGGATGCGAGGTCGATGATTTTATATGCGCCAAGTGCGCTGGCAGGATGAGCTTGCTTTCAACAAGGGAAAACAGCAGCGCCAGAATGACAACGCCTGCAAATCCCGCAAGAACCTTGCCCAAGGGGCTTGTAATAAGAAGGAGCGGAAAGAACGCGGCAACTGTGGTCAGCACACCGAAGACTGTTGCAACGGACACTTTTTCCACGCCGGCAGCGGTGCCCTTGATCGGATCGGCGAATGTCTTCCGCTGCTCGTGCACACTTTCGCCAACAACCACAGCGTCGTCGACCAAGATACCGAGCACGATGATAAAGCCGAAAGTCGTAATGTCATTGAGCGAATAGTCGACCCATCCGCTTGTAGCCAGCGCGAAGGCACCAGCCAAAGAGATCGGAATGCCCATTGCGACCCAGAAGGCAAGCCGCACGTTCAGGAACAGCGATAGCATCAGCGCCACAAGGATCAAGCCCTGGACAGCGCTGCTGGATAAGAGTTGAAGCCTGTCCGCAATGTAGTCGCGAGAGTTGCCCCAAATGGCAATCTTTACGCCTTTAGGCAAGCTTCTTCGCGCCTCTGCAACAATAGTTTCTGCAGCATCCGAAACTTGCAAAAGATTGTCCTTGCGCCCGATCAGCACTTCCATCCCCACAGAGGGTCTTTGGTTGAAACGTGTCTCGATCGGAGTTTCGTCGAAACCGTCTGTAATGGTCGCGAGCTCACCGAGCGATGTGGTTGTTCCATCTGGCCATGTCGCAACGGGGATCTTTTCGAAGTCGCGAACAGAATAAGCCTGACTGTCTGCGCGCAGGGTGATGTCACCGCCCGCTGTTCTCAGCGTTCCGCCTTGGAAGAAAAGAGACGATTGTTGAATGCGTTCCATGACGTCTGCAATCGTCAAATTATGACGTTGCAGCGTGCCCGGGGTGAATTCGATCGAGATTTCCTGCGTCCGAAGTCCCCAATCCTTGACCCTGGTAATTTCAGGGCTTGCCAAAAGATCGGCGCGCAGGTCGCGGGCAATCTTTTGTAGGGATTTAAGGTCAATGTCTCCGTAGATCTGGATGTAGAGCGCGGGAAGGTCGAAGTCATTCGTTTCGATCACAGGTCGCCGGGCATCCTTTGGCAAATCGTAGATGCCATCGATTCTCAACCGAACGTCGTCGAGAAGTTTGGGGAGTTTTGTGCCATCGGTTTTCTGGATCGAAACCACTGAGAGGCCGGGCTGAGATTGAGACTTGATCGATTTCATCCCCTCCAGACCCTCGACAGCCTTCTCAACTTTTCGCGTGATCTGCTCATCCACCTGCGCGGTGTGCGCATTTGGCAAGGATGTTGCCACCGTAACCGTGTCGGCCGGGATCTTGGGGAAGCCCTCAATTCGCACGGTAAAGACAGATGTGATGCCAGCAAAGAGGATGAAAACCATCAAAAGATTGGCAGCGACGGGATTGCGGATGAACCAGTTTGTGAGCCAAGTCATTTGCTTTGCTCCAGATCCATCGGTGCAACCTTTCGTCCGGGCAAAAACGCGCTCATCGGAAACGCAACGATCCGGAGGCCGGTTTCTTGCGCGAGCTCTTCCGGTGCCGCGACCACGACTTCTCCTGTATCGCGGAAAAGAGACTGTGCCGCGAAGCGTTGCAGCCGATTACCGCGATCAACATGCCAAACGAAACCATTCTGGGTGAGTGCGCTTTCGGGGATGCGGAGGGTGTTTCCGATAGGGCGGACAGGCAGGTGCAACTCCACAAAAGCTCCAGGTAGAATGCGCCCCTCTTCCAAAGGTTTCACCTCCAGAAAAAGCTGATGTTTCCGCGATTGCGGATCCAGGAAGCCGCCGCTCTCCCGAATTCCTGCAGTGCCGATTTTTACGCCACGCTCATCAAACACACCTATGGCTAGGTCAGACCAGTCCTTGGACAATAGTGCCCACTCATGCGCGCTCACCGATGCTTGAGTATCCAGCAGGCTGTCGTCCAGGATCTGAAAGAGAATATCCCCGTCATTGACCGTTGCGCCGGGGCTGGCGTTGCGCCGGGTCACGATACCGTCAAAGGGGGCCCGCAGAGTTGTGGAGCGCAGGTCATATTCGGATGCAGCGACGCGCGCCTCTGTTGCTTTCAAGGCGCGTTCGGCAACACGAACTTGCGGAAGGTGAACGGCCATCTCCGGGGGTGTCTCTCCGGGTTTGGCAGCCGTCCAGTCCTTCATGGCGATGTGGTGCTTGTTTTGTGCCTGTCGAAGATCAAGCTTCGAGCTTTCGTAGACCGATCGCGCATCGGCTAGGTTGGCTACATAGGGGGCATCTTCCAATTGCAGGAGGACGTCACCCTTCGATACCCGGGCCCCGGCGAGAGCGAGGGGCGCTTGATTGCTGACAACACCTGAGATACGGGGCCGCAAATCGACTTGCCAGCGCGGAGCAACCTCTGCGAACACCGTGATTGCGCCGGCATGAGTGCCAATAACCGCATCCACTACAGTTACTGGAGGGAGCGGTTGAGGGGCTGATGTCAAATTTACATCAGCTGTGTCTTCCAGCCCGCTCACCACTCCAGCAACGGCAAGTAATGCCATGAAGGCAAGCGCAATCCAGATGCCTTTTCTCATGATTTGCCGGCCTTTTTTGACGCAGTTTTTCCGATCGGCTGCGTTGGCATTTTGATAGCTTGGCAACGCCCGGCCGCCGTACAGGTGCCAATGCCTGGTGGGGATTGAAACGGGAACTTAGCCAAGGGAAAGGTCTCCGTTTGAGTTGATCCTGCGCGTTATTTCGCTCAATCGGGACCAGCTTTGCAGAGCGATTGGAAGGGTGAGGGCCGCTTCCACAAATTCCCAAGAGTAGCTTGCGATTGAAAAGATGCGTCCTGCGGTAATGCCGGCCAGCCCTGCTGCCTGGTAGAGATTGAAAACGATGAAACCGACCTGAAGCAGGAAAATGCCGCCATAAACAAATGCCTCGGTATCCGAAATCGCGACTTCATGCCGGCGCAGGGCGCGCAGGTGACGGAAGATGCCGAGCCGCTCGCCCCGTGTGAGGACGTCTACTTGCTGTTCGCGCTGCTCGTTGAGTTGACGGTTTTTGTTGTAAAAGCGTCTGTGAAAGCAGGCGTAAACCAGAAGCATCCCGGTCAGCACCAACAGCGATGAGAGGCCGAGCGACATATCGAAATAGGTCAGGATGGTTAGGCTTACGCCCAGTTGTATGAGCGCTGCGATCAGTTGTGGGGCTTCATGCTCCAAAAAGTCGACCAGTTCGCGTGACATGTCGATCCGGGCATTTCGCCTCGAAACATGCAATGAGGAGCATCGCTGATGGAGTTCATCTCCAAGATGCAGCCGTATTGTGCCGTAGGCACGGGTGTCGTAAATCCGGCGTCCGACAGCCAGGAAACAAAGGCCACACAATACGGCCATCATCCAGCCGAGTTCGGAAACCCGGCCCGCAAGCAAGCCGTCAATTGAAAGACCGATCAACAACGGGATCAGGGCAATCAGGCAGTTTTCAGCAAATACAATCGTCCAGGTGATTGCGATTTTCGCCCTGAACATCTGGAAGATATGAGCTAGATCAATCGCCATCCGCATTTTACGGTCATTTCCCTAAAGTTGCTCGAATTCAGTTTTGAGAGGTCGCTTACAAACAAGTTTGTTTCGAATTGAAAATCGAGTGAACGTTCGTTCGTTGAATTACATAATCGGATTTTGGAGAAATGCAATGGAGCCAATACAGGAATGAGTGAAAAACCAACCCGGGAAGAGACGACAAATGCGCGGCGGAAACACATCGTGGAGGTTGCAGCCGCGTGTTTTATTGCGAAAGGGTTTCACCAAACCAGCATTCGGGACATCGCTCGCAGCGCGGGGGTTTCCTTGGGAAATATCTACAATCACTTCCCCGGAAAGACTGAGATCATTGCTGAAATTGCCAGTCTCGAAGCGGCGCAAATCGATGGCTTTGGATCTATGTTTGAGAAAAACAGCAAGGATCCGCACAAGGCGCTTGATCAATTTTTGAAAGCATACTTGAAGACGTGCAGCGCCCCCAGCCATGCGGCGTTGACGCTTGAAATTCTGGCAGAAGCCATCCGGCAGCCGGAAATAACTGTCGGATTCATGGAAAACCGTGAGAAGCTTCTGGCAGGTTTAGAGGGGCTGCTCGGCCGGCTGAGAAATAGCGAGATGGCTGAGAATTATCTTTCGGATCGTGATGCGGCTGAGTTTGTCTTGGATCTGATTGAAGGTGTTGGGATGCGGGTGTTTTTTGAGGAGCGGAAACCTGCAAAACGGGATTATCAAAAACTGCATCTGGCAATCAGCAAGCTGTGTGGATGAGATGGTGGAGGCCAGGCCTTAATCGAAATGCGCCAAGTCAAAGGCATGCACGTCCTGCAACAGTTCAACAAATCCTCTTGCAGCGTGATCTAGCGACGCTTTACCCTTTTCTGCGGTTGCGATTGAGGCGTCCCCAACCGTTCCAGCCGGATTGAGGTCTTGAGCCTTCCAGCCAAAAGCATGAGGGCCGTGCGCTCGAAGGTGCTTGAACTTGGAAGCCAAGTCCTCCTGTGAAGATCTGAAGTTCCGAGCCTTGTCCATGTTTACGAGGTCAGGCCGGAGGTGCAGCATGATTGAAGTCTCGACGTCTCCGCCATGGATGCCGAAGGTCAGCTCATGATCTGAGAACACGCCTTCGGGCTGCCCAAAGCTGGCCCACGCCGTTCCGACGGCCAGCATATTGTGCCGGACACGCAATTCGCGGGTTAGAATGCCAATCAGGGGAACGTTGCCGCCGTGAGAGTTGACCACAACGACCTTGCGCACACCGGCTCTGAGGATGCTGTCGCCAAGCTCAAGCCAGGCCTGCAATGCTGTTTCCCAGGTCATTGTCAGCGTTCCGGCGGATGAAATGTGTTCATTGGATTTGCCGATCGCCTGGACCGGCAAGAAGCTGGCCGGAACATCGTCTGGGAGCAATTCTATGACCCGCTGGATTTGCCCTTCGGCGATTGCGGTGTCGGTATAGACCGGGAGATGCGGCCCATGCTGCTCTATCGCTGCAACTGGCAGAACGGCGATCCAATCCTTGACCTCTGGATGATCGAAATCCGTTGTCGTCATATCTTGCCAGTAGGGTTTCGGCAGCATGCTGCTAGTCTCCAAAAAATTCATGATGCGGCAAAGATTTAGTCTGCGGCAGCAATAACTTCAATTTCAACAACGAACTCTTCGCGTGCAAATCCAGACACAATCATAAGCGTGGATGCTGGTGGCGGGTCAGTGATGAATTGATCTCTGGTTTTCATGTAGCCCGGCAAGTGTTCCCGGCCCGTCACATAAGCGTTGATCCGAACAATATCTGTCAAGGTCATGCCAGCTGATGCCAGAATTGCCCGAATGTTTACAAAACAGAGCGCTGTCTGGCCCTCAACATCGCTTGGAATTTGATCGTCGGCATCAATGCCGAGTTGGCCAGAGGCAAACAAAACGCGTTGGCCGGATGGAACCTCTACGGCGTGACTGTAACGTGCAAACGGCCGCCGAATGTCCGGCGGTGTGTGTGTTGTCTTCAACATTTTTCTCCTTGAGGAATTGCGCAGGAGCCTATCCCGAGGCCCGCGCAGAGGCAATTTCCCGCTCTGCGCAATTTGCAAGCTTCTGCATAAATTGAAAGCATGTCTATTTTTTGAGCTGACAGGCTGTGGGATATATGCAAGTCTAATTTTGCTGCCGGGAGCAAATTTCCTGGTAGCAATTTAAGCGGGCCATGATCTTAATGTAGAGGCTCACTTCTTGCCTGTTCCGCTCTCAGGGCTTTCGAGCACAGCGGCAGAGCATTCGGCCTGTGGTGGGCGGATTGACCTGCGTGGTGTGTGTTGAAAACGGGGAACGCGGAAATGGATTTGTCTCGAAATATTGGACTTGCAACGCTTGCCGTCATGGCGTCGACAAGCGCTCACGCGCTAGAGAAAGTGACATTCGGAACCAACTGGGTCGCTCAGGCCGAGCATGGCGGATACTATCAGGCTGTTGCCGATGGCACTTATGAAGCCTGCGGGATCGAAGTGGAAATCAAGCCCGGCGGACCTCAGGCAAACAATCGTATTTTGTTGCCTGTCGGCAAGATTGATTTCCTGATGGGCGGCAATATGCTGCAAGCGTTCTCCGCCGTTGAGCAGGGCATTCCGACAGCTGTGGTGGCTGCGCACTTCCAGAAAGAGCCGCAAATCCTGATGACCCATCCGGATCAGGGTCTCGACACATGGGAAAGCCTGAAGGATATCAATCTCCTCATTGGTAAGGGTGGCCTCAATTCCTATTTTCAATGGATGAAAGCTGAGTTCGGCTTCAAGGATGAGCAGGTTCGGCCCTATACCTACAATTCTGCACCGTTCCTTGCGGACAAGAAGCTCGGCCAGCAGGGCTACATCACCTCTGAGCCCTATGCGATTGAGACCGAGGGCGGGTTTGAACCCAACATTTTCCTGATCGCGGACTATGGGTACGACACATATTCCACCACAGTTGAGACCCGGCTCGACCTCATCGAAACCAAGCCTGAAGTTGTTAAGTGTTTCGTCGATGGGTCTGCCATCGGTTGGGTCAATTTCCTTTATGGAGATAACTCCAAAGCCTTGGAGCTGATCAAAAAAGACAATCCGGGCATGACCGACGGCCAGCTGGCGTTCTCCATCGACAAGCTTAAGTCTTACGGCATCGTGGACAGTGGGGATGCGCTCACGATGGGGATTGGTGCGATGACCGACGAGCGCAACAAATCCTTCTTTGAGAAGATGGTCGCTGCCGGTGTGGTGAATGGAGATGTCGATTACACCAAGTCGTACACGCTTCAGTTCGTCAACCAAGGGGTCGGAGTGGATCTCAAGAAAGAACTTGCTGGAAACTGAGGCGGACCTGTTTCGTGTTTCATAGGAATGTTGCAACCATGGCCGGAGATTGATGCAATGACGGCCATGGTAAATACAAACATGCAATCAGATATCGTTTCGAGTTCGTCGGTCGTTTCGTTGAAGGGCATTTCAAAAACCTTTTCCAACGGAACTGTCGCGCTCAACAACATGTCGCTCGACATACGCCAAGGGGAATTCGTTTCGCTGCTCGGGCCCTCCGGATGCGGAAAGTCGACGGCCTTGCGGATCATCACCAGCCTGACCGGTCCAACGACTGGACGGGTCGAATGGCCGCTCGAAGAAAGCAAACAAAAAGAGCATGAGCTCAGTTTCGTGTTCCAGGAGCCGACGCTGATGCCGTGGGCAACGGTTTTTGGCAATGTCTGGCTGCCGCTCCGCTTGAAGGGAGTTTCCAAAAAAGCGGCGTATGACCGGGTTATGGAAGCCTTGCAGGGTGTCGGGCTGGAGCAATTCGCGGATAGTTATCCGCGTGAGCTGTCTGGCGGCATGAAAATGCGGGTCTCGATTGCCCGTGCGCTGGTTACAAAGCCCAAATTGCTCTTGATGGATGAGCCCTTTGCTGCGCTTGACGAGATCACGCGCTTCAAGCTGAACAATGATCTTTTACGCCTTTGGGAAACCTTCGGGTGGACGGTCATCTTCGTTACACACTCGGTATTCGAGTCCGTCTACCTGTCCAACCGGATCGTGGTGATGGCGGCGCGGCCTGGCCGTGTGGTCAACGACATGGCAATCGACGCGCCTTATCCGAGAGATGAAGCCTTCCGGACTTCTTCCGTTTATGCCGGATTTTGCCGGGATGTTTCGGATGCGCTGCACAAAGCAATGATAGTGGGAGACCATCTTTGATGTGTCTGTCCCGATACAAGCCGAGCAAAGGCGGCAGCAGATCATGACTCTCGACATTGCCGACAAGCGCGCCATTGCACCTGCCCCGCAGTCTGTTCCACTTGATGCGGAGGAGCTAAAACGGGCGCGCGCGGCACGGCGGGAGGCTATCGGCCGTTGGGTCCTACCGATCGTTATCCTCGTTTTGTCGGTGTATTTTTGGGACCGGTTGTGCGTCTGGAATGAGATACCCCACTATATCCTTCCGCGCCCGGGGCTCGTTTTTGAAACGCTTCTTGCTGATTGGGGTATCTTGAGCATTGCTTTGATCAACACGCTCAAGATCACGTTCGGGGCTCTTCTGATTGCCACGCTCGGTGGGCTTGGATTGGCAGTCCTCTTCACTCAGTCCAAGTGGATCGAGATTTCCTTTTTCCCGTTTGCGGTCATATTGCAGGTCACACCGATCATCGCGATTGCGCCTTTGATTCTCATCTACGTGGATTCAATTACCGCAGGGCTTTTGATCTGTGCGTGGATTGTTGCGTTTTTTCCAATTCTTTCCAACACGACCCTGGGTTTGAATTCCGCCGATCATAACCTCCAGAACCTGTTCCGCCTTTATGGCGCCAGCCGGTGGCAAACTCTGCGCTTCTTGAGGCTGCCCGCGTCCATGCCGTACTTCTTGGGCGGTTTGAAAATTGCCGGTGGTTTGTCCTTGATCGGCGCCATTGTCGCAGAATTTGTTGCCGGGTCAGCGGGGTCCGGATCTGGTCTTGCCAACCAAATCCTTGAAGCGAGCTATCGTCTAAACATGCCGCGCATGTTTGCTGCGCTGATCCTGATTTCCGTGACCGGTGTATTGATATTCCTTTCCATGAACCTTCTTTCGCATCTGCTTCTGCGCAAGTGGCACGAAAGCGCATTGAAGCGGGAGATGTAGATGAAGCCGGGGTGGGGCGCCGGGTATAAAGGGACCGGCATCATCAGAAATGCGACTGTGCCGGCATGTCTTCTGAAGGGTTTGCAGCAAACCTCGGTTTCGGATCTGACGGCTCGTGACATCGTGTTCGAGAATGGAAAGCTCGCACAGATTGCTCCAGCTGGGACGCTGCCGGAAGGCGCGGGCGGTCTTGATCTCGAGGGCGGGCTTGTCCTGCCGACGCTGGTGGATGTGCACACTCATCTGGACAAGGGGCATATCTGGCCGCGCGAGCCCAATCCGGACGGGACCTTTCAGGGTGCACTTCAAGCGGTGGGAAGAGACCGGAGCGCTTACTGGTGCGCCGAGGATGTCAGGGCCCGGATGGATTTCTCACTAAAGTGTGCCTATGCCCATGGGACCGGCGCAATCCGGACCCACCTAGACAGTCTTCCTCCTCAAGATGACATCACGTGGCCGATCTTTATCGAAATACGCTCTGAGTGGGCCGGGCGCATTGAGCTTCAAGGTGTGTGCCTGTTCGGCATTGACCGGCTGGCCGAGGACAATGGGTACCTTCACAGCATTGCCGATCGTGTCTCAGCTGCCAGCGGGGTCTTGGGGGCCGTTACATATATGGTGCCGGATGTGGATCAGCATCTGGAATCCGTTTTTAAAGCGGCAATGGATCGCGGGCTGGATCTTGATTTTCATGTCGATGAAACGCTTGATCCGGCGGCGGACACTTTACGCCGGATCGCCGAAGTCGCGCTGCGCTTGGGGTTCGATGGCAAGATCCTTTGTGGTCACTGCTGCTCCTTGTCTGTGCACTCCGATGACGACATTTCCAACACTCTGGACTTGGTCGCGGAAGCTGGGATTTCAGTTGTCTCGCTGCCGATGTGCAACATGTATTTGCAGGACCGGACGCAAGGCCGGACACCGCGCAAGCGCGGCGTGACATTGCTGCATGAAATGCGCGCACGCGGCATTCAGGTGTGTGTTGCCTCAGATAACACGCGCGATCCGTTTTATGCGTATGGCGATATGGATCTTGTTGAAGTGTACACTCAGGCAACCCGGATCCTGCATCTTGATCATCCCGTCGGCGATTGGATCCATGCGGTTACGGAAACCCCGGCAAGTATTATGGGCTTGCCGACAGGTCGAATTGCCGTTGGTGCGCCCGCGGATCTTTTGCTGTTTCATGCGCGGAACTGGAATGAGCTTCTGTCCCGCCCAGCCGGCCCGCGCCGCGTGTTGAGAGCAGGATGCAGCATTGATCAAGCCTTGCCCGACTATCGTGAGCTCGATCGACTTCTTCAGAAAGGGACCTCCTGACCATGAGCGCCATTGCCGCTTTGATAGCCGATCTCGATGGGATCAAGATCGAGGACAACCCGCAAATCGTGAAGCAGAAGAGCCGGGATTTTTTCTGGTATTCGCCGGTGTTAAAAGCTCAGCTTGAAAACGTCACTGGCGACCTGATCGTGACGCCCAAATCCGAGGACGAGGTCATCCGGATCCTCAAGGCATGCTTTGCAGCTGATGTGCCGGTTACGACACGCGGTGCCGGTACCGGAAACTATGGTCAAGCGATGCCGCTGTCGGGCGGGGTAGTCCTCAGCCTTGCGGATATGACCGCGGTGAAGGAAGTGCGCACCGGATCTGTCGTTGCCGAGGCTGGGGCCATTATGGCGGATATTGATGCGGCGACCCGAGCCGAGACCGGCCAGGAATTGCGGATGCATCCATCAACCTACCGGACCGCGACGATCGGTGGGTTTATCGCGGGCGGATCCGGCGGCGTTGGGTCGATTAACTGGGGTGGCCTGAGGGATCTCGGAAACGTTATTCGTTTGCGCGTGGTCACGATGGAAGCTGAGCCGCAGGTTCTTGAAATGACGGGCGATGAACTGCAGAAAGTGATGCACGCCTATGGCACGAACGGCATAATCACCGAAGTCGAAATGCCATTGACCGCCAGTTACGACTGGGTGGATGTTTTGGTTGGGTTTGACGACTTCATGGATGCGGTGCGGTTTTCAGATGAATTGGCCAATCTGGATGGTTTGCTGACGAAGAACATTGCACCGGTCGCCGCGCCGGTTCCTCATGACTATTTCCTCCGGCACCAGAAATTTATCCGCAAGGATCAGTCCGTTGCTGTCTTGATGGTCGCCCCTTTTGCGATGGCTGCATTCGATGCGTTCATGGGGCGGCAGTCCAAGGGGGAGGTGCTCTATCGGTCGGACAAAGCGTCCGACGAAGATCTGAAACGCCTCCCGCCTGCTTACGAGCTTTCGTGGAACCACACGACCTTGCGAGCGCTTAGAGTGGATCCATCAATCACCTATCTCCAGGTTCTTTATCCATTTCCCAACCAGGTCGAGCTGGTTGGCAAGATGCATGAGATGTTTGGAAATGAGGTTCCGGGCCATCTCGAATACGTGCGGTTTGATGGCAATGTCACATGCTTTGGCCTGCCGATTGTCCGCTATTCCAACGAGGCCCGGCTCGAAGAAATCATTCGTCTTCACGAAGACAATGGCTGCCCGATTTTCAATCCACACCGGTATACGCTTGAAGAGGGGGGGATGAAGCAGACTGATGCGGTCCAGCTCGCCTTCAAAAAACAAGCCGACCCGAAGGGATTGCTCAATCCGGGCAAGATGATTGCCTGGGAGAACCCGGATTATGATTTCGAAAGCGGTCAGGTGTTTCTGTTTCCGGGCCTGCAACGGGCCTGATATCAAGTTTCAGTTCAAATGCTAGATCCAGCGAAAAACGATATAAAAGGCCAAACGCATGCGCGTTCTCGTGGTTTTCTGTCATCCTTGCGAAGAAAGTTTCAATTCGGCGCTGTGTAAGGCTGTTGTCGAGACGCTCCAGGCGGGCGGTCATGACATCCGGTTGACGGATCTTTATGCCAAAGGCTTTGATCCTGTTATGAGCGCACAGGAGCGGCGCGGCTATCACACACCTCAGGCAAATACGGTCCCCGTCGCCGATGATCTGGCTGACATCAAGTGGTGTGAAGCAATTGTCTTTGTCTATCCGACTTGGTGGTTCGGTTTGCCTGCCATGTTGAAAGGTTGGCTTGAACGGGTCTGGGTGCCGCACGAAACGTTCATTATGCCAACAGACACGACGGGACTGCAGCCCAACATGCAGAACATTTCCCATATAGCGATCGTAACGACCTGTGGAGCCAGTTGGTGGGTGTCCAAGCTGGTGGGCGAGCCTGGGCGTAAAACGATCATGCGCGGCATCAAATTGCTTGCCAAACCGGGATGCAAAACCCGTTACTTGGCGCACTACAAGATGGACAGTTCAACACTGGGCAGCCGCAAGAATTATATTGAGACGGTCAAAGAAAAGATTGCCGCGTTTTTGAAGTGACACGGGGCCGTCGCTGTCTCTTCTGCCTGTTTCTCGCTCATATGTGCCTGATTTTTAACCGTGCATAGGATTTTAGCATTTGATCCATTGAAGCGATGCGATCTGTCATCCGCCTAATGCGCTGTTTTTGTTATAGATCTTAGATTTTTCTGCAACTGGCACCGCCCTTGCTTTGTTCTCTCTTGTGCAGCGCGCCTAGGGATCCGGTCACACGACGCAGGACCGAGAGGTGCAAGCCGGGCAAGCAGATCGCGATGATCTCACATAGCCCGGTGACACGGCGGGACAAAAACCCGGGAGACAACTGCACGAGGTTTCGCGCGCGCGAACCTTCCTCCCGGACGTGCGCAGAAAACCTCATGACGGAAGCCCTCGGGATCTCTCAGGGCCCAAGACAGGAGACGCGCACAGATGTTGAAATCAATCGCCAAGGCTTCCCTACTCGCTGCAGCGCTTTCAATGCCCCTCTCATTTTCTGCTCAGGCGGAAGTCAAAACTGACTTCAAAGTCTGCTGGTCAATCTATGTCGGCTGGATGCCCTGGGGCTATCTGCAAGACAGTGGCATCATGAAGAAGTGGGCCGACAAATACGGCATTGATGTCGAGATTGTGCAGATCAACGACTATGTGGAATCGATCAATCAGTACACCGCCGGTGAATATGATGGCTGTTCCATGACCAACATGGATGCGCTCTCCATCCCGGCGGGCGGTGGTGTTGACACAACAGCGCTGATCGTCGGTGACTACTCCAATGGCAATGACGGGATCATCCTGAAGGACGAGACAGAGCTTGCCGAGATCAAGGGGCAGACGGTCAACCTCGTTGAACTCTCGGTTTCTCATTACCTGCTCGCGCGTGCACTTGATACCGTCGGGCTGACCGAGAGGGATCTGACCGTCGTCAATACGTCGGACGCCGACATGATCGCAGCCTATGCAACGGCGGATGTCACATCGGTCGTCACCTGGAATCCGCTTTTGTCTGAGATCGAAGCGCAGCCCAACGCAACCAAGGTGTTCGACAGTGCAGGTATCCCGGGCGAAATCATCGACATCATGATGGTCAACACGGAAACACTGGCTGACAATCCAGCCTTCGGCAAAGCGCTCACTGGTGCCTGGTACGAAGTGATGGATCTCATGGCAGAAGGCGATGAAACAGCCTTGACCGCGATGGCTGAAGCTTCCGGGACCGATCTTGCGGGCTACAAGGCGCAGCTCGCCACAACGAAGATGTTTTATACACCGGCCGAGGCCGTGGAGTTCTCCAAGTCAGCCGAGCTTCCCAAAACGATGAAATTCGTTGCCGAGTTCCTGTTTGACAAGGGCATTCTTGGAGAAGGGGCCCCAAGTCCGGAGTTTGTCGGGGTCTCCTTTGCCGACGGTACGGTTTATGGCGACAGTAACAACGTGAAACTCCGCTTCGATCCGAGCTTCATAGAAATGGCTGCCAGCGGTTCGCTGTGATCGGATAACCCGATGGCAGGGTTTTCTTGCACTGGTGTATCAAACTTCGTCATTGCCGGACTTGATCCGGCAATCCATGCCGCGGCATCGCCGCCCGATCAGCCTCGCTGTTTTGCAAGGTCACGGAATGGATTACCCGGTCGAGCCGGGTAATGACGAAGGAAGAGAGACAGTGCCACGATCTTCGTGATCCCGGACCTAAGTACCGAGCCGTCCGGGATTGCGAACAACATGTAGCCTTCTGACTTTGACGCCCCTGTTTAAGGAGTAGACGGATCCCTTCATGCGCCTCATAAACCGAACTCCGTCGCGGTTTGCCGCTGTAGCCTTGGGACTGCTTCCCTTTGTGGCGACGATCGTGACTTACGCGATTGCCAGTCACTACAGGCGGCTCGACAATCCAGCCGACAAGCTTTTGCCCTCCCTTGAGAGCATGGGGCAGGCTTTCTGGCGGATGGCAGCTGTTCCGGACCGGCGCTCCGGCGATCTGTTGTTGTGGATCGACACCTTCGACAGTCTGATGCGCCTCGGAACCGGAATGGCGGTCTCAACGCTCCTGGCGATATTCTTTGGGATCGGTATCGGGTTTATTCCGCACATACGAAGCGCTCTTGCCCCTTACATCGCAACGTTTTCACTCATACCGCCGATAACCATCCTGCCGATCCTGTTCATAACATTCGGACTTGGCGAAGTGTCGAAGATCGCTCTGATTGTGATCGGGACTGCGCCAGTCATGATCCGTGCGACAGCGCAGGCGGTGCTGGATATTCCGCGCGAGATGATCATCAAGGCCGAGACCCTTGGCGCCTCGGTCTGGCAGATGATCACCCGGCTGGTGTTGCCGCAAGTCCTTCCAAAACTGATCACGGCCTTGCGCCTCGGGCTCGTCCCGGCCTGGATCTTCCTCATTTCTGCAGAGGCGATCGCGTCCACCACGGGCCTTGGCTACCGCATTTTCCTGGTTCGGCGCTATCTCGCAATGGATGTCATCCTTCCATATGTCGTCTGGATCACGCTGCTGGCGTTTATTCTGGACCGGTTGCTGCTCCTCCTGTCCAAGCGGGCCTTCCGGTGGAACCACATGGGAGGTGCCGCGCTATGACCGTCTCTGCAAAACTCTCCGTTCAAGGGTTGTCGAAATACTATGACGGCAATCCCGTCCTCGAGCGGATCGCTCTTGAGGTGGATGCCGGGTCGTTTTGCACGATTGTGGGCGCGTCCGGTTGCGGCAAATCCACGTTCCTGCGGATGCTGCTTTCCCAAGAGCATCCGACCCATGGAGAAATCCTGCTTGACGGGATGCTGCTGCCCAAGGAGCCCACACCGGATCGCGGCATCGTTTTCCAAAAATACTCGGTCTTTACCCACCTGACCGTCGTCGAAAACCTGATCCTGGCCCAGGAGTTCGAGCAGGCACCGCGACTTGGCAAACTGTTAGGTGCGCGCCGGAAGACGGCTGTTAAACAGATTGAAGATGTCCTTGAGCGGATCGGTCTGGCAGCGGCGAGAGACAAATACCCGGCGCAGCTGTCCGGGGGGATGCAGCAGCGCCTCGCCATCGCGCAGGCCTTGATCAAGAAGCCCTCCATTCTGCTGTTGGATGAGCCGTTCGGTGCGCTCGACCCCGGTATCCGCCTCGACATGCACGATCTTCTGATCGGTCTTTGGAAAGAGACGGGCATGACGATTTTCATGGTGACCCACGACATCCATGAAGCCTTCAAGCTCGGCACGCGGCTGCTCGTTTTCGACAAGATCAGACATGACCCGCAGGCGCCAGAGGCCTATGGCGCAACCATCACTTACGACCTTCCACTCTCTGACCAATCCGGCGGCGAGAAAAATGCACCTGCCGATATCGCGAGCACCATCCGATCAGCCCCAAAACCCGACATTCAGATTTCACAAAAGACGCATTGAGGAACGCCATGAGCATCTTTCGTCCAGACGGTCCGTCTACCTGGCAACGCGCAGCCGGGTTACTGGAACGAGCCAAGACCGAACGCCAACACCATCCTGATTTCGACAAGCTTCAGCTGCGCGGCTGGAAGGCTGCGGAGAAAGAGGGAATGCTGCCCTCGGCTGCCTGGGAAAAGGAAAAGGCCTGGGCTTTGCGTATGGGCCTGACCGGCTCGGACAGTCTCACAGATAAGTCCATTCCGACCTTTGCGCGGGGAGAACTGCCCCACTATGCCGGCATCAACACATTCCTGAAAGCGCCTTACATCGAAGACGTCACGCAGGTTGGAGCCTACGATGCGGCGGTTATTGGAATTCCATTCGATGGTGGCACCACCTACCGGCCGGGAACCCGGTTTGGCCCGCAAGGCGTCCGCAAAATCTCCGCGCTCTACACGCCTTACAATTACGAGATGGGTGTCGATCTCCGAGAACAAATGACCCTGTGCGACGTCGGCGATATCTTCACGATTCCCGCCAATATCGAAAAGACCTTCGACCAAATTACGCGGGCCGTGTCGCACGTTGCCTCTTCGGGTGCGCTGCCGATCATGATTGGCGGCGATCATTCCATCGGCTTCCCGTGTGTTCGAGGCATTGCCCAGTGCACCTCCAAGCGCATCGGCATTGTCCATTTCGACCGGCATATTGATATCCAGGAAAAGGATCTTGATGAACGCATGCACACCACGCCGTGGTTCCATGCGACGGATCTTGTCAATGTCCCGGCGGTCAATCTAGTCCAGATTGGTATTGGCGGCTGGCAAGTTCCGCGCGAAGGTGTTGAAGTCGCCCGCGAACGTAACACCAATATCTTTACGATGCGCGATGTTGAGGAACTCGGTTTGGCGGAAACCGCAGCGCGGGCTTTGGAACTCGCTTGGAAGGACGCGGACGCCGTCTACATTTCCTTTGACATCGACAGTGTCGACTGCGGATTTGTTCCCGGCACGGGCTGGCCGGAACCGGGCGGTTTCCTGCCCAGGGAAGCGCTGGAACTGGTTTCCCTGGTCGCAAAGGAAGGCATTTGCGGGCTTGAGGTCGTCGAGGTCTCGCCGCCCTACGATTGCTCCGACATCACCGCGCTTCTGGCAACGCGCGTGATCGTCGATGTGCTGGGCACACTCGTCTCTCACGGCAAGATGGGGTCGCACAAATCCATTATCGACAAGCCGGTTTCGATCCCGGCCGGACCGGATGTGGAGTAACACCATGGGGCAAAGCCATTCACATCTCGGCCATCACCACCACCATGATCACGATCATGCTCATCCGCACGATCATAATCATGGAGGCCCGGATCATCTGCATTCTCATGTCCACGGGACGTCTGCGTCTGAACGCGCCGAAGAATTGCAAACGCTGTCCGCCAGCTTCATCGACGGTTTCCGGCAAGCCGAGGACAAGACCAGTTATCTCCGGATCGCCGGTATCCCGTTTCAAAAGGAAGGCGCTGACGGCTTAGTGCAGCATCTTGTCGATGCGCAGATCGTCAGCAATTGGCAGATCGGCACAGCCTCGCCTGCCTTTGCATCGCGCGAACTGGTCTACATGCCGTTCCCCGGTGCCATGGTCGAGCAGCGTGAAACCATGACATTCACGTTTGTCTCCCTGACCGAACGGGCGGACATCGATCTGCTGACGTTGTTGTCCCATCGTCTTGAAGCTGGAGCTGGCGAGTAGGCCTCGGTGCAAGATCCGAATTGAGGCCGGTCATGTGTTCTCCAGAACTCAAGTGATTGCATGATATTGAAAAGCAATTCCGCAATCACTTGGGTGAAGCCCGTTCTGGAGTGCTGGTATCGTTTGCTTTCCTGCCAAATGACACCAGCATCTGATGTCAAAGTGGTCTGCAAGTCACTCTGAGCCATTTTTGCCCCACGGTTAATGCCGATTATTCATCTTTGATTTCAGAAAACTTGACTCGCAGGCTCTGGATAATAGAGTGATCCTATAACCTGAAGGCAAAACTCAGATTATAGAGTCCTCAGACATGCTTGTTTGCAGTTGCAACGTTATCTCAAAGTCGGCAGTTGAATATGTCATCCAGAGCTTGCTTGATGAGGATCAGTGGCAGTTGATCACGCCGGGCCGGGTGTATCACGCCATGAAGAAGCGCGGCCAATGCTGCAGCTGTTTTCCGAACATCATCACTATTATTGTCGCCGAGACTGAAAAGTATCATCGTCAGGCCGAGACACCTGAAGCGGAAATTATCCCGTTTATTGCCAAAATCCGGTCTGAATACGATCGTACTCAGGCTGTTCGGAACCAACTCTCAGATGCGCGCAGCGCTTGATAACTGTTATCAATTTTCGAGACCCACAAGGATGGTTGACCGACTCATTCGAGGCACCGCCAATACTCGTCGTCCGGTTCCTGGGCACAATGGCAGCGGCTTTGGGTGCCCGTTGCGTTTCTGAATTCTCGATGCCTTTGGTTTGGAGGCGACAATCGCCCGAGCCGATTATGTGTTTCACGATAATATCTAGAACTCGGTGTTTACCTTCCGGATAGGTTGGTCCCCGATACTCTTTTGCTAGAAAACAGTGATTTGGATTCGGTTGGCACACTGTCGGCAACTGAGGTTCCGTGTGCAATTCGAGCGCAAGGACGTCAGTTTCCGAAAAGGTACCTCAAGTAGGGAAGTGCGTTGGATGACGCTTATGACTGAGCGCCAGACTAGGATTTAGAGCGATTTCTTAAAAAACCTTTGATGCCATCGCCGGTAAGAATTGGAGCTTATTATGACTGCCCTCAATATCAGCCTGACAGAGACCCTCACAACCAAGCTCACCAATCCCGGCGCTTATGCGTATGCCGTTTACTTCGCACCAGGAACAGATGGAACAATCCAACCCTTTTGGACGACACTCATCAACAACGGGGTTGTCAACGGATTGAGCTCTATCGAAGGGCAGTCAGGATACTCTGCAACACTGGATCTTCCAGAGCCTTATAATGGTGGCAAGGTCTATGTTCTTGTTCAAAGCCAATCACCGACCGCGACGCAGACCGACTTGACGAGCATCATAACCCAGGAAAGCGATATCAACTGGGAGAATGCACTAACCAACCAGTACCGCGTCGACAGTTTTGAAGTGTCCCTGCTTAACCAGACCGGGGATGCTGGAAACCTCACCTCGGTGCAGGGCTTCGGGCTGCCGATGGAGCTTTACATTCCCTATGGAACGGACAGTTCCGGCGCGCTGATCACGCAGAGCCGAGGGTACGATGTAGACGGCAACACCATTTTTACGTCAGTTTCGGATATCCACGCAAATGCCGTCGAAAAATTCACAACTGGTCCGCTGGCCGGGACCTATCGTGCCGCGATTTCGCCTGCCGAAGCGGTTGCGTTGGCCGAGCAAAACCAGATCCCGGATGTCTTTGCCCAATCCGACTGGACTGCTTATGTCGACAGCTTGAAAAAAGACACAGGCATCATGCTGTCGGGGTTCTTCAACGGAGCTGCCGATGCGAATGGGATCTACCACAATGGCGGCTTTTTCGGATACGGGCTGGAATGGTCTGAAACAGACAACGCGTTTTGGCTCAACCCTGTCGCTGAAAGTCACATCAAGGGCTCGATAAAGATCACTGCCGAGCAACTTGCGAACAGCATTTATTCAACGCTCGGCGATGTCGAAATCTATTCGAACCGCGACGATGAAACGCCCTACACGATTCAAGGCGCTTCCAGCGCGGAGATGAATACTGGGGCCAACAATCAATGGGGTACGGTTCTCACCCAGGTATTGACCGGCTTCACCGGCGGTTATTATGGAACATCAGGCAAATCGCTCAATGCTGATGTTACTGAGAGCATTGACCTGAACAAGAACTGGAACTGGGATCCGACCTACGCCTTCGGCAAAAACCTCTCTGGTGATGCCGCAGTCTTCCAGGATCCATATGCTGAGCTGTTTTTCTTCAACTCGAATTCGTACGGTTCCGGTTACTCCGACAATCTCATGAGCGCCTATGCGGAAGGCGGGCCACTCATCCCGGTCTACTACAATGGCGCCAATGTCCAGACGATTGATCTGACCATTTACGATGATAGTGAGACGCCGTCCGGCTACACCCAGCCTGTCATTTACAATTACATCGCTCCGCCGGGTCACAGCGATCTGTTTCGCGATCAGTTCGATGCCACATCATATTCGCCTGCTGCTTTGAGCAACACCAAAGGCGCAAACATAAGCCTCAACTTTTTCAATCAGAATATCGTCTTGAAGGAGGATACGCCGGTCGAACTCAGGGTCTTTGTTGGTAACGAGGAGGGTATTCCAGTATTCCGGACCATAAAGTTTCAACCAAAGAAGGACGAAACACTTTGGCAAAATTGGACCATCACTGAAAACACCAAGACGGGCGAATGGGAAGCGGCATATGGCACTGATAAAACTGTCCAGACCGACGGGGCGATGGTCATCTCCAACATGCCCATCGCCGAAAATGGGACGGTTTGGTATCAGCTGGTTGTCGGGTCGGGGGATACCGCGAAGACAGTCAATGTCTATGCAGAGACACAGGACAGCCTGTTTGTAAATCCTGCGGTTTCCGGACAGAGTGGCAGCGTCGCAGCTGATGGCCTGGTCATGGTTTCCCCGGAAACGTCAACCGATGACACTATCATCAATTTTGCATTGGACTTCCTTTATAGCGGCAGCACGACGCTGCATCCCTCCCTGTTTACCTGGAATTCCAATACATCCCATCTTTCTCAGCTGGCTGAGCCGGAGGCCGTTGTCGCCGGAACGCTGTCTGACGGTGCGTTTTCGGTGCTCGCCGGCCAGACGAATCTGGATACCAATGCCGTATCCACAAATCAATCAAACTTGGTGTTCGGGTGGACGGGTGAAAATCCGCTCGCTGCCCCTGATAGCAATAACTGGCTGAACCAGTACACCAACAAGATCAGCGCGCAGAACCTCGCGCAAATCACGTTCACGCAGAGTGGTAGCCCGGACCTGGCACCGGTCCTTGCCACGGCTGACATCGACGGCCGCTGGAGCACGACGTCCGGAAAAGCGCTGGGCAATGGTACCTACACGGTGCTGATGACCGAATACTTCAACACGGGCAATCAAGTCGGCAGCCAGATTGGCCGGACTTCGAAGGAGCTCACTGTCACGGTTGCTCTGGATGAGTTGTCTCTCGTGCAGTCGTCGACCAATGCCGGCCTGACCTTTGAAACCGCTTCAAATCCTGACAGTCAATCCAGCGGCAATTGGGTTGAGGTTACTCTTGGTTCACAAGGTCCAGTGTCCGGCTCGGCCATTCTGCTTTATGTCGTGGATGCATCTGGCAATTATGTCGGCCGAGATGGTTCAACAGGTGGTGATGTCACCCTGGCGGAGGACATCCGGGGTGTTCTGGGTGGCGGGCAATCCGGAGCTGCTGCAGCCCAGCAATCAGTTTATCTGGAGGCGGGGCAGGAGATCCGTTTCGCACAACTAACCGGTCAAGGCACAGTCGATACCAGCTTGACGGCTGCGTTCCAGGCCGCCGCCGGTGGCGGATATGACATTACCCTGGGCGATGTCACGCTCAGTGCGGCTGTTCAAAACACACTGGATGAAGCAGCTATCCTCGCCGACGCGCAGAGGCAAACCGACATTCCGCTTGTATATCTGGAACAGGGCACACTCCATGATATCACTGCGTCGGGAACCAGCACTTTGCATCACAAGTTCGGTTTTGTACGCGTTGATGTTGGAACCGACGGCAGCTTGAAGATTGACGGAAAAACGCTGGCAGAAGTCCGGGCGTTGGGGGCCAAAGCCAAAGACCTTGTGGATGGCGGTTTTGAATATCTCTATTCAGGGACTTCGGCGACAGCAGCATGGACCGTTTCGGGTGCAACAGGTTTCTATGCGCCGATTTTCTTTGCCGAAGATGGGGCGCCGTATTTCATCGGTGACAGCACATTGGATGGTGCTGGTCAGATCCGGATTTTAGGTGAGAACACGTTCGGTCTTGAAAACAGCTCTGGAACAAGCGGGTCTGACGCGGATTATGCAGATCTTGTCATCGCGTTCGACACAGGCCGGAGCGCGACCGGGAACGATTTGGTTGCCGGCAGCAGCAACGATGATGTGCTTCTTGGCAGCACCGACAACTACGCGCTGAATGGCGGCAAAAAACTGGACACGGTTGTCTATGACCGTACGAAGGATGAGGTTGGTCTGTCAGGCACCCGAAGCGGGGTCACTGTTACGGATGGGGATGGGGCAGACACGCTGGTCGCGGTTGAACTGGTCGTGTTTACTGGTGCGAACGGAACCGGTCAGGACCGGGTATTGGTCATCAATCCTGACAGCTCCACATCGACTGGAACCTATGGCTTTAACGAAGCCGTTTACCTGACGACGCATGCGGATGTTGCGGCAGCTGTTGCAGCCGGTGCGTTTTCAAGTGGTGCTGATCACTATGCCCTGCACGGTAAATCTGAGGACCGTACCGCGGACCTTCTGTTCGATGCTGAGTTTTATCTCGCTGACAATGCGGATGTCGCAGCTGCGGTTGCTGCTGGTGTTTTTGCCTCGGCCTCAAAGCATTACGAGTTGTTCGGCTCGTCCGAGAACCGGTCTGTCAATCCGCTTTTTGATGCTGAGTATTATCTGGCGCAAAACACGGATGTTGCTCAAGCGATTGCGGACGGTATGTTTGTCAGCGCTTATCAGCATTTCCTCAATCACGGCGACCAGGAAGGCAGAGCTGCGTCAATCTACTTCGACACTGCCGTGTACCGGAATGAGCAGGGGCTTGACAGTGGCACTAATGCGCTGGAACATTTCCTGCTTATCGGCCTGCCACAAGGCATTACTGCTCCCACCGCAGCAGATTTCAATGCAAGCGGGATGGTTTGAGGTCCAAACAGTATGCTGCAGTGAAAAGACATGGTGGGTTTTGGCGTTGCTGCGCCGGTTTGAAATGATTGAAAAGCCAGCCACACAAGCGATTGTGCAAGCCACATTGGAGCGCTGGAAGCTTATCTAGCGCTTGAAGGTCTAGTGGTAGCACTTGCGCCGGGACATCTTGCCGATGCCGGGATTGAGTGTGTTCGTCGGATCGCAACGCATATAGTGATCAGCCAAGTCCGGCTTGGCCTTGTAAAGATGCCCGACGTTGTGCTCGGCCGGGTATTCTGCTCCGCGCTGGTCGAGGATTTTCAGCATCTTTTCTTTCAGCGCTTTCGGGTCGTGCCCCTTCTTGACGATGTAATCTTGGTGGAGGACATGGCAGAAGAAGTGGCCATAATAGAGTTTGTGTACCAAGCCGTCTTCGATGTCCTTGGGCAATTGTTCAAACCAGTCGCGATCATCTCGGCGAAGAGCGATATCGAGCGCTAGGATGTCCTCCACTTGGTTGGAGTGTACCGCCTGATAGCGGACCGCAGCGCCGGCTGCAGCAAACCTGTGCAAGCCGGCAATCTTGCCCTCCCGAGGGGTACAGGAGAAGTAGCTGCCTTCTTCTTTCTGAAAGAAGGTTTCCAGAAACGCCTCTGCCTCTGCAACGCCACCATCCCGCATTTTCAGAATGAGATGGTGCTCGTAGTCGTTCCGAAACTTTTCCATGCGATCGGGCAGAACATTCGGCCACAGTTTTGTCACGACCTGCATGAAGCGATCGGTCAGATTTGAAGGGAGCAGCGGGATCTTCGACAAACGCGCGTCAACCCAACCCTTTATGGCGAAAATTCCCGGCAAGCGGTCCGTCCCCAACTTGTCGATCAGGACCAGTGTATCTTTGCCGTAGTGCTTGGAAATGTCGTAGATTTCCGAGTGCATGTATTCGCCGGACACCGGCAAGTCTTCAAATTCCGCCAGGATATGGCGGCGCAGCCGGGTCAGCACTTGCGTGTCGTTGGTTCCGACATAGAAAATGGCTTCTGCTTCGGGCTTTGGATAGGTATCCAGCCGGGCCGCAAAAACCGCCAGCTTGCCTGCACACCCTGATGCCTCGTGAAGCCGCCTTTTGTCCGCATTGAACCGGGCCGGGCTTGGGCTGTCAATTTCACGAACGCGGCTGTGATATTCGGTATCGGATGCTTTGAGGTTTGTGTCCTCGATGTCTTTATCCGAGTAGTCGCCGGCTTCGAGACGGCTCAGGATTGTTTCCGGATCATCACCAAGTGAAATACCAAGGTGATTGACGAGTTCCAGAGTCCCGTCGTCACGGATTTGAGCAAACAGGGCCAATTCCGTATAGGAAGGACCGCGTTCGACCAGCGACCCGCCCGAATTGTTGCACACACCGCCGATAATTGACGCCCCGATACAGGACGAACCGATAACCGAATGCGGCTCCCTATCAAGGGGAGCCATCAGCTTTTCCAGAGAGAACAAAGTTGCGCCGGGAAAGCTGACGATCTGCTTCCCCCCGTCGATAAGCTGTATCTTGTCCATGCGCTTGGTGCTCATGACAACGGCTTCGCGGTCATATTCCCCCTTAGGGGTCGACCCCTCGGTCAATCCGGTATTCGCTGCCTGCATGATCACGATCTTGTCGGCTTCAACACAGGCCTTCAAAACATGCCACTGTTCCAGGAGTGTGCCGGGCTGGACAACTGCAAGGGCGTTGCCTTCGCCGGACCGGAAGCCTTTGCAGAAACGCTCCATCGACCGCGGGTTGGTGATCACATGCCGGTTGCCGACAATAGCCTTAAGTTTGGCAACAAGCTGCTCGCCGTTTTTCGCAGTTTCACTCGCCTGCATTATCGTCTCCTGAAATCAGGTCCGGTCCGGGTAATCATCTTATCAAGCTGTTTCGCGAAACCGAAGGTTTTCCCGGCTCAGCTGGTCCAGGCTTGTGATGCCCATGAGCTTCATGTCCCGTTCGATCTCTGTGCGCAGGTTTCCAAGTGCGCGTTCAACACCTGGCTGCCCAGCTGCCGCGAGGGCGTAAAGATAGAGCCGTCCGCCGGAACAAGCCTTGGCACCAACCGAGAGGGCTTTGAGAACGTGGGTGCCGCGTTGAATGCCACCTTCGCAAATCACATCGATTTTGTCGCCAACCGCATCAACGATCTCGGCCAATTGATCAAAGGGGCTGCGGGAGCCGTCCAGCTGCCGGCCGCCATGGTTGGAAACCATGATCCCTGTGCACCCAATATCAACGGCACGTTTGGCATCCTCAACGCTCATGATGCCTTTAAGGGCGAACTGCCCGTTCCACTTGGCACACAGTTCTTCCGCATCCTTCCAGTTCATCGACTGGTCCAGCATGGTCGAGAAGTAATTGCCGACCGAAACGGCAACGTTCGTTCCCTCGCTCACGTACCCAGACAGGTGAGGCATGTCGAACTTGGGCTTCGTGTAAAAGTTCCAGGCCCACATGGGATGCATGGCAAAGCTCATCAGCGAGCCGAGTGTAAGCTTTGGAGGTGAGGTGAAGCCGGTTCTTAGGTCGCGTTCGCGGTTGCCGCCGGTGATAGTATCAACCGTCAGGGCCATGACTTCAAAGTTTGCTTCGCGAGCTCGTTCCAGTAGCGCGTCGTTTAAGCCGCGATCTTTATGGAAATAAAACTGGAACATCTTCGGTGTGTTGGCGATTTGGGCAATTTCCTCAACCGTGACGGTCGCCAGCGATGAAACACCAAACATTGTGCCGTAGTTTGTCGCTGCACGGGCAACAGCCCGCTCACCGTCGTGGTGAAACAACCGCTGCAGCGCTGTTGGCGCGCAGTAAATCGGCATATCGAGTTTTTGACCCATAACCTCGACACTCATGTCGACGTTCTCAACGCCTGCGAGCACGTTCGGCACAAGATCGCAGGAGTCATAGGCCTCGGTGTTCCGCCGGTAGGTCACCTCATCGTCGGCAGCCCCATCAATGTAGTTGAAAATGGGTCCGGGGAGGCGCTTCTTTGCGAGTTTCCGGAAGTCTTGAAAATTGTGGCAATCGCTCAGTTTCACACCGGAACTCCCCATGTCCGAAATCGGTAATTGATTATTGGTATAATTTTCTTACCAATTTGAAGGCGAGCGTTCAAGGCGACCTTTTGCCTAGAAGTCGAGTCGTGGTGGTTTTGGAAGCATTCAAAATAATGGTTCTTTTAAAAAAGTATTTGAAATCAATATTTTGACTTTATTGTCTCTCAGGATTCTGGATGTCTCAGCATTGAAAATGCAAAAGATCTTTTCCAAAAAAGACAGCTAAGCCGAGCCGTAACGCTCTTGGGAACCAGCCGCAGCTGGGTTTGAACTGCAGAGGCAGAGCCAGTGCCGAATGTGCGGCGGAGCCGAAAATACTCTACGTTTGCGCGTCAAAAGCGTCTTTCAATGCGCTTACGAAGTCAGACTTGTTGTAACCAGCAGGTAGACTTGCATGAGCGTCTGGATCGATCTGTCTGTCTTCTTCCAACAATTGCAAAAACCTGTTGATTGCGGCAATCGCATCAAGAGACACAGGATCAATCAGCATAATCGCGTGAGTAAGGACTGCACTGCGGGTTCTATCCGCTTTTCCGCGCCTGATGCGCATGGCCGTGCCGGCGAATTTCCGGCCCTTGAATTGGACGTTGAATTCCCCGTCGCAGAAAGCACCCGGTTGCCATCCCCGGCTTGCACCGCTGCCCAGCGCTTGTTCAATCGGAGTGCATAAGCGATCGTATTCTTGCTTGAGATCAACTGCATTTCCAGGCCGTGTCGCGTAGACATGGGTCACATTTAAGATGCCTGCACCTTGAGGTGTCACGTCACCGCCCGTGCTGCGCAAATTGATGGGCCAGCCTTCGTTTTCGAGCTGACGCGATGCTTCATCGAAGTTCGTTTTGTTGCTGAGGCTTTTGGGGGAGACGAGACATTGCGGGCTTTCCCAAAACCATAAATGCCGACGATCCGGATTGCGGCTTACGTCATCCAGAAACTCCATTTCGTGCGCCAAAGCGTCCGCTGCGTTCATGAAGTCGATCAAGTGTTATCCTTCGTTCGTTCGGACATTCTGCCGACCATCTGGATCTAGCGGAACGCCGATCGGAACACAACTCAGGCACAATCAACCTGCTCGAAGGTGGATTGGCTCACGTAGACTTTCTACGTCTTCAAGCTATTTCTGCTCTTCATTTAAGAGCTTGGCCATTTGGAACCGTGCACCTACGGTGTTGTTTCAAACGGTTGGCTTCACTACCAATTGGCAAAAGCAGCTTTTCCAACGGATCGGTTGCAAATGTCCGTTGTGAGTGGGAGCCCAAGGATGGCGGAAAAACCAGTCTGGCAATTGAGCGCAAGCGAACTTGTCGCGGAAATCATCAATGGCCAGATCACAGCTGAAGCGGCCACGGCAGCTACAGTCGATCGCATGCGGACAGTGAACGGTCATCTCAATGCCGTCGTCGATGACATGGGCGATGAGGCGCTTGAGCGTGCACGCGCTCTTGATGCGCACATGGAAAACTCCGGACCGGTCGGCCCGCTCCACGGTGTGCCGGTGACCATCAAGGTCAATGTCGACCAGAAGGACAAGGCAACCACGAATGGTGTGAAGGCGTTTTCCGATGTCATTGCTCCAGATGATGCACCGTTCGTCAAAAACCTGACAAATGCAGGCGCAATTGTCATCGGCCGGACGAACACACCGGAGTTTTCGTTTAGGGCAACAACGACAAACGACCTTTATGGCCGCACGTTTAGCCCCTGGAACGATTGGGCTTCATCCGGCGGGTCGTCCGGTGGCGCATCCACTGCTGTCATGAGCGGTATGGGCCCGATTGCCCATGGCAATGACATCGGCGGCTCTTTGAGGTTTCCCTCTGCAGCCACGGGTGCGGTGACGGTCAAACCGGGGCTCGGCCGCACACCTGCCTGGAATCCCTCCCAAAGCGCCGAGCGCGGTCTGCTTGCGCAATTGATGTCAGTCCAGGGTGTTATCTGCCGCGAAGTGCGGGATGTGCGCCTCGCCATGAAGTCCGCCATTGCATATGATCCGCATGACCCGTGGCAGGTCCCCGTACCATTTGAAGGTTCGGTCCTGGATCAGCCGACCCGCATCGGCTTTACGAAAAACACCTATCAGTTCGAAGCGCATCCAGCTGTCACGAAGGCCTTGGACGTCGCTCGCGATTGCCTGGTTGATGCAGGTTATGAAGTCGTTGAAATCGAAACACCGGACATTGGTGAGATCGGCGAGACCGGATACCGGGCGCTGATGGGCGAGATCAACGTTCTGATGCTCGATGATATCCGCACCCACGGCAGCGCCGAAATCAACCGCATGTTCGACGAGTATTTCGAACTCTTCCCTCCGTTTGAGGGTGAGGAGCTGCTCCGTCAAATGGCGCGCCGCTCGCATTTCATTCGCCAGTGGAACCTCTTGCTTGAGAACTACCCGATTGTGCTGACGCCCTTCCTGCCATCACCGACCTACGCCTGGAACCGGGATGCGGAAGGCAAGGATGGGATAATGGAAGTGCTCGGTTGCGGGATCTGGTCCTTTGCCATGAATTATATGGGCCTGCCGGCCGGTATTGTGTCACCAATTATGCATGATGGACTTCCAGTTGCCGTTCAGATGGTCGGCCGGCGCTTTCGTGAAGACATAATCCTTGACGCGCTGGAAGCGGTTGAAACGCGTGTTGGAGTCATGGCGCAAAAGCTGTTTGACCGTAAGCAGGCCTAACCAAATCTCATTGCATGCAAGACTGGTGAGACTGCCGCTGATGCCTGACGGGGCACGACTTGGCACAGTGCCCCGTCTCGGTCATCGCTCTATTCGGCTGGAGCGACGTTCAGCGCTCCGGAATTTACGCTGTTGCCGGAGGCGTCCGGCATCTTCGGTGTCCAGGTTCTCAGCCGCAATGCATTGCCGAGGACAAAAACGGAGCTGAGTGCCATGGCTCCGGCAGCAAAGACCGGTGACATGAGAATGCCGAATGCCGGGTACAAGATACCTGCCGCCACCGGGACCAAGGCCGTGTTGTAAGCAAAAGCCCAGAACAGGTTCTGCTTGATGTTGCGGATTGTCGCCTTGGAAAGGGCGATCGCGTTCGACACACCGGCGAGCGAGCCGGAGACCAGAATGACGTCCGCCGCCTCGATCGCCACATCCGTACCGGTCCCGATTGCAAGGCCGACATCGGCCTCAGCCAAAGCCGGGGCATCGTTGATGCCATCGCCGACAAAAGCGAGCTGGCCATGAGCAGCCTTCAGGGTCCTGACCGCTTCCAGTTTTCCTTCCGGCAGAACTTCTGCGATGACATCGTCAATGCCCAGCCGGTTTGCAATTGCATGCGCCGTGCGGCTGTTGTCCCCGGTGATCATTGCAACCTTGAGACCAAGCGCATGCAGGGCGTCAATTGCGGCCGGGGTGGTCGGCTTGATCGGATCGGACACGGCGATGATGGCGGCAAGCTGACCGTCAAGCGCAGCATAAAGCGGTGATTTTCCCTCACGGCCAAGACGCTCGGCAATGTCACCAAAAACAGAAACATCCTGCCCGAGCTGAGTCATGTACCGGTCTGCGCCGATTTGAACCGTTCGTCCGCCTGCATTTGCCGAAACGCCCATGCCGGTCACGCTTTCGAAATCACTTGCAGCCGGCAATACGAGATCTTGTGCCCCGGCAGCCTCTACAATCGCACGCGCGATTGGATGTTCTGATTTTGCTTCAACAGCTGCGATATGGGACAGCACCGTTTGGGCATCGAAGCCGTTCGTTACCTCAAGATCGGTCAGGCTTGGCGTGCCCTCGGTGAGTGTTCCGGTCTTGTCAAAGGCAACAACACGCACTTCCTTCAAGACCTGCAAGGCTTCGCCTCGGCGGAGCAAAACCCCCATCTCGGCGCCGCGTCCCGTCCCGACCATGATCGAGGTTGGCGTCGCAAGGCCCATCGCACACGGGCAGGCGATAATGAGGACCGCGACAGCATTGACGAGCCCAAACGTCAGAGCGGGATCCGGCCCGAACACAATCCAGACGCCGAAGGTGAGCAGAGCCAGCGTGATGACTGCGGGCACAAAATACATGGTGACCTTGTCTACCATCGCCTGGATTGGCAGTTTGCCTCCCTGAGCCTCCTCTACAAGCCGGATGATTTGGGCAAGCATCGTGTCGGTGCCGACAGCCGTGACACGAAACACCAGGCTGCCGGTCTGGTTGACCGTTCCGCCGATGACGGTTGCCCCGGGTTCTTTTGAAACCGGTACAGGCTCGCCCGTGATCATGCTCTCGTCGACAAACGTTGCCCCTTCGATCACCTCGCCATCTACCGGGAGCCGTTCGCCGGGACGCACTTCGATGATCTCACCGGCAGCAACGCTGGAGACCTCGACCTCAACAGTCTTGCCATCCCGCCGGACGCGCGCCGTCTTTGGAGCAAGTTTTACCAGCCGTTGGATCGCTTCCGAGGTGCGTCCCTTAGCGCGCGCCTCCATCCATCGTCCGATCAGAATAAGCGTTACAATGACGGCGGCTGCCTCATAATAGACATTGACTGTACCGTCCGGCAGAAGAGCCGGTACAAACGTCGCGACCACAGAAAACAAATATGCAGCCATGGTTCCGACAGCCACGAGACTGTTCATATCGGGGGCGCCCTTCATGAGGGCGGGTATACCTTGCCGGTAGAAGGACCGGCCAGGGCCGAACAGCACCGCACTGGTAAGCGCAAACTGCAGCAGCCAGCTGGCCTGAATGCCAATCGTCTGCGCGATAAAATGATGCATGCCCGGGACCAGATGACTGCCCATCTCAAGGATAAACACAGGCAAGGTGAGCAAGCCGGCGATTATCACGCGGTTCTTCAGATGGCGCGTTTCGTCGTCCCGTTTCGATGCCGTGTCTTGCGCGGGATGGTCGTCTTGCCCGATCGGGTGTGCGGATTTGCCAGTCTCCGCAACCGCTGCAATCAGTGTTGGGATATCGGCGTTTCCTGTCACCGCTGCCCGTTCAGTGGCTAGATTTACGCTTGCCTCAGACACACCTGGAACAGAAAGCAGCGCTTGTTCTACTCGCCGGACGCAGCCGGCGCAGGTCATTCCGTCAATCGCAAGGTGACTTGTTTGTTTCGGGACCGCGTATCCCAACCCCTCGATCGTGGTGATCAGAGATTGGGTTTCAACTGCGCCGTCAAAGCGAACCTGCGCGCGTTCGGTAGCAAGATTGACATTGGCGTCCGCAACGCCTGGAACACCTTTCAACGCCTGCTCGACACGGCCAACGCAGGACGCGCAATGCATGCCTTTGATTGGTAGAGAAATGGATTTTTGAAAACTGGAACCGGCCGCCATAACGCGCCTTCCTTCATCTTTTGATTTGGCTATTGAAACCAAGATGGAGCTTCTAGTCGCTGGAAGGTCAAGGTCCGGTTTTCTACATATCCGACCGGTAGGCGAACATCACTCTGTCGGCGATCGAATATGATGCTTTTTGTAGCAGTGCGGCGCTAGAGGGCTATGCGCTCTGAAAGCTGTAACTGAGGCAAACACGGTCTTCTTCGGTAGCTCCGCGAAAACCTCTACTCATCACTTACTCATCACCGAACGGCGGCCATGTCCAAGTGCCGGCCGGTTCCGGGCCATGTCAAAAGCTCGCCATTATCGACGACGATTTCGCCGCGCCGCAGGACAGTTTCCGGGAAACCGGTCAGGACCGCGCCTGCAAAAGGATTGTAGCCGACATTGTCATGGAGGGCGTCGGGGAGTTTATGCGTCCGTTCCGGGTTCCAAATCACAAGGTCTGCATCTTTGCCGATGCCAAGCGAACCTTTGGTTTTGAGGCCAAATATCCTGGCAGGTGCGGCCGATGTGAGTTCGACAAACTTGGCCAAACCACCCCGTCCGCTCGACACCATCGCGTCGAAGAGAAGGGGGAGACGAAGCTCCAGGCCTGGCTGGCCGTTTGCGATCTTAGGGAAGGGCGCATCACTGCCGTGCCGGAATTTCCCGCTCTCATCCATCCGGTAAGGGGCGTGATCGGAGGTTACAAGCTCGAGTTCTTGGCCGAGTGCGGCCCAAAGTGCGTCCTGATCTTCCTTCAATCTTTGCGGCGGGCTGCAGAGGAACTTGGCACTGTCCGGCCGGTCAAGAATCTCTTCCGTTTGAAAGAGGTAGTGCGTGCAGGTTTCGGCGTGAATGTTGGCTCCGCGTGCTTTCGCATTCCGGACGATCTCGACACCTTCTTTTGTCGAGATGTGGAAGATCATCACGCGTGCACCGGTGAATTCCGAAAACCGGCACATGCGCTCGATTGCCTCGATTTCCGCAAGCCGCGGGTGAGACTGGGCGTGGTATCGTGGGGCGTTTTTGCCCTCCGCCAACAGGGTGGCTGTGGCATCGCGGATCATGGCATCGTTTTCCGCATGCACACACACCAGCGCGCCTGCATCCCTTGCCGTGCGCAATGTGGTCAGGATTTCGTTATCCTGAAGGCGGACTTTGTCGTAGGTGGTGAAGATCTTGATGGAGCGATGCCCGTCAGCGATGGCTGTTTTCAGGTCGTCCACGTTGTCGCCGGCGGTGTCCGCAACGATCATGTGAAAGGCGTAATCCGTCATGGCGCCTGCGGCGGCAAGTATGCTGTAGTCCACCAGAACATCGCGAATGCGCATGCCGGGGTGTTGCGCGGCGAAGGAAACCGTCGTCGTTGTCCCGCCATGCAGGGCCGACCGCGTTGCTGTTTCAAAGGTGTCGGCGTTCATAACGCCGGCGCCTGACAGTTGTTCGATATGGCAGTGGGTGTCCACACCTCCGGGCAGGACCAGCCGTCCCTGAGCATCGATTTCCGTGTTGCCCTTGGGTAGATCGTGGCCGGTTGCTGCAATGCGCCCGTTCACAATCGCAATATCGCCGTCAGCGTGTCCGTGTGAATCGCCAAGAACACCATTGCGGATCACTGTGTCGTAAACGGGTGCGGTCATACATTGCTCCTCTTTGCAAAATCAAACTACGCTTGGTATACCAAAGATGCAATCGCGACCTGAAACAGGCGTCATTTATGTGTAAGAGACCCATGCCGTTACAGCAGGCAGCAGAGCCGAATTTGACAGAACATACACTGGAACGGCTTCGCAAGATGATCCTTTGTGGTGACCTCGCAGCTGGAACGCCCTTGCAAGAGCGTACCTTTGCGGAGCGTCTTGGTGTTTCGCGGACGCCGCTCAGGGAAGCGATTACCCGGTTGATCACTGAAGGCCTTGTAACTCGAAACACGCGGGGGACACCGACTGTTTCCCGGATATCGGTGTCTGAGATCGTTGAAATATTGCACGTCCGGCGTTTGCTGGAATGTGAGGCTGCGCGACAGGCGGCCAGCGTCAACTCAGCCCCGGAAGATTGGTTGAACTTCAAGGCGACGATTGAGGAATTCGTTACAAATGAACGCCCTAACGCTGTCGCGCACGCTGATTTCGATTTTGATTTGCATATGCATATCGCCAAAACCGCCGGATCCAAACTGCTGGCGGAACTGATCCAGGGATTGAAACTTAAGACCCGCATTTTCGATCAAGGCGAAATCCCGTCGCGCTTTCAGCCTGGGGCCCTTGAGCATATCGAAATCATAGATGCGATTTTGGCGCGCGACCCGGATGCGGCAGAAGCTGCCATGCGCCAACATATTGAAAATGCCCGCGAAGCGATCCTGGCTCATATCCATCGGCTTTCCTGATTAAACACTGGTCAGATGCATTTATTCACCCGCGCAAGACCCTGGTGCGGGTTTTCGATGCATTGACACCCGGCGTTCCGCTGGTATACCAAAAAATGCTTGAGAGAGGTCTTATGGCCATTGCCCTTGATGAACCAGCGTCACCGCGGGTTCAAATTAGGTTCTTGTGTATCCATGATGGGCCGGAAGAGTAGGCGTTCCAGGAGCGTGATTTAGGGCCGCAAAAGTGATGTAATGACGCGCCGTTGGCTGGAGATGCCTTAATGACCATCTATGTGATCAATCCCAACAGTTCAGAACATGTTACAGACGGGATTGATGATGCCATTGCTCCGATGCGTGAGGTGTCTCCGGTCCCAATTTCCTGCCTCACCCTAAAGGAGGGCCCACCGGGAATTGAAACCCAGGCGCATGTCGATGGTGTCGTCGGCCCACTCTTGGAGCTTGCCGGCAGCTTGCAAGGAGATGCATCTGCTTTTGTGGTGGCCTGCTTTTCAGACCCCGGTCTGGCTGCGCTACGGGAGGCACACTCCGTCCCGGTGCTGGGCATTGCGGAAAGCGCCTATCTTCAGGCCATGATGCTTGGTCAGCGCTTTGGGATCTTGTCTCTGGGGCGCACCTCCATTCAGCGGCATATCCGGTATCTCGGCGTTCTTGGCATACGGGACCGGCTGGCCGCAGATCTGCCGCTCGGGCTAGGTGTTCTGGATCTCGCGGATGCGGACAGAACCATCGCCCGATTGGCAGAGGTTGGCGGAACGCTGAGAGATCAATTTGGCGCCGATGTGCTCATCACGGGATGTGCGGGGATGGCGCAATATCGAACACTGCTTGAAGAAAAGACAGGTTTGCCGGTTGTCGATCCGTGCCAGGCGGCGACAGCTGCCGCGATCGGTCAACTGGCGCTGAGAACCTGCGCATAAGAAGGGGAGGATCGGGCATGACCCGACTGACGGAGGAGGCGCAGGGCGTCTACGTGATCGCTGTGACGCCGTTCAACGACGATGGGGCTCTCGATATGGAGAGTGTCGACCGGATGGTGGATTTCTATCTGGAAGCCGGTGCGACCGGTTTGACGGCGCTGGGCATGATGGGAGAAGCGCCCAAGCTGACAACAGCAGAGTCTCTTGAGGTTGTTCAACGGATCCTTGCCCGTTTGAACGGGCGTATCCCTTTGGTCGTGGGCGTTTCGGCACCGGGGTTCGCTCAGATGGCGGAACTCAGCAAAGCGTCGATGGATGCTGGTGCAGGAGGTGTGATGATTGCCCCGCCCGGCAATCTCAAGACGGATGCCCAGATCGTCACATACTACACCCAGGCAGCTGAGTTTATTGGCGGTGTGCCGTTTGTCTTGCAGGATTTCCCGTTGGCAACGGGGGTGCATATTTCGGTGAGTGCCATTGCCAGGATTGTTGAAGACGTCCCGACCTGTGTGTGCCTCAAACATGAGGACTGGCCTGGCCTTGAAAAGATCTCTGCACTGCGGGCGGAAGGCACGCTGGCGCGGCGGATCTCGATCCTGTGCGGCAATGGCGGTTTGTTCCTGCCGGAGGAAATGGACCGTGGAGCAGACGGTGCGATGACCGGCTTTTGTTATCCGGAAATGATGCGGGACGTCGTACGCCATTCAAAGGCTGGGGACGCTGCGCGGGCTCGGGACATTTTCAACGCTTATTTGCCGTTGGCCCGCTATGAGCAACAGCCGGGTCTCGGGTTGGCTGTGCGGAAATACGTGCTTGCCAAGCGCGGTGTGATTGGCAGCGCTGCTTTGCGGCGTCCAGGTGCCGGGCTTACCAAAGCGGCGCAGGCCGAAGTCGATACGCTCTTGGCGCGTCAAGAAGAAAGACTGAAGGAACTGAACTGATGGATCTTGGGATCAAAGGAAAACGGGCGCTTGTTCTTGGTGCAAGCCGTGGTTTGGGGGCTGCTATTGCCAAGAGCCTTGCGGCTGAAGGAGCCGATGTAGTCGCCGCGGCCCGGAATGCGGATGCGATCACAGAGTGGGCAAAGACCACAGATGGCTCTGTCACAGCTCAAAAGCTGGACGTGTCGAATGCCGCTGAAGTCGATGCGGTTCTGGACAGCCTGCTGGAGTCTGGGAACATTGATATTCTGGTGAATAATGCGGGTGGCCCGCCTCCGGGCAGTAGCACCGGTCCGTCCCGGACCGACTGGATGGCCCATTTTGAAACCATGGTCGCCAACCTGATCCATATTGCCAACCGGTGTCTGCCGGGAATGGAAGAGGCAGGTTGGGGCCGGATCGTTACGATTTCCTCGTCCGGTGTTGAGCAGCCAATCCCGAACCTTGCCCTGTCCAATGGCCTCAGATCGGCGCTTGTGGGCTGGTCCAAGACCCTCTCCACAGAAGTCGCGTCCAAGGGCATCACAGTTAATATTGCAATGCCAGGGCGTATTCACACGGCCCGCGTGGATGAACTGGATGCCGCAGCTGCCGAACGCCTTGGCAAGAGCGTCGAGGACGTTGCAACACAATCGGCCGCCTCAATTCCGGCTGGGCGCTACGGGCAGCCAGAAGAATTTGCCGATGTGGTTACCTTCCTCTGTTCAGAGCGTGCGTCCTATGTAACAGGCAGCAAAATCCGGATTGACGGCGGAAGCATTCGCGGGATTTAGAGCGTTTGTTTATTGGTTGATAGCATATTTGCCCGCAGCTGGTTGAGAACGCATTTTGGCACCGGTCACAATATCAGCTGCGGGGAAAAAAGCTTCTGCTGCAGTTGCCGCTTGCTGAAGAAACCTTGCAGATTTCCGGAAGCGAAACACCAGTCCTTGCCTTAGTCACCGAGCGGCTGCGGGCCTGTGCGGCCATGATAGGCGGTGAGGGAGGCGCGGATCCGGCGCAGATTCTCCTTGGTGGTGTCCGCAGCCTCCTGCGCGACAGCGGTCGCCAGTGCGTCAATCACCACCAGATGCACATAGCGCGAGGCTGTTGGCTTGAAGATCGCCCGATCCTCAGGCACGTCGATGAGGATCTGGATTTTGGCGGCGGCAGCCAATCGGGTGTTTGGTTTTGTGATGCAAATAGTAGTCGCGCCGTACCCGTTGGCAATTTCTGCTGCCCCAACGATGGCATCGGCCTCACCACTGGCTGACACCAGAAACAGAGTGTCTCCGGGGCCGAGCGTCGCCGCGCGCATTTGGAGCAGATAACTGTCACTGACATGGAAGGACGGGATCCCAAGCCGGAAAAACCGGTTTGCCGCTTCTTGAGTGATCATGGAAGAGCCACCGCCTATGCCGGCAAAGAGGATTTGCCTTGTGTTCAGGATCACGTCCTTGGCTGCATCCAGCATATTCGCATCGACTTGCCTCCGAAGAGTGTCGACTGAGGCATAGAGTGCGCCGATCACCTGGTCGATGGCAGTGTTGGTGTCTGGAACATCGGGAATCGCATTTGCGCTCATATACTGCGCGCTGACAGCAAGGTTCTGCACAAGGCGCAGCTTGAAGTCCCGGAAACCTGAGCACCCCAAACTGCGGCAGAACCGGATCACTGTCGGCTTGCTGACCTTACAGTGATCGGCCAAATCACCGATTGTCATATTGCTGATCGCATCAAGATGATTTTTGACGTAGGTCGCGACCCTTTGCTCCTGGGCAGCAAAGTTTCCATCCAGATTGTTTAGTGCGGACAGAACGTCAAAAACACCCGGTCCGCCTTTTTGAGGAGGTCGCATGCGGGTGTCTGCCGCATCAGATGTTTCAGTTTCAATTGCAACTTCAGGATCATCGATCATGAAACTAAGTTACATATCTCTACCCGAACAATCAAGAAATTCCGAAGGATCTCGCAAAGTGAAACCAAAATTGTAACTAAATTTCATTTTAGCGTTGATCCTTAGATCTTTTGATGTCATAACCGTAACTGAGTTACATACTACATTCTGGGAGGGTGATGTTGGTGCAGGATTGGGCAGCCATAACAAGTGAGCGGGTGAACAAGGTCGTTGAATTCGTTGTTGCGGGCTTGATGCTTGCACTCGTGCTCGACGTCTGGCTCGGCGTCATCGACCGCTATTACTTCCGTTGGCAATTGCCCTGGCCGGAAACGCTGGCCCGCTATCTGATGATCTGGGCAGCGATGCTCGCAGTCTCCTCCGGCATCGCCCGGCGCGATCATATTGGGCTCACCGCCTTTGTCATGATCTTTCCGGTCTCCGTCAGGCGAATAGTGCTGATCGCGGTCGATGTGCTGTCACTGGCACTCTTCCTCTATGTGGCCTGGTACGGGATTGCCTTTGCCCAAAGCGGTGCGCCCCGGCACGCCATGATCTTCGGGATGAGTCTGGCTCCCTTTTATGCGGCGATCCCCGTTTCCGCCGCACTGTGTTCGGTTCAGCTTGTTCTTGTGCTTTTGCGGGATCTCGGTGGCCATCTCGACAAACCCGTCTTCTCCGAACCTGTTTTGGAGGACGCCCAATGATCGTCGCCATCGCATTTGTGGTCCTGATCCTTTTTGGCATGCCGATCGGATTTGCCATCGGACTTGCCGGTGTTATCGGTCTGATCGATATGGGCGGCGGTTCGTTCCTTGCCATCGGGCCGAGCAAAATCTTCAACGGCCTTAACATCTTTCCGTTCCTTGCCATGCCGTTTTTCATTCTGGCGGGCGAGATCATGAACGGGACGGGAATCACCACACGCCTGGTCAAACTTGCGCAGGTTCTCGTCGGCCGGTTCCGCGGTGGGCTCGCCCACACCAACATGCTGGCATCCGTTTTCTTTGCTGGCCTGACAGGATCTGCGACCGCTGATGCGGCAGCATTTGGGCGGACGCTCGTGCCGGCCATGGTCAAGGAAGGCTACAAGCGCGATTACGCTTGCGCGGTCACGGCCGCCGGTTCGATCATTGGCCCAACCATCCCGCCATCCGGTCTGATGGTGGTCTATGGTTCGCTCATGGGGGTTTCGATCGCGGGGCTCTTCGCGGCCGGTATCCTGCCCGGCCTCGTCATCTGTGCCGTATGCATGGGCGTGATCGTAGTCGGGGGCAAGCGGGAAAACCTGCCGCAAGCCTTGCGCGGGGCCAGCTTCAAGGAAGTCTGGAAAACATTCGTCTCCTCCCTGACGGCACTCGCCATGCCGGTCATTATCCTGGGCGGAATTCTCGGCGGTATCGTTACGCCGACAGAGGCAGCTTCCATTGCCGTTGCCTATGCGCTCTTCATTGGCGCCGTCGTCTACCGTACGCTGACCTTCAAGAGTTTCTATTCCATGCTGGTCCGCACCGCACGGATCACCGGGGTCATCTTCGTCATCATTGCCTTTGCCAGCGTGCTCGGTTGGTGGATGAGCTTTGAACGTATTCCGCAGCTCATGGCGGAGACGGTCCTGAGCCTTTCCGAGAATCGCTATGCCGTCATCGCAATCATCATTTGCCTGCTTCTGATCGTCGGCATGGTGATGGATATCACCGCGATCCTGATCATTCTTGCACCAGTGCTGGTGCCCCTGACAGAACAGGTTGGCCTCGAACCGATCCATGCCGGCATAATCTTTGTTCTGGCACTCAATATCTCGCTGATGACCCCGCCGGTTGGCGCCTGCCTCTTTGTGCTTTCGTCAGTGACCGGGGAGCGCCTGGAACGCATTTCGGTAAAGCTCATGCCGTTCCTCATCGCCGAGGTCGCCATTCTCTTCATCTTCGCTTTCTGGGAGGACGCCGCCCTGTTCCTGCCCAGGCTCCTTGGCTTTGCCAACTAACCAAAACAAACACCAGAGAGGGTAATGACATGAAACGGACTGCACTAACTGCGGCGCTTGCCGCCACCTTGATCGCCAGCACCGCCTATGCGGATGGCGGCGTCATTCGCTTCGGTCACGACAACAAGACCGATCCATTTGAGAACCCTGCCCATGCCTGCACTGCCGTCTTCAACAACCTCGTCACCTCCGGCACCAATGGCAGCGTTTCTGTTGAAGTCTTCGGTTCAAATCAGCTCGGCTCGGCCGCAGAACATGTTCAGCAGGTGCGCGATGGCCTGCTTCAGGCGACGCTGACCTCTACCGGCGCGCTTGCCAGCTATTATCCGCGCATTGACGTCCTGAATCTGCCGTTTGCCTTCAACGGCAATGCCGCCACCTATGAAGTCTTCGACGGAGATTTCGGTAAAGCGCTTGCTGCAGACATTGAGGCTGAACTTGGAGATGTTGTAGTGCTCGGTTTCCCCGACACTGGCGGGTTTTTTGCCGTTACGAACTCGCAGCGCGAAATTGCCAACCTGGCCGATTTTGACGGCATCCGCATTCGCACGATGACACTTCCGTCGCACCAGACCATCGTGAAAGCCCTTGGCGCAGAAGCTTATCCGCTGTCTTGGGGTGAGGTTTATTCCGGCCTGCAAACCGGCGTGATTGATGGTCAGATGAACCCGGTTCCGATCATCTCTTTCGCGAACTTCGCAGAGGTCCAGGAATATCTGACGCTAACCAATCACCTGTTCTCGCCGTACACGTTCTTGATGAACCGTGCCTTCTACGAGGGCCTGTCCGACAGCGAAAAAGCCACCGTGCATACTGCCGCTGAGAACTGTGTTGCAGCCAGCCGGGGCCTTTCCCGCATCATTGAAGCTTCCGACCGCGGTCTTGCAGGGCTCGCCGATGACATCAAGGTCACCGCGCTTAGCGATGAGCAACGTGCAGAGATGGCTGCAGCCACACAACCGGCATTCGAAACGCATGTCGCAGAGAACCTCGACCCGAAGGCAAATGAGCTGCTGGTGAAGTTTCGCGATGCGGTCAACAAGGCCAACGACGCCTCCTATCTGAACTGACCGGCACGGCCGGATGGCCGTCTGAAGACCTTGCCGGAGGCCGCCAAATGGTCTCCGGCATATAACAATAACCCGGACAGGACCCAATCCATGCGGATCTTCTGTGCATCGCTCGCCACAGAGACAAATACGTTTTCGCCTCTGAGGACGGATTTTTCTGACTTCAAACAGAGTTTTTATGCAGCTCCCGGTGCTCATCCGGAAACGCCAACTCTGTGTAGCGGTGTTTTTCCCGCGCTTCGACGGGCATCTCAGGACCTTGATTTTGACCTTATCGAGGGGACTGCCACCTGGGCCGAGCCCGGGGGGCTTTTGAACGCCGGGACCTGGGTCTACTTGCGTGACGAGATCCTGGAGCAGGTCCGTGAAGCCTTGCCGCTGGATGCCGTTGTTCTGGGCCTGCATGGCGCGATGATCGCAGATGGCTGCACCGATTGCGAAGGCGTTCTTCTGGAAGCGGTTCGGGACATTGTCGGACCAGAGACGATCATTGGCGTTACCTTTGATCCGCACAGTCACCTCAGTCAGAAGCGTGTCGACAATGCGGATATCATCACGGTGTTCAAGGAATTCCCGCATACGGATTTTGCCGAAACGGGCGACGCCTGTGTCGCGCTTGTTTTGCGGGCCCTGAACGGCGAAATCAAACCGGTCGTATCCGCCTATGATGTGCGCATGATCGATATCTTGCCGACCAGTCAGGCTCCAATGCGCGGGTTTGTTGACCGCATGAAGGCGCTGGAGGAAGACGGCGCAGTCTTGTCTGTTTCGGCTATTCACGGCTTCATGGCCGGTGACTCGCCGGATCTCGGCGCAAAGATCGTTGTCGTTACCGACAATGATCCGAAAAAAGGCAATGAGATTGCCAAACGTTTGGGTGAGGAGCTGTTCTCCTTCCGTGGCCAGACTAAACCCCAATTCCTGACCGCAGCCGACGCACTCTCTCTGGCTGCCAAAGCCGATTGCGGCCCCGTGGTGGTGGCTGATGTCTGGGACAATCCAGGCGGAGGCGTTGCCGGAGATTCTACCTTGATGCTGCGGGAAGCCATCGCCCAAAACCTGCAATCAGCTGCCTTTGGAACGATCTGGGATCCGATGGCCGTGCGCCTTTGCCATGCAGCGGGGGAGGGAGGGACTCTCAACCTGCGTTTCGGCGGCAAAACCTCCTCGACAGCTGGTGACCCTATCGACGCGATCGTGACGGTGCTCAAAAACCAGCGGGATGCCGTGCAAAGCTTCGGCACATCGATTGTTCCCCTTGGTGACTGTTCTGTCATCCGGTTTAGCGGCATCGATGTGGTGCTGAACTCCAATCGCAGTCAGGCTTTTTCGCCGGACCTTTTCACCAACCTCGGCATCGACATCACGGCCAAAAAAGTTCTGGTGGTGAAGTCGACCAACCACTTCTACGGTGCATTTTCTAAGATTGCGGCGGAGGTGCTTTATGCCTCTGTTGATGGTCCTTACCCCAATGACCCCAAAACGACGCCGTATACCCGTTTAACGCGCCCGTTGTGGCCGATCGTCTCCAACCCCTTCGAAATGGCCCTTGCATGAGTTTTGAAGATATCCAAACGCCGGCAGTTCTCGTTGATCTCGACATCGCCGAGGCAAATATTGAGGCTTATCAGGCCTATTGCACGAAACATGGTCTTGCCCTTCGCCCGCATATCAAGACTCACAAGCTGCCGTTTCTGGCAAAGCGTCAGCTTAACGCCGGAGCGATTGGCATAACGTGCCAAAAGATCAGCGAAGCTGAAGCGATGATCGCTGACGGCGGCATCAATGATGTGCTGATCACGTTCAATATTCTAGGGGCTGAGAAGCTGGAGCGCCTCAAGGCGCTGGCCAGGAAGGTCCGCTTGAGTGTCGTCGCGGATAACACCTCAACCGTGAAGGGATTGTCTGACGCTTTTTCAGACACCGACAGCCCGCTCACCGTGCTGGTTGAATGCGACACCGGCGCAGAGCGGTGCGGCGTCACCAGTCCGGAAGCGGCGCAAGACCTGGCGCAAGTCATAAACCAGAGCCCCGGCCTGACCTTCGGAGGGCTGATGACCTATCCGCCAGCTGGTAGGGAAGCAGAGGTTCATGACTGGCTAACCAAAGCCCGGGACATGATCGAGGCAGATGCCCTGCAGGTCGCGGTGATCTCGAACGGTGGATCACCGGGGATGTGGCAGGCAGACGCCGTACCGGTTGCGACCGAATATCGGATCGGCACATACGTCTACAACGACCGCTCTCTGGTTGAGCGGGGCGTTTGCGACTGGGGTGACTGCGCTTTGACGGTGCTTGCAACGGTTGTCTCTGTGCCAGCTGCAGACCGGGCCGTCATTGATGCCGGTACCAAGGTTCTGACTTCCGATCTCCTCGGATTGAACGGCCATGGCCACGTTCTTGGGCGCCCGGACATAACCGTCGACGCCTTGTCAGAAGAGCACGGAGTGTTGCGCGCCGAAACCATTGGTCTTGACGTCGGTGACCGGATCCGGATCGTACCCAATCACGTCTGCGTGGTCAGCAATATGGTTGATGAGGTGCAGCTTATTCGCGGCGAACGCGATTTTGGGCCGTCACCCGTATCTGCCCGTGGCAAGGTGATCTGATCCATGGTCGACATACTGTGTATCGGGGAACCGCTTTATGAACTCAATGAGCAGCCGGACGGCTCTTTCTTGCCCGGGTGCGGCGGCGATGTCTCCAATGTTTGTATCGCGGCAGCGCGCCAGCAGGCTTATGTCGGATTGATCGCCAATATCGGCGCAGACACCTTTGGTGAAAAACTTCAGGAAACCTGGCGGCACGAAGGTGTGTCGACGAAGTACGTCACATCAAAACTGGGCGAGGATACCGGGATCTATTTTGTCCAGCATGACGCGACCGGGCACAAATTTCTCTACCGCCGCAAGGACTCGGCTGCGTCCCGGCTGACCCGAGACGACATCCCTCAATCCGCCATCGCGGAGGCATCGCTGGTTTATGCCTCGGGTATCAGCCTGGCTGTGTCGGGTGATTTGCGGGACGCCACACGCCACGCGATTGAAGTCGCCGTCGCAAACGGCCGGACGGTGGTCTTTGATCCGAATTTGCGGATAGCGCTCTGGTCGCTGGACGAAGCCCGTGCGGTGACGCATGAGATCATGAAACACTGTGATATCGCCATGCCTGGGCTTGATGATGCTCGCGCCCTGACCGGGCACACCAGTCCAGAAGAGATCGTCCGGTTTTATCACAGTCTTGGCGCTCGGATCGTTGCCCTGACGCTCGGTGCCGATGGTGTTGCCGTCTCTCGCGGGGACGGTGTTAAGACGATCCCGGGTGAAACTGTGAAGACGGTGGATGCGACGGGTGCGGGAGACTGTTTCAACGGGGTCTTCATGGCTGCGTGGTTGCGCTCTGAAGATGCTGTTGAAGCTGCGGCCATTGCCAATCGCGCTGCCGCGCATTCAACCACAGCTTATGGCGCGGTTACGGCGCCCCATATGACGCTTTCCTCCTAAAACCAAAAAGGATGCTTGAACATGAGCCAAGCCACGATTGAACGTTTCGGCGGCGGTAAAACGGGTGCCGGTGGACAGCCTCTCCCCTTCGCAACAGCCGTGCGCGCTGGAGACTTTGTCTTCATCTCTGGTCAGGTCGCCATGAAGGGAAATGGCGAGATCGAACCGGGCGGCGTGGAAAGCCAGACCAAACGCACCATGGAAAATGTTATCGCAGCGCTAGCGCTTGCGGGCTGCACGCTCGACGATGTCGTGAAGGTTGGTGTCTGGTTAGACGACACACGCGATTTCTGGACCTTCAACAAGGTGTACGCCAGCTATTTTCCGAATGGTGGTCCGGCCCGCTCAACGGTTCGTTCCCAGCTGATGGTCGACGCAAAAGTCGAGATCGATGCGGTCGCGTACAAGCCACTCACAGAGACGCAATGATTTGCGGCGGAGACCGGGACAATCGGGTCCCGGTCTCTTATGCGGTTCAATGATCGCGAGAGAAATCGCAGGTCTTATAAATGGTAATGCCGCATTTTCAGAGATCCGCTTCCGCCAACACCTTCTTGGCCACCCGGAAGCATTCGAGTGCCTGCGGTACGCCGCAATAGATGCCGATGACATGGATGATGGCGCGGATTTCCTCCTTTGAAACGCCATTGGTGACAGCGCCGCGGCAGTGAGTTTCCCACTCGGTCATCTTGCCGAGCGCCCCGATCATGGCGAGGTTCATCATGGAGCGGGTCTTGGCGTCGATGACATCATCGCCCCAGCCAAAGCCCCAGCACCAGGCCGTCATTGTCTCCTGAAACGGCCGTGTAAAATCATCGGCGGCCGCAAGGTTCTTCTCCACATACTCCGCGCCAAGGGTTGCCTTGCGTTGAGCAAGTCCTTTTTCAAATAGATCCTGGTCCATCAGCCTATCCTGATTGCAATGTTTTTGGTCTGAACGTAGTTCAGCAGGGCCTCGCGGCCCTTTTCCCGGCCATAGCCGGATTTTCCGAAGCCGCCGAACGGCGTTTCGACCCCGCCCGCGTACCATTCATTGACAAACACCTGACCTGCCCGGAGTTGCCGGGAGGCGCGCATGGCGCGGTCGATATTAGCGGTGAAGACCCCGGCCACCAGGCCATAGGGCGTACCGTTAGCGATCTCGAGCGCTTCACGCTCGTCCCGTGCCTTCAAAACCGACAGCACCGGCCCGAAAACTTCATCGCTCGCAATTGTCATGTCAGGCGAAACATCGGTCAGAACTGTCGGCTCAAGAAAATATCCCGGGCGGTTCATGCGGCGGCCACCGGTCGCAATCCGGGCCCCTTCGCGCTCTGCTTCGGAGACCATGCCTGTAGCCCGCTGGCACTGCGCTTCAGAGATCATCGGGCCCATGTTGTTGCCAAAGTCCCGAAATTCGAGACCCGGACCGACTTTGAGGCCCTCCGCCATGCCGACAATCCCATCCACCAGTTTGTCATGGATGACCTCATGGGCGATCACGCGGGACATCGCCGAACAGACCTGACCGGCGTTGAAATAAATGCCCCATCGGACATCCGAAAGAAATGCGTCGAGATCGGCGTCATCGTAAACGATCGCAGCTGATTTGCCGCCAAGTTCAAGTACACAGGGCACCACGTTCCGGGCCGCAGCTGTCGCAATGGCCGAGCCTGTTGCCACGGATCCGGTAAAGACAATCTGATTGACGTCAGCATGGGCGGACAAGGCCGCCCCGGCCTCCTGGCCAAGACCGCAGAGAATGTTCAAAACGCCTGCCGGCAGACCGCAGGCGAGGGCCGCATCCGCGAAGTATTTATTCGTGAGCGGATCGAGTTCCGGTGTCTTGACCACTACAGCGGATCCAACAGCGAGGGCCGCGGAAACAGACCGTGCCGTCATCTCCATCGGATAGTTCCACGGAATGATCTGGGCGGAAACGGCGAAGGGCTCATGGACGGTAAAATCGAAATACCCGCCGCCCAACGGGATCGACCGGCCTTCCATGGTTTCGGCTTGGTTGCCGTAGTATTCGAAATACCGGGCTGCGCCCTCGATTTCGAGCTTCGCTTCCCAGAGCGGTTTTCCGGCTTCCCGGGTCAGGATCGGGGCGATTTCATCGATGCGATCCAGAAGGTAATCACCCATTTTGCGGACGATTCGGCCCCGCTCCACAGGGCGAAGATCCATCCAAGCCCTGCTGTCGCTGACCCTTTTGGCAGCCTCGACAGCGCGGTCGATGTCAGCGGTATCCGCCAGCGCTTGTTCGGCAAGTTTCTCTCCGGTTCCCGGGTCTAGAACGTCGAGACGCCCGGCACCACCATCGACAAACGCGCCGTCGATAAAGTTTTGCCAGTAAGCTGGTATCTCCCTCGTCATGCTTCGCGCATCCAGCCTTGCAGTGCCTGCACCGAATGTTCGGAATGAACACCGCAGGCTGGGTCAAGCACCAGAGGTCCGGGTTTGTATCCGCGGCTTTTGAGCCCGCGCTGTACCGATTCTACCAGGTAGATGTCTTCCTCAACCGTGGTGGAGCGATCCTGCACGGCCAGACGGCGCACCACTTCACTGTCGACACCGTCGATGGTGTACCAACCGCGCCAGACAACGACGTGATCCACATCGACTGCGCGCCAATGATAGGTGTTCAGGATATTGCCCGGGTAGACCTGGAAGGAGAACAACGGCCACAAGAACCAGGAGGAATAGTCTCCTGCATGCTCGTTGGAATCGAGGTCGATCTCATAGGTCATGCGCTCCAGATTTTGACACTCTGTTGTATGGCGCAGGCAATACCCTTGAGGCTGGATGTCATAGGTTTCCGGCTTGATGACGCCGGTTGCGAACGTCGGGTGATTGATGGGGCAGTGATAACACTCGGAATAGTTCTCGACCGAGACTTTCCAGTTGCAGTTTTCTTCTATCTCCACCCACTCGAGCGGCTGTAGCCGGTCGATATGCGGAACAAAGGATCTCAACTCTTCCCGGACATTGGGAAACCACGCGTCCATGGGCTTGGCATTGGGATCCAGGTTCACAAACAGAAAGCCGCAGAAATCCTCAATTTGAACTGTGCTCAGGCAAATCTGGTTGCGGTCGAACCCCGGGACGGATTTGACATTGGGTCCGGAACGAAGGCCGCCAGTGAGTTCATAAGTCCAGCTGTGATAGGGGCACACCAACAGCTTGGTGTTGCCTTCGCCTTGAACCAACTGATGGGCCCGGTGCTGACAAACGTTGAAATAGGCGCGCAGCACACCCTCACGATCCTTGAGGCAGACAATGCTCTCACCGGCTATGTCGATCGTAAAATAATCGCCCGGTTTCTGCAGCAAAGACGTGTGTCCTGCAAATTGCCACGTTCGTGCCAGCAGGCCGTCCTTCTCCCGCTCAAAGTGAGAAGGGTCGGTATAATACCGCGCTTCGAGCGAATGGATCAGCTGGCTGTGAACGTTCATGAGCGGTCCTTCCATTCTTCCTGATAGAGCCCCATGGCATGGCGGCGGGTGTGGAACTTCTCAATGTTTGCAACGACATCGGGTGGTGCGTCGGCAATGACAAAGGCAAGCAGCGTTTCCAAAAGCGCGATCGTTGATACGGACGAGGGGAAAAACTGCGGAGTTTCGGCATCGATGATGAAGGCGTGATCGCTGCCGACCACAATGGGGGAGGCCGGGCTGTCGGATATTGCGACGATTGTCAGTCCCTGTTCGCGGGCGACCTCAACGGCTTCAATCACGTCGGTCCGATACGGTTTGCAGGTCATGGCGAGCAACACATCGCGTTTGTCTGCCCGGGCCAAGTCGTCCGTTGCTACAGACCCCATACGCGGAATCGTCCAGATCGTGTCAACGGCCATGTCTGCAAGGTAGGTGAAGTTGCGGGCGTTGGAGTTGTTGACGCCAACGCCAAGCACATAGGTGTGCCGCGCATTCACGATCGCATCGGCGGCCGCTTTCATGGCATTCGCATCGGTTGCCGCAAAAGTGTTCTCGATGTTCGAGATTGCACAGGCCGCCATTTCGGCAAAGAGCTCACCCAATTGGCCGCCTTTGGATAGAGACTGCAGCCAACGGGCCCTGTCCGGAAAATCTGTACCTCTGCTGCGGATCGCTTCGCGGAACGGCTGCCGGAAGTCCTCATAGCCTTCAAAACCCACAGACCGTGCCATGCGCACAAATGTGTTGGGTTTTACCCCGGCAGCATCTGCGATCTCGCGGATTGAGCTCACGCCGACATCATTCGGATTTTCAAGCACATAGCTTGCCGCCTTGCGAAGCTCTGGGGTCAACACCTCAAGCTCGGCAGCCAGGTCGTCCAGCACAGTCTGTGGTGCCTTCAAATCAGATTTTGGTACATTCATATCATTCATGATTGACGAGAGTACATTTGTACAATTACGCTGTCCATCGAAAAATCACGGTCCATGGAGATGCGACGTGTCGGAACTTGGAGCTACGAAACTGCCGTCTTCGGCACGTGTTGTCATTGTTGGCGGCGGCATTATGGGATGCGGCCTTGCCTACCATCTGGCGCATGAAGGTTGGTCCGATGTTGTGCTTTTGGAAAAGGCGGAATTGACATCCGGCTCGACCTGGCACGCGGCGGGCCAGATCACGCATTCCACTTCCAGCTTCGGCCTTGGAAAATGCGTCGGCTACAACATTGATCTTTATTCCGGGCAGCTGGAAGAAGAGACAGGCCAATCCGTAACCTGGCATGGCTGCGGGTCTTTCCGTCTCGCCTATACGGAAGACGAAATGGATTGGCTGCGCCACACCATGAGCGTTGGCCGTGCGCTTCAATTTCCGATGGAACTTGTGGGGCCGGACCGGATCCGGGAGTTGCATCCCTACTACAATCTCGACGGCGTTCTCGGCGCGCTTCACACGCCGGATGACGGGCACGCGGATCCGTCCGGTGTCACCCAGGCGCTGGCCATCGGCGCGCGGAAGCTGGGTGTGAAGATCATTCGCCGCTGCCGGGCGAAGGACATCAAGCAGCTGCCGACGGGGGAGTGGAAAGTCTTCACCGAACTTGGCGATATCACCTGCGAACATGTGGTGAATGCTGGGGGCACCTATGCGCGCCAGATGGGTGAATGGAGCGGCCTGCAATTGCCGATGACCTCCATGACCCACCACTACATCGTCACCGACACGGTTCCGGAGTTCCTGGAGTTAGATAAAGAACTCCCGGTCATTCGCGACGACAAGCTGGTCTCCGGCTACATCCGCATGGAGCAGAAATCAGGGCTGATCGGAATTTACGAGAAGGAAAACCCGAACACGGTTTGGGAAGACCATTGTCCCTGGGAAGCAGAAAACGAGCTGTTTGACGCCGACTATGACCGGATCATGCCCTGGCTGGAAAACGCCATGGACCGGATGCCGATTTTTGCAGAGCTCGGCATAAAACGGGAAGTTCACGGTGCGATTTCACACCCGCCGGACGGCAACCCCCTGATTGGCCCCGCTCCCGGTGTCAAGAACTACTGGTGCTGTTGCGGCACCCAGATTGGCATCGGTTGGGGCCCGGGGCTTACCCGCGAGCTGGCCAGATGGATGGTGCATGGCGCCGCCGACATTTCCATGCGCGAGTTTGATCCACGCCGGTTCGGCGACTATGCCGATAAGGACTGGCAGGTAATCAAGGCCAAGGAAGACTATTGCCTGCGTCACGAAATTCCGTTCCCGCATTTCAACCGCCTGGAAGGCCGGCCGATCAAACCCAGCCCGCTTTATGAGCGTTTGAAAGAAAAAGGCGCGGTCTTTGAGGAAGTCTATGGCCATGAACGTCCGCGGTGGTTCGCAAAAGACGGTTTGGAGCAGCGTGACTACTATTCCTTCAACCGGCCTGAGTGGCATGGTGTGGTTGCAAAGGAGATGAAGGCTGTGCGGAACACTGCCGGCATCATGGATATTTCGGCTTTCACCAAGATCGAGGTGTCCGGTCCGGAAGCAGAAACCTATCTCGATCGTCTCGTTGCCAACAAGCTTCCCAAAAAGGTTGGCGGCATTACCTTGACCCATATGCTCAACCGGCGCGGCCGGATTGAGCTTGAGTTGACCGTGGTGCGGCTTGGCCCGGACCGGTTCTATCTTGTCTGTGCGGCGTTCTTCGAGCAGCGTCTCCTCGATCATTTGGCCCAACACCTCGGCGGTGAAACCGTAACGGTCCGAAATCTTTCGACCGACTGGGGGGCGATGGCCCTGAACGGACCGCGGGCCCGCGATGTTCTGGCGCCCAATACCTCGGCTGCGCTGGACAATGCGTCTTTCCGGTGGCTAACGGCTCAGGAAATCGAGGTGGCAGGCCGCAAGCTGTGGGCCTTCCGCATGTCCTATGCAGGTGAGCTTGGTTGGGAATTCCATGTTCCATGGGAAGACATGCTGGCGGTGTATGACGCACTTTGGGCAACCGGGGAAAGTCTGGGTCTCATGGACTACGGGTCCTTTGCAATGAATGCCCTGCGGCTCGAAAAAGGCTTCAAGGGCGCCGGCGAACTGACAAACGAAGTCACCTTGCCGGAAGCGAATGTGATGCGCTTCGTCAAACTCGACAAGGGTGACTTCCTCGGCCGGGAGGAAACCGCAAAGAGCGCGGAAAGCGCACTCCCTTGGGTCTGTGTTTATCTTGAAGTGGAGCCGGATGGCGTTGCTGATGGCCATGGCGGAGAAGCTGTCCTAATGGACGGGAAGGTCGTCGGGGCAACAAGCTCGATTGCCTATGGTCATTCAGTCGGCAAGATCCTGGCCTTTGCTTACGTCAAGCCGGAGGCTGCGAAAGCTGGAACCGAACTGGAAGTCGTTGTCATGAACGGTGCACGCGCCGCGCGGGTCCTCGATGTCCCGGCGTATGATCCGGACAGTATTTTACCGCGCACAGATGCACCGGTCGGGGTGGCTGCGGAATGAGCATTCCCGCCACAATGAAAGCGATGGTTCTTGAGGGACATGGTGGTCTGGACAAGATCGTCTGGCACGAACACTGGCCGACACCCGAACCGGGAGCCGGGCAAGTCCTCATCAAAGTCGGAGCTTGCGGCCTCAACAACACCGACGTGAACACCCGTTCCGGCTGGTATTCTAAAACGGTCTCCGAGGCGACCACCGGCGGAGCCTATCGAGAAGTCGCAGAGGAAGACCCGACCTGGGGCGGACGCCCCATTAGCTTCCCGCGGATTCAGGGCGCCGATACGGTCGGTACGATCGTCGCGTTGGGAGATGGAGTTTCTGAAGACCTCCTGAACAGGCGCGTCATGGTCGACTGCTGGCTGCGCGATTGGTCCGATCCGGACAACATGGACAAGACCGGCTATTTCGGCTCCGAGTGCAACGGGGGCTTTGCCGAATATACGGTTGTCGACGCGCGGAATGTCGGACCCATCGTCAGCGCACTATCTGATGCAGAACTTGCAACATTTTCCTGTTCCTACACAACCGCAGAAGGGATGCTCAGCCGCGCCAATGTCGGTGCAAAGGATACGGTTCTGGTGACTGGCGCCTCGGGTGGTGTCGGATCGGCCTTGGTCCAACTCGCCAAACGCCGGGGCGCGACTGTTATTGCTCTGGCGTCGCCCGCCAAACATGTAGACGTTAAGGCACTCGGCGCGGATCACGTTCTTGAACGCGCGCCGGCGGATCTTAAAGCCGCCTTGAAATTAGCAACCGGCAAAGACACGGTTTCCGTTGTGGCTGATATTGTTGGCGGGCCCTATTGGGGTACCTTGATCAATGCCTTGAAACGTGGCGGCCGGTACACGTGCTCCGGTGCCATTGCGGGCCCGATCGTGGAACTCGATCTGAGAACCTTCTACCTGCGCGACCTGACATTTACCGGCTCGACTGTTATTGCTCCGCATATTTTCTCAGATGTTGTCGGGTACATTGAACGCGATGAAATCAGGCCGGCTTTGGCCGCAACCTATCCGTTGAAGGACTTTCACGCGGCACAAACAGCGTTCATCGAGAAGAAGCACACGGGCAACATTGTGGTGACCCCATGAAGATCACCCGCATCCGTGTCTTCAAGACAGATCTTCCCTATGTCGACGGCGCATACGGCTGGGGAGCGGGCAACGCCATTACGGTAGCAAAGGCCTCGGTTGTTGTGATTGATACGGATGCGGGTGTGCAAGGCTGCGGCGAGTTCACGCCCTGCGGCGAGAACTACATGGTCGCCCATTCTGAAGGTGTTGAAGCGCTCGCGCGGTTGGTCGCGCCGGTTCTGCTCGGAGAAGATCCGAGACAGGTGGCTCGGATCGAGCAAATCCTCGATCATACCATTCAGGGCCACAGCTACGCTAAAGCCCCTTTTGATGCCGCCTGCTGGGACATACTCGGAAAATCTCTGGAAGTGCCGGTATGGCTTCTTCTTGGCGGAAAGCTCACGGACGGCGCACCCATGTACCGCGTCGCACCGCACAGAGAGACCGAAGAAACGATCACTGAGCTGGATAGGCACCGGGCGGCAGGATACCGGCAATTCCAGATCAAGGTCGGTGCGGACTGGTCCACCGATATAGACCGTATCCGTGCAACCGTTCCGCTTCTGAAGCCCGGCGAAAAAGCTATGGCCGATGCCAACCAGGGCTGGCGGGTAGACAACGCCCTCCGGGTGGCCCGGGCAACACGGGATCTCGACTTCATTTTCGAACAGCCCTGCCGGACTTATGAGGAGTGCCTTCAGGTGCGACGGCGGATCGATCTGCCGATGAAGCTCGATGAATGCGTGACCGGCATGCGAGCCGCACAACGGATTGTTGCTGATCAGGGCGCGGATCTGGTGTGCCTGAAAATCTCGAACCTTGGCGGCTTGTCGAAGGGTCGGCGGGTTCGGGATTTTTTCCTCGACAACCGGATCCCGGTCGTTGCTGAAGACACATGGGGCGGCGAAATCGCAACCGCAACGCTTGCCCATTTCGCAGCGTCCACACCAGCGGACTATCTGCAAAACACCACGGACCTTTGCAACTACAACACCCGTTCGACAGGAACACCGGCCCCAAAGACGGAGGGTGGAAAGCTCTTCGCGTCCGACATGCCGGGGCTCGGCGTTGCCCCGGATTTTGCAGCCCTTGGAGATCCGGTCGCCACCTATGGAGAGGCTGCATGAAGATCACAAAGATCTCGGTTTGGCAGTTCGATCTGCCGCTCTCCAAGCCCTATTGGCTTTCCGGTGGGAGGCTGAAATTCGAGAGGCTCGATAGCACCTTTGTGCGCATTGAAACCGACGAAGGCCTCGCCGGGTGGGGGGAAGGGTGCCCGTGGGGCCATACCTACCTGCCTGCTCATGGTTCAGGTTTGCGTGCAGCTCTCGAGCTCATGGCACCGGCCTTGATTGGCAAGGATCCACGGGCTCTGGAGTCCATCAATCGGGTGATGGATCTGCAATTGCCCGGACACCCGTACGCAAAAGCACCTTTGGACATTGCCTGCTGGGATATCTTTGGCAAATCAAGCGGCTACCCTCTTTGGCGGCTTTTTGGTACGGAAAATCCAGCAGAGGTCGCGATCAATTCATCAATTTCAACCGGTACGCCGGACGAAATGATCGCGGACATCCAGGCCGCCAGTGCAAGGGGCTACAAGACCCACTCTGCCAAGGTCGGCGGGAGCAACTTTAAGGCCGACATCGACCGCATTGAGGCAATTTCAGCAGCCTTGGCGCCGGACGAACAGGTGACCTTCGATGTGAACCGGGCCTGGACACCAGGTGTCGCTCTGCAGGTGCTGAACTCGGTTGCCGCCCGCGACTGGATCGAGCAGCCGTGTGAAACTCTGGCTGAGTGTGCGCTTGTGGCCGCCAAAGTGCCCCAGCCGATCATGCTGGATGAATGTCTGCATTCTTTTGCAGATCATCTCGATGCCTGGAAGGCGGGCATCTGTCAGGGCGTCAAGGTCAAGCCGAACCGGGTCGGTGGGCTGACAAAGGCGAAACAGATCCGGGATTTCGGCATTTCAGTCGGTTGGCAGATGCACATTGAAGACACGGGCGGAAGTGCGTTCGCAGACACAGCCGCCCTGCATCTGGCAGCTGCAACACCAGAGGCCAACAGACTGGCAAGCTGGCTGTGCCACGCGCATCTTGCTGTTGATCCAGTTCCCGGCCAAGGCGCGCGCAATGTCGGAGGCTCGGTTCATTTCGACCAGAGCCCCGGCATCGGTGTCGAACCTGATCCTGAAATTCTTGGCGACCCAATCGTGGTATATGGAGACGCCGCATGAGAAACGTGCCCGATCTTGAAATCTCGGGTCTGTCCCTGTGGCGGGTTCCACTGACAAGCCATGAGACCTACTACATGGCATCCGGCAAGGCCTGTGCCACCGTGGACAGCATGGTTGTACGGATCGAGACCAAACAAGGTGTCTCCGGTTGGGGCGAAGTCTGCCCGATCCCCCAATATTTGCCCGCCTATGCCAATGGTGTTGCTCCGGCCCTTGAAGAACTCGCCCCCGTTCTGATTGGCCGGAGCCCGATTGGCGCGGAGGCTGCGATGGGGGCCTGCAACAAACACCTGATCGGTCATGTCTATGCAAAATCTGCCATCGACATTGCACTGTGGGATTTGACCGGAAAGGCCTGCGGGCTGCCGATCTATACTCTTCTTGGCGGACTGCAGACAGATCAGCTCCCGCTCTATCACTCCATCACATGTATCGCGCCAAACGACATGGTCCGGATCGCCAAAGAGGCGATTGCGGCCGGCATGACCCAGATCCAGGTCAAGCTCGGCGCGGACGATGATTGGCAGGCCGACGTTGCCCGTCTGCGGCTAGTTCGCGAAGCAGTGGGTCCCGGCCCAATCGTCTACGGAGACTGGAATTGCGGTGCGACCCGCATGGACGCAACGCGCGTGGGGCGTGCCGTTGCCGACCTCGACATCATGCTTGAACAACCCTGTCAGACGCTGGAAGAGTGCGCGGCCGTCAGGGCAGCGACCGGCTTGCCGATGAAGCTCGATGAAAACGCTCATGATATCGCCAGCCTTCTCAAGGCCTATGAGCTTGGCTGCATGGATGCGGTGGCTCTGAAACTGTCCAAGTTTGGCGGCATTACCGAACTTAGAAAAGCGCGGGACCTCTGCCTTTATGCCGGCGCGCGCATGTGTGTTGAAGATACCTGGGGCTCAGACATCGCAACAGCTGCAGCGCTTCATGTCGCTGCCGCGACGCCGCGTCAGGGCATCATGAATGTCTGCGATTTGTCCGGCTATGTTGCGCCAAGGATCGATCCTGTTGCGCCGTCGCGGACCGGTGGTTTCATTTCTCCTCCCAGTGGTCCGGGCTTGGGCGTATCGCCCGACCCTGATGTTCTGGGAGATCCTATTCTCGACCTAGCCGCTTGAAGGCCAGCCTGAGAGGCACGCCCATGAAAACGAATATCTCGCAATCCGATTGGAAAAACCGTGCAGCCGAAGTCCTGCCTGCGGCCGGGTTCGGCAATTTCGATCCGTCTCTGATCTTGCGCGAGGGCAAGGGCTCGCGGATCTGGGACGAAGATGGCAAAGAGTATATCGACTATCTGATCGGATCCGGCCCAATGATCCTGGGCCATGGCCATCCGGAAGTCCTGGACGCGGTGCAAGAACAGCTCGGCAAGGGCATGACGTTCTTCACCAACAATGCCGCCGGCATTGAGCTTGCCGAAGTCCTTGTCGAGGCCATGGCCTGCGCCGAGCAGGTCCGTTACGTGTCGACGGGCGGCGAAGCGGACATGTACGCCATCCGGCTTGCCCGCGCCTTTACGGGGAAAGACAAAATCCTCAAATTCGAGGGCGGCTACCACGGCATGTCCGGCGAAGCCTTGATGAGCCTTGCGCCCAAGACGCTCGTCAATTTCCCGCAAGCCGTTCCAGATTCCGCCGGGATCCCGGAAAGCGTGCGCGACAACATGCTGATTGCGCCGTTCAACGACACAGATTTCGTCACGTCTCTGGTTGAGGAATATGCCGGTGAAATCGCCTGTATCATTGTGGAGCCTTTGCAGCGGTTGATACCGCCTGCACCGGGGTTTCTGCAGACCTTGCGGGATCTGGCAACCAAGCACGGAATTGTCTTGGTCTTTGATGAAGTGGTCACCGGCTTCCGGTTCGCTTATGGCGGCGCCCAGGAATACTACGGTGTCGTGCCGGATCTATGCACGCTCGGCAAAATCATTGGCGGCGGCTTTCCGCTCGCAGCTATTGCCGGTTGCTCCGAGATCATGGCGCATTTCGACAAGGCCGTTGTCGGCGACAAGAGTTTCACGTTTCAGGTCGGAACACTGAGCGGCAACCCCGTTGCAAGTGTGGCGGGCTTGAAGACTTTGGAAATCTTGCGGCAACCAAGCGCCTACGAGGAGATTAAGAAAAACGGTGAGCGGTTGATGCAAAGCTACGCCACGCATCTGTCAGCTGTAGGCGTGCCCCACCAGATCGTCGGCGAACCCATGCTGTTCGATGTCGTCTTCACCGAAGACCCGGTGCGCGATTATCGTGACACGCTGAAGAACAATGCGGCGCAGGCCAAGGCGTTCAACGCATCTCTGCGCCAAAGCGGTATCTTGAAACCCGACAGCAAGCTCTATGCACACCTGGCTTTATCAGTAGAGGATTTGCAGCAAACTGACGAAGCGATCGCTACGGCAGCAAGGCAACTTTAACAATCTTTGCCGCGTTTTATGATCGCGCGGCCAAGATCAAAAGTAAGAAAGGGCGGCTCCTCTTAAGCCGCTCTTTTTCCGCTTAAGAGCCAAACAAAAAAGACACCCCCGACCAGGCCGGTTACGACGCCGATAGGCATGTCTTCCGGTGCCATGATGGTCCTGGCTGCGATGTCAGCCCAGAGAAGAAAGATAGCGCCAATCAGAGCTGAACCCAGCAAAACACGGCGATAGTCGCCGCCAACGAGCAGTCTGACAACATGCGGGACCATCAGGCCAACAAAGCCGATGATGCCGGAGAAAGCGACCATCACGCCGGTAATCAAGGCCCCGACAACAAACACGATGAGACGGAAGCGGGCGACAGGAATGCCGAGGGTGGAGGCGGTTTCGTCGCCGACCGTCATGGCATTCAGCGCCGCAGCCTGTGACATCAACCAGGCGCCACATACAAGCAGGATGACAAACGGGTAGATAAGTTGGCTCCACTGCGCAAGCCCCAGACCTCCCAGCATCCAGAAGACAACTGTATGGGTTGCGCGGGGATCGCCTAAGAAAATCAAACCGTTCGCCGCTGCCATGACAATGAAGGACACGGCCACGCCTGCGAGCACCAAACGGTCCGCGCTTGTCGCATCGGCAAAACGCGAAACACCCAGCACAATGGCGGTTGCTGCGAGAGCCCCCAGAAATGCAAAGAGCGGGACCGTCAACAAGCCAATAAACAATCCGGTATGAAGCAGGGCCAGAATTGCGCCAAATGCGCCGCCGGAAGAGATGCCCAAGAGATGAGGGTCCGCCAATGGATTGCGGGTCACGGCCTGGAGACTTGCTCCGACAATGGCAAGACCCGCACCCACCATCATCGCAAGGAGGGCTCTTGGAAAGCGGATTTCCCAGACAATCGCTTCGCGCCCTTGCGACCAAGTCTGTTCGATCATGCCGGGGGACAATTTGTTGAGGAATACGCCCCAAACGGTTCCAAGCTCGATCTGAACAGCGCCCACCGAAACCGCGAAGGAGAGCGAGACAAGGAGCAGTACCAGCCCGCCAAAACCGGTTATCAGCCTGTTTTCAGATAACAGCGATTTTGCTTGAACAGTCCTCGTCTCGCTCACGGGTTCATTCGCTCCAGAAGGCTTCAGCGAGCGTTTTGATAGCCCTGATGTTGCGCGGTCCTGGTGTTGCCTCAACATACTCCAACGTCACAAAGCGGTCGTTCTTGACGGCATCGAGATCCGCGAAGGCCGGATTGGACATGATGAACGCACGTTTCTGGTCTGCAGTGACTTCGCCGTAGTTGACGATCACCACTACTTCCGGATTGCGTTCAACCACTTCTTCCCATGTGACGGTTGCCCAGCTTTTTTCAAAATCATCCATGATGTTCTTGCCGCCTGCAGCTTCGATGAGCGCGGTCGGCATGGCGTAGCGCCCGGCGGTAAACGGGGTGTCTTCGCCGCTGTCATAAACAAACACGCGCAGCGGTTCGGCTGTTTTGAGGTCCTGCTTGAAGGCGGCAAGATCGGACCGGTATCCTTCCACGAGGTTTTCTGCACGCTCTTCAACGGCAAAGATACGCCCTAAATTCAAAAGGTCAGCATACATGTCTTCGATGCTGGCTTTGTCCTTGTCCATGATGTGGGTGCACGATTCGGTGAGCTCATAAACCTTCACGCCAAAGGGTTCGAGCGTCTCTGGCGTGACCTCACCACCGACTTTCATTCCGTAGTTCCAACCGGCAAAGAAGAAGTCGGCATCCGCGCCGATAATCACTTCCTTGGACGGATATTTGGACGACAGCTCTGGAAGTTTCTGAACACCTGCCCGCATTTCTTCATCAAGCGTTTTCCAGCCCGAGATCCCGGTATAGCCCACCATTCGGTCCTCAAGACCGAGGACCAGCATCATCTCTGTCAAATTCACGTCGTTGGATATGGCGCGTTGCGGCGGCGCATCGAAGGTCACCACACGGTCGCAGCTTTGCACGGTTGTTTCTGCCGCTGCGATGCCCACGGAAAGAGTGAGTGCCAGGCCGGTCAACAGTGTTTTCTTCATGGGTTAAATTCTCTGTTTTTGAATGTGGAATGTCAGATGATCATTGTTGCTGGGGGTGAGACGCTCGCGCCGGGCATCAACCTGGAAAGCCCCGGAAACAGCCGTTTCCGTCAAAACATGCGAAGGGGATCCAAACCCAAGTTGATGGCCCGATTGGAGAAGCACAACGTCGTCGCATAACCCAGAAGCAAGGTTCAGGTCGTGCAATGAGGTGACAATCGTCAGGGGCAAACTGCGGATAAGGTCCAGAACTTCCAGCTGATGACGGATGTCGAGGTGATTTGTTGGTTCATCCAGGATCAACAGCCGCGGTTCTTGCGCCAAGGCGCGGGCCACCATCACACGCTGACGCTCTCCGCCTGAGAGGGTTCCAAGCTGGCGGCCTGCCAGTCCGTGCAAGTCCAGCCGGTCCAAGGCCGTCTCGATGATGTCCCGATCATGGGAACCTGTCGTCCCGGCAAACCCGCGCCGGTGCGGCGTTCGCCCAAGTGCCACGATCTCTCCGACTGTAAGAGCGAAGTCACTCGGTTGTTCCTGCAAGACGGCGGCAATCCGCTGTGCAGTCTCTCGCGCGGAAAGGTTCCAGATGTCCTCACCGTCTACCAGAACCTGACCTGTAACCGGTCGGTAAAACCGGTAAAGCAGTCTGAGCAGGGTCGTTTTGCCGGCACCGTTCGGTCCAACAATTCCAAGCACTCGGCCCGCTTCAAGATGGAAACTGGTCGATCGCAGCAGGATGTCTCCATGGCGCTTTGGCGACCAAGACAGGTCTTTGGCGGTGAGGGTCGCCGCGGTCACGAAGCGCGCGCTTTCTGCTCTTCGAGTGCCGAGTCGGCAGCCGGTATGCGCGCCAGAGTAGACTTCCGCAACTTGCCTGGACGGTCGACAGACGAACACCATCCGTCGCCGAGATAGGCGTATTGTTTTGCAAATGCGATGAGATCGTCGACATCGGTCTTTGGATCAATGTCTCCGAAAAGGTAGGAGGCCTTGCTTGTGCTGTGATAGGCGACCGTACACGGCTGATCGCACCCTGCCATGCAGGCGACACCTGAAACGTCGAAGGTTTCTGGGATCGTCTCCTTGGCAGCAGAAAGGGCATTTCGTAGCCGCTCAATCAGCTCAAAACCGGGCCGTGTTTCCGTACCCTTTCGCCGGCAGGATGTGCAAACAGTTATACGATGGTTCATTTGGCCCTCCGCCATGAAAAAGGGCGCGCCAAACAAAACGACGTGGTGGCGGTGGGGACCGCTTTGCCATCATATGCTCCGAGCCGGGCGCCCCGCCCGCATCAAGTTGAAGATCCGGAGCAGCATCTGCGCCGGTGATGGCAGGTCTCCTGACTCGCGGGTCGTAACTCTCCCGAACCTTCCCGGACGATATGCCCAGTGGTGTTTTCGGGGTCGCTCACCGCTCACAGTTGCGGGGGCAGTCACGGATTTGGTGCCTACTGGCTACGCCGCACCGTGTTCCCTTTTCATCTCGTCAGCCTTGGGCGTCTAAGAACCATCATCGCTAAAAAAGCCGATGGCCGTCGAGCGGTCAACTCAAAAAGAGTGACTTGAAGCTTGTGATCACAAGCAAATTTTCAGTTTGACGCCTTGTCTCAAAATCCGCTGTGGCATGGCGTCTTCCATATGAGCAATAAACCAAATTGCGAAATCGGCTCTTAACGGAGCCGCTGTTCGGTCTTGGCATCAAAGAAAAAAGCGTTGGCTGGATCGAATGTGATTGCAACGGTGCTGTCCGGTCTCGGGACGTCTTCACCCTTCGTTTCAATGATCACGCGTTCTCCCGTCGGGCACACGAGATAGGAGTAGGCAACACCGCCCAGTTGTTCGGAAAGATCAACCTTCGCGCCTTCGTCCGCCTGGCTGATCATCACCTGCTGTGGGCGGAGGCCGACGAGAACCTTTTCGCCATTTTTAGGAAGTGCAACGGATGGCTCGACCGTCAAACCACCAAATGCGGGAATGGTGACGCTGCCATCTTGCACAATCCCCTCAACGAAATTCATCGACGGTGAGCCAATGAAACCGGCGACGAACTTGTTGTCCGGATCGGAGTAGAGCGTCATTGGGGAGCCGACCTGCTCAATCCGCCCGGCGCGCAGAACCACGATCTTGTCGGCCAGGGTCATAGCCTCGACTTGATCGTGGGTCACATAGATCATGGTGGCGCCGATGTCCTTGTGCAGCCGGGCAATCTCGACCCGCATATCAACGCGCAGCTCCGCATCTAGGTTCGACAGCGGCTCATCGAACAGGAAGACTTCCGGTCCGCGAACAATGGCGCGTCCGATGGCAACACGCTGGCGTTGGCCGCCTGAAAGGGCCTTTGGTTTGCGCGCCAAATAAGGCTCGAGTTTCAAGATACGCGCCGCTTCGCCGACCTTCTCCTTGATCTCGGCCTTCGGGTGCCCGTTCATTTTGAGGCCGAAGCCCATGTTTTCCTCGACCGACATATGCGGATAAAGGGCGTAGGTCTGGAACACCATCGCGACACCGCGTTCGGCCGGATCGGATTTGGTCACGTCCCTCTTCCCGATGGAAATTTTTCCGCCGGTGGTTTCCTCAAGGCCGGCAATCATGCGCAAGAGCGTGGATTTTCCGCAGCCGGACGGTCCGACAAATACACAGAACTCACCATGTTCAATCTGAAGATCGACACCGTGAATGACCTGAACCTCACCGTATTTTTTAACGGCTCCGTCTAAGGTGACACCAGACATGAAGTTCTTCTCCCCTCCCTGGGAACAATTATCCTGGAAACTGCCAGTCCGAGACAGCTGCGGCAATTTCAGATGCAGCCTTCAAGAGCTCAGGCTTTGCTTCTTTCAATTCATCAAGGCTTTTGCGCCGGGTTGATGTTGTCACCGAAAGCGCGCCAATCGGACGGCCCTTTGGTGACAAGATCGGTGCTGCGATACAGATGATTTCCGGTTCATGCTCTTCCCGGTCGTAAGCAATGCCCTCTTGGCGGATAGTATCCAAATCAGCGCGCAGAGAGGCTTCGTCGGCCAGCGTTGCCGGGGTGTAGCGATAGAAGGATTGTTTGGCGATCACCTGATCGAGTTCACCTGGCTCGAGAAACGCCATCAGGGCCTTGCCGACCCCCGTGCAGTATCCAGGGCCGACCTTTCCCGCTTGGGAATACATGTCGATCGGATCTTTTGCGTTGCGTTTGTCGACATAAAGCACTTGCCCGTTGTCCAGTTGCGCAAGGTGCACCGTTTCACCGACGGTTTCTGACAAAGCGGAAACGATGGGCCGCGCAATTGGTGCAATGGAACTTTGGCGCCAGGCCTGATGGGCAAGCCGCACAAGGCGGATACCCAACGCATAGGTCTGCTGCTCATCGCCGTAGGAGAGCATGCCTTGGCTCACCAGGGTTTGCAGCAGCCGGTAGAGGGTTGCCTTGGGCAGGGGGCTTTCATTGAGCAATTCGGAAAACCGGACCGGCCGGCCCTTGGCTGACACCATCTCCAGAACATCAAGTGCTTTGCCGACCGTCCCATCTCCGGTGGCGTGTTTGTTCATGTGAGCTCTCCTCTTGACCCGTTTCTTATCGTCGAGCCTGTTGACAACGTAACCGCTCACCCGCAAGGTATCAATATACAAAACTAAGTTTCAAATAATGGAACCTTAAGGGAGGAAACCATGCGTTCCATGTTGAAGACGTCCGCGGCAGCTCTTGCATTTTTTGCAACGGCGACCGGCGGCGCATTTGCTGACGGCCTGACCGGTGATCTCAAAATCTTCTTGGATACATCCAACCCGGCTCCTCGGGCGACGATGGAAAAGATGATTGCCGATTTTCAGGCAGAAAATCCGGATCTCAACATTGAGACTACAGTGATTGACCGGGAAGCTTACAAGACCCAGATCCGCAACTTTCTGACGGCGAACGCTCCGGATGTTGCAACCTGGTATGCGGCAAACCGGATGCGCCCCTATGTCGAAGCTGGGCTGTTCGAAGATGTGTCCGACCTGTGGGATGGCACCGAAATCGGTGAAAACCTTGCATCCACAAAAGGTGCGCTGACCATTGATGGCAAGCAGTGGGGTGTGCCTTACACCTACTATCAATGGGGTGTTTACTACCGCAAAGACATCTTCGACGAGCTGGGCCTTTCTGAGCCGACCACTTGGGAAGAGGAAAAAGCCAACTGCCAGAAGATCATTGATGCTGGCAAAAAGTGCTACACGATCGGCACCAAGTTCCTTTGGACGGCTGGTGGCTGGTTCGACTACCTGAACATGCGCACCAATGGCTTCGATTTTCACATGGACCTGCTGCAGGGCAAGGAAAAGTGGGATTCTGAAAAGGTTCGTGCGACATTCGCCAATTGGCGCGAGCTCATCGACATGGGCGCCTTCATCGACAACCACCAGACCTACAGCTGGCAGGAAGCGCTGCCGTTCATAGTCAAGGGTGATGCTGCGGCGTACCTTATGGGCAACTTCGCTGTTGCGCCGCTCCGCGATGCCGGTCTCACCGACGATCAGCTCGACTTCTATCAGTTCGTCGAAATCACTCCGGGTATTGAAATGGCCGAAGATGCGCCAACCGATACCTTCCACATCCCGGCCAACGCGCAGAACAAGGACAATGCCCGCGAGTTCCTGAAGTATGTAGTGTCTCCTGACGTCCAGACATGGATCAACGACGGCAAGAACCTTGGGCAGCTTCCGGTGAACGCCAAATCGTCCGTCGATCAGGACAAGTTCCTGGAACAGGGATTTGAAATGCTGTCGACAAACTCGCCGGGTGGAGTCGCGCAGTTCTTCGATCGGGATGCACCGGCTGAAATGGCAAAAGTTGCCATGGAAGGAATGCAGGAGTTCATGGTCAAACCGGACAATCTGGACAAGATCCTGGCCCGATTGGACCGGTCGGCCAAGCGCATCTACAAGGACTAAGTCCGATCTGATGAAACGGGCAGGGTGTTTCGGCACCCTGCCTTAACCTCCTGTTCTGCCAGCCGGCAGAGCCAGAGACGATCTCTTCCAACGAGTTTCCAAATGGCCTACACGACGGACGGCCACCAGACATCGTGGTGGCACAGGAACCAGCAACAGTTGACGCCTTGGCTCTTTCTGGCCCCGGGTATCCTGTTTTTTCTGTTTTACGTCATCTTTCCAATCTTCCAGTCCTTCAACTTGTCGCTTTACGAGTGGGATGGACTTGGAGAAGCGGAGTTCGTTGGCCTTTACAATTACGAAGAGCTCTACTGGGATGACGCGTTTTATACGTCCCTCAAAAACAATGTGATTTGGCTTGTTCTCTATCTGGCTGCGATCCCTGCCGGCCTTTTCATTGCGTTGTTTTTAAACCAGACGGTCACAGGTATCCGACTTTACAAGTCGCTGTTTTTCTTTCCCTTCGTGATTTCTCAAGTGGTCGTCGGACTGGTCTTTACCTGGTTCTACGACCCAACGTTCGGGATCTTGAACGTCTTGCTCGGATCTGTCGGTCTCCCGCCTGTCAATGTTCTCGGGGATGAGAATTGGGTGACCATCGGGATCATCGTTGCCGGGCTTTGGCCGCAGACGGCGTATTGCATGATCCTTTATCTGACGGGATTGAATGCAGTTGACCCGGAACAGATCGAGGCAGGGCGTCTTGATGGTGCCAAAGGCTGGCGGATGCTTTGGTACATCATCATTCCGCAGCTTCGTCCGGCGACCTTCATTGCCTTCGTCGTGACCATTATCGGTGCGCTGCGGTCCTTTGATCTAATTTCGATCATGACCAACGGCGGACCGTTTGGCGCAAGCCGGGTGCTCAGCTTCTACATGTTCGAGGTCGCCCTGTCCGAATACGGCTTCCGGATGGGATATGGCGCGGCGATTGCCGTGGTCTTGTTCCTCATCATGCTGATGTTCATCGCCTACTTCCTGTGGTCGATGTACAAGGAAGAAAAGGCGCGCTGAGATGTTCCCAACACCCATCGAACGTACACCGCGCTCCTGGCAGATCACTTATCAGACCTTGCTGCCGCTTGCCCTGATCCTCTGGCTGCTGCCCCTGATTGCCGTCGCAATTTTCTCGGTCAAACCTGATGCCGACTTTGCCAATGCCAACTATTGGGGGTGGCCCTCGTCTTTTGAGGGTTTCACCAATTACGGTCTGGTCTTCACCGGATCGGATATGCCGCAATATCTCTTGAACTCCTTCAAAATCACGATCCCGACCGTGATCGGTGCGGTCGCTCTGTCCTGCATGACGGGGTTTGCACTCGGTATCTATAAGTTCAGAGCCAACATCTGGATCTTCTTCATGTTCGTGGCCGGCAACTTTGTGCCGTTCCAGATCCTGATGGTCCCGGTCCGGGATCTCACGTTGCAGTTGGGGCTCTACAACACGATCACCGGACTGGTGCTGTTCCACATCGCGTTCCAGACCGGGTTCTGTACGCTTTTCATGCGTAATTTCATCCGAGCCCTGCCGTTTGAGCTGATCGAAGCGGCAAGGGTGGAAGGCGTTGCAGAATGGCGGATCTTCTGGTTTGTCGTCCTGCCGCTGATGAAGCCGGCGATCGCCGCGCTCTCAGTGCTGATCTTCACCTTCATCTGGAACGACTATTTCTGGGCGATTGTACTGACCCAAGGCGTAGAAAGCCAGCCGGTCACCGCGGGGATCACCTCGTTCAATGCCCAGTACCGGGCCGCCTATCACCTGATGAGCGCGGGCTCCATCGTTGCAGCTCTGCCACCAGTCGCGATGTTTTTCATGATGCAAAAGCACTTCATCGCCGGTTTGACGCTTGGGGCCGTGAAATGATCAGGACCTGGCATCTTGGCGACCGGCATCAAAGTCTGGTCCTGGCATGCCGCAATGCTGGTCTGCCGGAGGTTGTCTACTGGGGTCCGGCCCTGCCGGAGAGCGAAAACCTGCAGGTTCTGGCGAAAGCTGCGGTCATGGATGTGACCGGCGGCATGGTGGATGAAAATGCTCCAATCAGTTTGAACCCGGAAGCTTCAAGAACCTTTCCGGGTCAAACCGGTCTGTCGGCACGGGACGCTGCGGGGAAGGTTCTGGCCCCACGCTTCAGCTTTCAATCGGAAGAGCGGGCTGGCAATGAGTTGTCACTGGTTTACTCTGATGAAAGCTGCGGTTTATCTCTTCGGTTTGATCTCAGCCTCACCGAGGCGACATCGCTATTCAAACTCAAAGCCCAATTGCAAAGTCAGGAAGACATCGTTGTCGACTGGCTGGCAGCGCCTGTCCTGCCGGTTCCTGCGTACGCCGACGAGATGATCGAGTTTTCCGGCCGCTGGTGCTCGGAATTCCTGACCAATCGCCTGCCCTTTGCCCCCGGCGCACGTGTCCGTGACAACCGGACGGGCCGGACCGATCATGCCCACTTTCCAGGTCTCATCGTCTGCAATCCGACAACCTCAAACACCGCGGGTGAAGCCTTTGCCTTTCACTATGTCTGGTCCGGTGGTCACAGGATGGTCGTAGAGGAACTGGCGGATGGTCGGCGTCAAGTCCAGTTCGGACACGCCTCGGCCAGCCTTCGCAAGGGCACATCGTTTGCGACCGCCCCGCTTTATGCCACCTATTCTGCCGATGGCTTAAATGGGGCTGCTGTCCGGTTTCAACGGCATGTCCGCATGCAGATCGTCAAGGACGCGCGGACGCCGCGCCCGGTGCACTACAATTGTTGGGAAGCCGTCTATTTCGACCACAAGCTCGCTGAGCTGAAAGCCATCGCCGACCGGGCCGCGGAGCTTGGTGCGGAACGTTTCGTTCTTGACGACGGCTGGTTCGGCAAACGCGACGATGACACGTCATCGCTCGGCGACTGGACCATCGATCCCCGCAAATACCCGGATGGCCTCACCCCGCTCATTGACCACATCACGTCTTTGGGCATGGAATTCGGCATCTGGTACGAGCCGGAAATGGTCAATGAGGACAGCGATCTCTACCGCGCTCATCCGGACTGGATCCTGGGGCCTGAAGACCAGACACGCGGCCGCCAGCAGCTGGTGCTCGACATGGCCCGTGAGGACGTGCGCGCCTATCTCTTTGACCAGATGTCAGGCGTTCTTGGCACCCATGCCGTTGGCTATGTCAAATGGGATCACAACCGGGTTCTACCCATTGTCGATGCGGCGCAGACTGAGGGTGTCTACACCCTCTTTGATCAGCTGCGCAGAGCCTTCCCGCACGTTGAATTTGAGAGCTGCTCTTCCGGTGGCGGCCGGATCGATTTTGGCATTCTGGAGCGCACGCAACGGGTCTGGCTATCCGACAGCAACGACGCTCTGGAGCGTCAACGCATTCAGCATGACGCCGCGCTCTTCCTGCCCGCGTCCGTGACCGGATCCCATGTCGGCCCGCGCCACTGTCACACCTCCGGCCGGGTGATCGGCATGTCGATGCGCGCCTGGACCGCAGCCCAGCGGCACCTGGGTTTTGAAATGGACCCGCGCGAGCTGACCGATGACGAAGCACGGATGCTGAAGGCCGTGACCGACTGGTGGAAGGCCAACCGGGACTGGTTGATGCAGGCGGACATCCTGCGTCTCGATACGATCGATCCGGCAATCATTGCGGAGATACAGGTGGCGGAAACTGGGGACCGGTTCGCAGCTTTCGCCGCCCTGACCCGGCCTTCCGACCAGATCCTGCCACATCCGATCCGTTTGACGGGTCTGGACCCGGATGCTGTCTACAAGATAACGCTGACGAACCGGGACGAGACGCCCGGCTTGTCCCGTGGCGCGCCGCTTTTGAAATATCAAGATCTAACAGTCAGCGGTCGGTATTTGATGTCGCATGGCCTGACACTGCCATGGCGATTCCCGGAGACAATCTGCGTTATCGAAGGCCAGCGTCTGCCAAATTGAGAAAAACACTTCGGTAATTTGAGCCACTAACACAAGGGACCCACTGATGTACGCGAATTTTCCGGATCTCAAAGACAGCTCGGTTTTCATCACCGGCGGTGGGTCCGGCATCGGCGCCTCTCTGACGGATGGTTTCTTGGCGCAAGGGGCCAAGGTTGCCTTCGTGCAGCGGTCCGATGCGACGGCTTTTTGCGATGAAATGGAAGAAAAACATGGCACCCGGCCGGTGTTTTTGCCGTGCGATATCACCGACATGAGTGCGCTCAAGGCCTCAATGGATGAAGCTGTGAAGGCGAACGGGTCGATCACCGTCCTGGTCAACAACGCGGCCAATGACAAGCGCCACACCACGGAAGAGGTTGACGAGGACTTTTGGGATTGGTCCCAGGCGATCAACCTGAAGGCCTATTTCTTTGCCTGCCAACATGTCGTCGGCGGCATGCGGGCAGCGGGCGGTGGATCGATCGTAAATTTCACGTCGATCTCCTACATGATGGGCAACGCCGGATACCCTGCCTACACGACAGCCAACTCTGGCATCAACGGATTGACCCGGAGCCTGGCGCGGGAGTTTGGTCCGGACCGTATTCGCGTCAATGCTGTAGCTCCCGGCTGGGTTCTCACCCAGAAGCAAAAGGACATTTGGGTCACTCCGGAAGGCCTTGCTGCACATATCGACCGCCAGTGTCTCAAGGAGGAGTTGGCGCCTGAAGACATGGTCGATCCGGTGCTGTTCCTTGCCTCAAAAGCCAGCAAGGCAATGACCGGCCAGTCTCTCGTGGTCGATGGTGGGGTTGTGGTGACCGGATGAGTGGACAGGATCACATTGCCTGGATTGCTGCTGATTGGGGAACGACCAATCTGCGGATTTGGGCGCTCGACGCTGCAAACACTACGGTTTTGCACAAAGCGTCGGCCAGAGGAATGAGCACACTCGCGCCGGATGAATTTGAGGCTGCTCTTCTGGAGCTGATCGACGAGTGCCTGTCCGAGAACCGAACAACTCCTGTCATCATTTGCGGTATGGCGGGGTCGCGGCAAGGATGGCGGGAAGCGCCTTATAGGGAGACACCTTGCGCGCCTCCCGGTGTCGGCAACGCCACAATCATGGAGCCGGTCGATCCACGTCTCTCAGTCTACATCCTTCCCGGCATCAAACAGACGGCACCGGCAGATGTGATGCGCGGCGAAGAAACCCAGATTGCCGGTTTTCTGTCTGATCATCATTCATACACTGGTCTAATCTGCTTGCCGGGGACCCATACCAAGTGGGTGGTGTTGGAGGAGGGGATCATCACCCGGTTTCGCACGTGTATGACGGGCGAAGTCTTTGCCCTTTTGAAAAACAAATCCGTCCTGCAGCATAGTCTGGCGCAAGAGGGGTATTGCGACACAAGCTTTGAGGCAGCTGTCAAAGAGATCACAAGGTCTCCTGAGCGTCTGACAAGTGAGCTCTTCGGCATTCGCGCCTCCAGTCTGATTGCAGGGCAAACTCCGGAAGCCGCGACTGGTCGCCTTTCAGGTCTGCTTATCGGAGCTGAACTTGCCGCAGTCGCGTCAGAGTTCGATCTTCAGAACACTGCGATTTTGGGCAAGGATCAGCTCTCCCGAGTTTATGGAGCAGCGCTTGGTATCCTTGGGCACCAGAGCGCGTTGCTGGACGCTGAAAGTTATACGGTCAAGGGTCTGACACTGGCCTATGAAGCGCATTTGAAAGAAACAAAATGAGCCGACACATCATCGCGATCCTGCGTGGACTTACGCCCTCTGAGGCCTTGCCGGTTACAGAAGTTTTGATAGAGGCCGGCATCACCAAAATCGAGGTTCCTCTGAACTCGCCGGAGCCTTTGAAAAGTATTGAGGCAATGGCGAGGGGCTTTTCCGGTAAAGCAGAAATTGGCGCAGGAACAGTTCTGGAGGCTGAGCAGGTTCATCAGGTCAAAACCGCCGGTGGCACATTGATCGTCTCGCCGGATTGCAATCCGGACGTCATCCGCATCACCAAAGCGGAAGGCATGTCCTCCTTTCCGGGTGTGATGACACCCACCGAATGTTTCAGCGCGCTCCGCAACGGAGCTGATGGTTTGAAGTTTTTCCCGGCCACCCTGATTGGCCCTGATGGGCTCAAGGCCATGCTTGCCGTATTGCCGAAGGGAACGAAGACCTATGCAGTTGGAGGAGCCGGGCCGGACAATTTCGATCATTGGCTAAAAGCTGGCGCGACCGGTTTTGGTATTGGGACGGCACTGTTCAAGCCGGGATATACGGTTGATGAGATCAAAGCCCGGGCTGAAGCCATAGTCACTGCCTATGATGCTGCCGAAACATCGAATGAGTAGGGCCATGACGTCGATCTACGATCATAGGCAATGCCTTTTGGGGGAAGGGCCGATCTGGCACCCGGAGCGCCAGCAGCTGTTTTGGTTCGACATTTTGAACAAAAAACTGCTGAGCCGGAAAGGCCATGAAGAACTCTCATGGCAATTTCCGGAACATGTTTCTGCCGCGGGGTGGATCAGTGAACATGCCCTGGTGATCGCCAGTGAGAGCAAGCTCTTTTTGTTTGACCTGGAAACCGGGGCCGAGCAGATGTTGTGCCCGCTGGAGGCAGACAATCCGGTTACCCGGTCCAATGACGGCCGCGCAGACCCCTATGGCGGGTTTTGGATCGGAACCATGGGAAAACGTGCTGAAACTGGTGCAGGCAGTATCTACCGGTACTTTCGCGGAGAGTTGCGTCAGCTGTATTCCGATTTGACGATCACCAATTCGATCTGCTTTTCCCCGGACGGCGAAACCGCCTATTTCACCGACACGGCAACGGGCATCATTCATAAAACCGCGCTCGACCCTTATGGCTGGCCGGTGGGCGAGCCAACCGTCTTTGTCGATCTTAGAAACGAGGAGCTGAACCCGGACGGTTCGGTCGTCGATGCGGACGGATATCTTTGGAATGCACAATGGGGCGCTCACCGGGTCGCTCGGTATGCGCCGGACGGATCCTTCATCGAAGCAATTGATTTTCCCGCTGAACAGATCTCCTGTCCGGCCTTCGGTGGTGCCGAACTGAAAACTCTTTTCGTAACAACCGCGACCGAAGGCGGGCTAACTGGTGACAGCGACGGCAAGACCTTTGCCGCTGAGACATGGACCAGGGGTCAAGCGGAACACCGCGTCCGGCTTTAGAGCAAATCATGAAACGCACACTTGGCACTTGTTATTATCCGGAACACTGGCCTGAGGAAATCTGGGAGGCCGATGCCCGCCGGATGAAAGATGCGGGCCTGACGTGGGTTCGCATCGGTGAATTCGCCTGGTCGCGGCTTGAACCCTCACCGGGGGACCTTCAGTTCGACTGGCTGGACCGGGCTATCGACACACTCGGATCTGCCGGCTTGAAGGTCGTTCTTGGGACACCGACTGCGACCCCGCCCCGCTGGGTTGTCGACAAGTATCCGGACATGATCGCCATTGACGCAAGCGGTCAGCCGCGCAAGTTCGGCTCCCGGCGTCACTATTGCTTTTCCCATGAGGGCTTCCGGGCCGAAAGCGACCGGATCGTCACACTGGTTGTCGAGCGCTATGGCCGAAACCCGCATGTCGCCGCCTGGCAAACCGACAATGAATACGGCTGTCACAACACCACGATTTCCTATTCCGTCGCTGCCCGTGATGCATTCCGGGTGTGGCTGGAACAACGTTATGGCACCATCGGTGCGCTCAACCGCGCCTGGGGCAATGTCTTTTGGTCCATGGAGTACAGCACTTTTGCCGAGATCAATCTGCCGAACCTGACAGTCACCGAGCCGAACCCGTCTCATGCGCTTGCGTTCCGGCGGTTTTCGTCGGACCAGGTAGTCAGTTTCAACAAGCGGCAGGTTGAGATCATCCGGGCGAATTCCGATGCTCCGATCAGCCACAACTATATGGGCCGGATCACGGATTTCGATCACTTCAAGGTGGGGGACGATCTGGAAATTGCCGCCTGGGACAGTTACCCGCTCGGGTTCCTTGAGGACCGGGTCGGAGCATCGGCCGAGCATCAGCGCGCCTATGCGCGTCAGGGCGATCCCGACTTTCAGGCCTTTCACCACGACCTTTACCGCGCCGTCGGCAAGGGCCGCTGGTGGGTCATGGAACAGCAGCCGGGACCGGTGAGCTGGGCGCCTTACAATCCGGCGCCACTGCCCGGCATGATGCGGCTTTGGGCCTGGGAAGCCTACGCCCATGGCGCAGAAGCCGTGTGTTACTTCCGCTGGCGGCAGGCCCCGTTTGCCCAGGAGCAGATGCACGCAGGCATGTTGCGGCCGGACAATGCCGACGCTCCCGCCCTGATCGAGGTCCGGCAGGTCGCGGACGAGTTGCGTGCCGCACCGGATGTGTCTGTGCGCCAAGCGCCGGTTGCCCTGATCTTCGACTATGACGCCGACTTTGCCTGGGCCACCCAGCCGCATGGTGCCGGCCTCAGCTATTTCCAGCTGGTGTTCGATGCCTACAAGGCACTGCGCAAGCTCGGGCTGTCCATAGATATACTGCGCCCGGAAACACGCGATTTCAGCGGCTTCAAAATCGTCGCCGCGCCCGGCATGATCACCATGCCGAACGATCTGAAATCCTCCTTGGCAGAGTATGATGCGGAAGTGGTTCTTGGTCCCCGGACCGCAGCACGAGACGCGGATATGGTCATACCGGTTCCCCTGCCGCCGGACATGCCGGGTCTGGATGTCACCGTTGCACGGGTGGAAAGCCTGCGTCCGGATATGCCAATGCCCCTCAAGGGGGGCGGCGCCTTTACCGGGTACCGCGAGGAACTGGAAAGCGCTGTCGAAACATTGTTCGAACTGGACACCGGGGAACCGGCTGCTGTCAGCTCTGATCATCTCACATACGTTGGCGGGTGGTGTGATGATGTGGCCTGGCGCCGACTTTTTGAGCACCTTTGCGCAAAGGCGGACATACCGACTTTAGATTTGAAGGATGGCGTCCGGTGCCGTGACACCGAAGGCACGCGCATCTGGATCAACTATGGTTCAAAGGCTGCGGAAACGCCCGCCGGTCCAATCGCGGCTGCAGGGGTTCTGTTTGAAAAGTTGTAGCAAACTATTGCTCGCAGCTGATCGCTAACCCGACCGTCTAGAGATTGCCAATACAATCAAGCCCTGGTGGGTGCCGCGCCTGGAAACACAATTTCGACGCTAGAGAGTGGCCAGCAGCCAGCATTGTATTCGATTGGAGTGCCGGTTGGATCGCAATTGATCGCAACCACTTCCAAAACGGGCGTGCGCGGACTGAGGTTTAGCCCATCCGCTTGCCGCGCCGTTGCAAATCCGCCCGCAATTCTTGTTTCGGCGCGCTCGTAGCGTTCGACACCGTGCGCTTTGTAAACCTCTGTAACTGAGCCCGTTTTGTTGTAGACGGCTTCGAAGTCCGGAAACCTCGCTGCCGGGAACTCTTTGGCCGTCAGATAAATCGGTTCGCCATCCAGAATGCGACGCCTGAGCAGCTTGATGACTTGGCTCCCGGTCGGCAGTGCAAGGGCAACTCCGCCTTCAAAAGAAACATCTCCGCGCATGAGGTTCAATGTCTCGGTGGTCACCCGATCACGGGCGACTTTGAAGCCATCAGCAAATCTCATGTTGCTTTCAACTTCGTACCGTTCAGGTCTCTGACGGACAAAGATGCCGACACCTTTTCTGGCGTGAAGATGACCTTCCTGCTGCAATTTCGAAAGTGCCCGGCGGATGGTGATCCGGCTGACCTGAAAGACTTCTGCGAGATGAACCTCCCCGGGAAGCTTGATGCCAGGTGCGAGCACGCCGTTTTCGTAGGCGAGTTGAAGACGGTCACATATCTGCAGCCAAATGGCTTTTTCGCCTTTGGCCTGGTAGGGCTCGCGCGCGAGAGTTCGAAACAGTTCCAGATCGGTCACGTCACACCCGGTGGCTTTGATTACCTGAATTGAAGGTATATTTCACCTCGCCGTTGGCAATCACCATCCGGATGCTGCGGGTCTTTTTGTCCACGAGAATGCAATCCGCCCGCATTCCTTCTGCAATCTCGCCACGATCTGCCAGTTTTGCCGCCGCTGCCGCGTTTTTGGAGATCAGGTTCCATGCCCTCTCCAGTGGAAGAACACCGTCATCAACCAGTTTAAACGCAGCTGCCAACGGAGCTGGGTAATAGTAGTCTGATGCCAGAACGGTGCAGTGGCCGGACGCCACACTTTCTTTTGCATCGATGGCGTTGTTCTGGGAGCCGCCACGCACAATGTTGGGGGCGCCCAAGACAACGTGTTCGCCGTCTTCGACCGCGCTTTTGGCGGTTGCAATGGTCATTGGAAACTCGGAAACGGAGACGCCCAGGCGGCGATGTTCTACGCGGTTTTCCGGGGTTAACTCGTCATGTGCGAAGACGGAGCAGCCAGCATCCCGCGCACCTGCACAGATGGCTTCAATCGCAGCTGGGACCTCGTTTCGCCGTTCCCAGACGTCGTTGATCAGGTCCTTGCACTGGCCTTCTGTAAGGCCGGATCTACCGGCCATCCGGCTGATTTTCGATGAGGATTTTGGCAGGTCGAGATAGGCGGTCGTGTGATCGTTGAGCGAGAGAATGGATTTGGTATCGTCTTGGACCCAGTCAATCATGTCGTGGACATGGTTCAGTGCGAATGTCTCCCACCGGATGTTCAAATGCATATCCGAGGAAAAAGTTCCTCGCAGGGCCTTTAGGTCCGCCCGGAAATTGGCCGCGGCCTCATAGCTGCGCAAGCCCGGTTCCCAGGAAACAGTCAGTCCATGATAAGCGGTGGTGATGCCATTGGCGATCAGTTGGCGGTCAACATCCGCCAGCGCAAGTGAAAGCGGGAAGTCGACATTCGGCCGAGGCTGTATGGAACGTTCAAAAGCATCACCGTGTACATCTATGATCCCCGGGAGAACATAACAGTCCGAGGCGTCAACTGTTTCCCCAAATTCATTTGATGAATCAACGAATACGCCCGAGTATATGTTAACCGGCTTACGAGTGAATTCATCACTCTTCAAAGCGTCGCCGCCAGAAATACTTATCGAATTCAATTTCGGTTCCTCGAATATTTTAACAATAGAGCGGCTGCGTCATGAAACCGTTATCGACGGAGATCTATAGGGAGGCTGTATGACACTCCTGTGTACACAGGAATAGCCATTGGAGAATTCAACATGCTTCGTTCTGCCATTGCTGCAGCTGCAATGATTTTCGCGCTCCCTGTTGCCGCTGAACCTGTTCGTCTTGCGGTCACCGACATCGAGGGCCTTGAAGCCCTGCAGCAGGAATTTTCTGCCTTTGAAAAGGCTCTGGAAGACACAACAGGCTTGGACATCGAACTGTTTCCAGTCAGCTCCCGTACGTCAGCCGTTGAATCCATGAACCAGAACAAGGTCGATCTGGTTCTGACAGGTCCAGCTGAATATGTCGTAATGAAGGAACTGACCAACGCGGAAATCGTTGTTGCTTGGCAGCGCCCGAACTACTTCGCCCAGATCGTCGTTATGGCAGAAGGCGAGATTGACGGGCCGCAGGACCTCAAAGGCAAAACTGTTACCTTTGGCAGTGTCGGTTCGACGTCCCAACACCTTGGCCCGGCGCAGGTTCTGGCAGATTTCGGTCTTGCTTATGGCACTGACTACACTGCGCAGATCATTTCCCGCAACGTGGCCATCGAGGCCCTGATCCGCGGCGATGTTCAGGCCGTTGGCATGAACGACGGCCACTTGCGCCGCATCCGTGATGCGTTTCCAGGCGAAGCCTTCAAGGTCATTGCCCGGGGCCGTGATCTTCCGAACGACATCCTCGTTGCTCGTCCGGACATGGATCGTGTTGCTCTGGAAAAAATCAAGACAGCGTTCCTGGAAAACAGCGGAACGCTGATGGCTGCAGTTCTGAAGGGCGAAGACAACCAGAAATATGGTGGTGGCTTTTTCCTGACGGGCGTGAACGATGAGAACTACAACTACGTTCGCGACATGTATCAGACCATTGGTGTCGACACCTCTTCATTCGTTGGTGACTAACCCTGTCTTCAACCCATCGGGAGCGCGGGTGATCGCGCTCCTTGCCGGTGCTTCCGCAGTGTCTTGCCCGGAAACAAGCGCCATAAAACTCTGAGGACTGCGCGGTGCTTCACACGCCTCCCGCCGATACCAAGGATGTTGCTATTGCGACATCTGCACTTAAGAAACAGTACAAGAATGGTCAGGTTCCGGTCCTGAAGGGCGTCGACTTGACCATTCGCCATGGCGAGCGTGTCGCATTGATTGGCTCCAACGGCAGCGGCAAATCCACTTTGTTGAAGTGCCTTATCGGACTGCATGCTGTGAATGAGGGATCGGTCCAGACACTGGGTGAAACCTTTGGCTCCATTCCGACCGCTGCGCAGCGTGCGCAATTGCGCAAACAGACCGGTTTTGTCTTCCAAAAACACTGTCTGGTGAAACGGCATTCTGTTCTGAGCAACGTTGTCCACGGCATGCTGGGCTTGCCCGGCAGTTGGCGCGCGTTCACTCAGGCGACGGCCCCGTCCAGTTGGCGCGCGAAGGCCATGTCTGCCCTGGACGATGTAAATCTGGCCGACAAGGCGCGCAGCCGTGCGGATGCTTTGTCAGGAGGGCAGCAACAGCGCGTTGCAATCGCGCGCGCAATTGTGCGTGGGCCGCGGCTGATCATTGCTGATGAACCGGCGGCCAGCCTCGATCCTGTGGCTGGCACCGAGGTCATGCGCCTGTTTTCCGAACTTGCCCAGGTGCACGGGATTACGTTGCTCTTTACCAGCCATGACATGGAACACGCTGCCGCTTATTCGGATCGGACCGTGGCGTTGAAAGACGGACAAATCCTGTTTGACAAGGCGTCGTGTGAGGTTTGTGACCAGGATCTAAGGGACACTTTCCAATGAGTGGTGTCGCCCCGGACTTCCGGTCCCGTTTTTCGGGAATGTCATCGATCAACTTCGTTCTGATCATCGTTGTTGCTGCAATTATTTTGAGCTCGATCAACTCTGTTGCGCCTTCCGTTGGTCAATTGGCGAATGGGCTGCCGAGTATGGTCAATCTGCTCGATCGAATGTGGCCGCCCAATACGGAAGCCAGTTTCCTCACACGTGTGGGAATGCGCCTCGTCGAGACATTTCAGATCGCCTTGGCGGGTGCTGCCATCGGGATTGCTCTCAGTCTTCCGATTGGATGGTTGGCTGCGAAAAAAGTGTCTCCCATCGGTCCGGCATCCTGGCTGGTAAAGGCCATCATTTCTCTCCTTCGAACCATTCCAGACCTGGTTTGGGCGCTTCTGTTCGTGGTGACTGTCGGTCTTGGGGCCGTTGCGGGCACCATGACGATCGTTGTGGATACGATCGGGTTTTGCGGTCGATTTTTCGCGGAAGCCATGGAAGACGCCGACAAGGAGCCGCAGGAAGCGCTCTCAGCAATTGGCGCGAACAAGGTGTCCATCCTCATGGGTGGAATTTTGCCGGACGCTGCACCATCAATGATAAACACCGCGCTGTTTGCGTTGGAAAAGGCTGTCCGGTCGTCGGTGGTTCTTGGTCTTGTTGGTGCGGGCGGGATCGGCCAGGAGCTGAAGGCGGCCTTCGACCTCTTCCAGTACAAGAATGCGTCCGCGATTATCCTGGTGATCTTTGTGATCGTGCTCGTGATGGAGTTCATCACCGACTGGTTGCGCACCAAACTGCAATAGATCCGCCGTACTCCAGCGGCGCTCGAGCGCACCTTGGGTGCCAAGTGCAAACAGCTCGGAAGCATGATCTTGCTGTTTGCACCCCATATAACGAGACTGATCTTCACCAGCGTTATTGTTGTTAATTGTGGCTGACCGGACATGTTTCGCATTGAAGCACGACAATTCCTGGCCAGCGCTATCAGATTATCCGATCAAACCTACTGGTTGCTCATGGCCTTTAAGGGAGGGGCAACCTCTTCCGGGATCGGGCAGGCATACGGGTCTTTGGCAAGGGTTGCCTTGTGTGCATCGACAGCCTGGTTCAAGACGCCTGTGTCCTCAAAGAGATCAACCGCTGTGCCTGCCATGATCTTTGCAGCTTGGACCATGCCCTTGTGCGCAGCCGGGGCCTTTCCTTGTGCGGTCAGCTGCCATGTGTGGAATGGAGTGCCAACTGCACAAGTGGCAACACGTGCCTGAACGGTCGGCACAGCCCAGCTGACATCGCCCACATCGGTTGACCCTTCTCCGCCCTCACTTTTCCGGTCCAAAGGAGCCACAAAATCACAAAGCGCGAGATCCGGATCAACCTCAGCCCCGATGCGCCGGAACGAGACGTGAATATTATCCTCGCTGAGCGTCTCACGGATCTTGTTTGCAAAGATGCGGTCCGTTTCATCGAAATTAGGGGCGCCCAAACGGTTGAGGTTGCGCTGCATGGTTTCTTCCAAAGGACGGTTGCCAAGCAGATTGGACACGCCGCTGACGACGCTGCTCTCGACCGTTGTCTCGGTCATCAGCGCTGCGCCTTCAGCAATCTTGTGGACCCGGCCGATCAGATCGCGCAGTTCTTTGAGGTTCCGCGCCCGCACCAGCTGGCGTACGGTGGCCTTGGACTGGACGACATTGGGCGCAATCCCACCGGCATCCAGATAGGCGTAATGCACCCTGGCGTCGTCCGGCATGTGTTCGCGCATGTAATTTACGCCAACGTTCATCAGCTCGATTGCATCGAGAGCGCTGCGGCCAAGTTCAGGGGCACCGGCCGCATGCGCCGCGCGGCCGTGGAAGGTGAAATCGATCCGCGTGTTTGCAAGGGACTTGGCTTCGTTGACCCCGGTGAAGGTTGCCGGGTGCCAGGAGATTGCTGCATCGACGTCGTCGAACAGACCCGCGCGGACCATGAAGGTTTTGGCAGCGCCACCTTCCTCGGCGGGGCAGCCGTAGTAGCGCACACGCCCCTTGAGCCCACGCTCTGCCAGGTAGTCCTTCACAGCAGAGGCCGCCATCAAGGCCGCGGAGCCGAGAAGGTTGTGGCCGCACCCATGCCCGGGGCCGCCGGCCTCGACCGGCTGATGTTCGGCAGTACCGGCAACCTGGCCAAGTTCGGGAAGGGCATCGAACTCACCGAGGATGGCAATGACAGGGCCTTCATCGCCGGCTTCACCCACAATCGCGGTCGGTATTCCTGCGACACCTTCGGTTATCCTGAACCCTTCCTGTTCCAGCATCTTTTTGTGTTCGGCAACAGACTTGAATTCGGTGTAGGCGATTTCCGGCAGGTCAAAGACACGGTCGGAGAGGCCGATATAATCCTCCCGGCGGCTATCGACCAGATCCCAGACGCGATCCGTATTTTTCATTGTGTCCTCCCAAAAATGTCAGCAGAACCCCGTCGCGTCGCAACGGTGCGGCACGGGGCAGGTCTTCGTATCGGCAATCCCGACTGCCGGGATCAGAGCGTCTTCCAGTAGTGGCAGGCGACCGAATGGCCGCCGCCGAAAGTCTCAAGGTCCGGCTGCTCCTGGCGGCAGAGGTCCTGCGCCTGTGGACAGCGCGGGTTGAAGAAACAGCCCTTTGGCGGATCCAGTGGAGACGGGATTTCGCCTTCGATAGGGGCAAAGTCGCGCTTTCGCTGATCCAGCCGGGGTGCTTCTGCAAGCAAGGCCTTTGTGTAGGGGTGTTTCGGCGCGCTGAAGATCTCTTCGGTCGAGGCGCTTTCGACGATCCGGCCGAGATACATGATCGCGACCCGGTCCGCGATGTGTTCGACAACGCTGAGATCGTGGCTGATGAAGAGATAGGTCAGGCCAAACTCTTCTCGCAGATCCATGAAGAGGTTGATAACCTGAGCCTGGATCGACACGTCCAGGGCAGCAATCGCCTCGTCGCAGACGAGGAATTTCGGTTTGACCGCAAGTGCCCGCGCAATGCCGATGCGCTGACGCTGGCCACCAGAAAACTGGTGCGCATATCGCCGTTTCAAAGATGGATCCAGTCCAACCTTCTTCATGATGTCGTCGACGTAGTCAGAGGCTTCTGATCTTGAGACGACACCGTGGACTTGTGGTGCTTCGCCAATGATGTCTTCCACACGCATGCGTGGATTGAGGCTGGCGAAGGGATCCTGAAAAATCATCTGAATGGCGAGTGTTGCCGCTTTCTTGTCAGCGCGCGACATCGCGGCGACATCCTTGCCCTGAAACAGAAGCTGTCCGGAGCTTGGGGCATGAATGCCCGCAACGACACGGCCAAGGGTGGATTTGCCGCAGCCAGATTCGCCCACAAGACCCAGCACCTCGCCTTCCTTGACGGAGAGGTTCACTTCATCGACGGCGTGTACGATTTCTTCCCGGATGCCAGCACCCAGTTTTTGCGCGACTTTTTCGGCAATATCGAGGCGTTTGGCAAAACGTTTCGAGACGTCTTTGATCTCAACAAGTGGCGCGTTCATTCGGCTGCAGCCTGTGCCTGAGGATTGAAACAGCGGATATCCCGGTTCGCGACATGTGTAATCGGGGGCTGGGTCTTGCATGCAGCACTTGCCGATCGGCACCGCGGCGCGAAGGCACAGCCTTCGGGGAGCGCCAGCATGTTTGGCGTCATGCCCTCGATCTGGAACAGCCTTTCGCCGCGTTTGTTTGCTGTCGGAACAGATCCGAGGAGCCCGATCGTATAGGGATGCAACGGGCGGTCGATGACATCGTCGGTCAGACCCTGCTCGACGATCCGCCCTGCATACATGACAGAGATCCGGTCTGCGAGGCCCGCAACGACGGCGAGGTCGTGGGTGATCCAGATCATCGCAGTGCCCGTCTGGCGCGTCAGCTTCTGCGCTTCATGAATGATCTGTGCCTGGATCGTGACATCCAGTGCCGTCGTCGGTTCGTCGGCGATGATCAAATCCGGTTTGTTGAGGAATGCGATCGCGATCGATACACGTTGGCGCATGCCACCGGACAGCTGGTGGGGATAGGCCTTTAGCCGCTCTTCAGGGGAGGGGATGCCGACAAGGCCGAGTGCATCCCGCGACCGTTCCCAGGCTTCTTTTTTTGACACTTTTTCATGGGCGAAGATCGCTTCCATCATTTGGGAATCGATGCGCAGGACCGGGTTCAGTGTCATCATCGGATCCTGAAAGATCATCGATATCCGATTGCCGCGGATGGACTTCAGCTTCCCCTCCGGCGCATTGGCGATCTCATCGCCGTTGAACCGGATCGAACCTTCGACGATCCGGCCCGGCTGATCGATCAAGCCCAGAATAGAGAACCCGGTGATGGACTTGCCGGACCCCGATTCCCCGACCAGACCCATGACCTCGCCCTTGTTGACGGTGAAATCAACGCCATCGACGGCTTTGACAACACCCGCGTGGGTGAAGAAATGCGTCTTCAGCCCGGCAACTTCGAGAACCGCCGTCATTTCTTCATCCTCGGATTGAGAACGTCGCGTAGCTGATCGCCGACTAGATTGATCGAAGCCACGGTCAGTAGAAGCGCAATCCCGGGAAACACAGAGATCCAATACCGGCCGGACAGCATGTACTCAAAACCGTTGGCAATCAGAACGCCAAGTGATGGTTCGGTTTGCGGTAGACCCACCCCAAGGAAAGAGAGTGTTGCCTCCAGCGAAACCGCATGGGCTGTCTGCACTGTCCCAACCACGATCAAGGGGGCGAGACAGTTCGGCAAGATGTGGCGAAAGACAACCCTCGTCTTGGAAAGCCCGAGACATTGAGCTGCTTCAACGTATTCCTTTCCGCGCTCAACCAAGGCCGTGGCGCGAACGGTCCGCGCGTAATAGGCCCATTGGGCTACAACAAGCGCAAGGATGATCTTGTCGATGCCCTTGCCCAAGGCTGCAACCAGCATCAAGGCCACCAAGGCTGCCGGGAACGACAATTGAAGGTCGACAACCCGCATAATGACGGCTTCTGTCCTGCCGCCGGAATAAGCAGCGATCAGACCAACGACCATCCCGACAAACAACGCGATTACGCCGGACGCCAAGCCCACGGAGATGGAAATCCTGAGCCCATAAAGAATGGCTGAATAAAGATCCCGGCCTGCGCCATCGGAGCCAAGCCACATGGTATATCCGGCAAATGCTTCCGATCCGGGGGCGAGCCGCCCATCCAGAACATCGACCTGCGCCAGATCATAAGGGTTTTGAGGCGTGATCCAGGGAGCCAGTATGGCCAGGACCATGATGATCAGGAGGACAAAGAACGCCGTTGCCGCGATTCGGCTTTCGAAAAACTCCGCCCGGAAACGCTGAAACGGGGTCTCCACCTTCACTTTGGAGGGCGCTGAAGAGTGCAGTGTTGAATCGGTCATGCGCCCTGATCCTGCAGCCGGACACGCGGGTCCAGAATTGAATAAAGAATGTCAACGACCAGATTGATGACCACAAAGAACAGCACCATGATCATCAGGTAGGCAACGACCACCGGCCGGTCGAGCTGAAGGATGGCATCGATCAGCAGCTTGCCCATGCCCGGCCAGGCAAAGATCGTTTCCGTGACGACCGAAAACCCGATGAGGCTGCCGAACTCCAGGCCCATGACTGTAACGACCGGGATCATGATGTTCTTCATCACATGGACAAGAATGATCCGGCTGGTCGAAATGCCCTTGGCCCTTGCGTATTTCACATAGTCCTGACTCATCGCTTCCCGTACACCGGCTCGCGTCAAGCGGATGGCAAGCGAGATTTTTAGAAGTGCCAGGTTAAGCGCGGGCAAGAAAATGTGCCGCAGACCGTCCCAGGTCGCCAGACTGGTCTCAATCCCGAAGATCGTTGCTGTGTCGCCTCGCCCTGTTGAGGGTAGCCATCCGAGTTCAACGGCGAACAGCAATATGAGCATCAAGCCGACCCAGAATGTCGGCAGGGAAAACCCGAGAATGGATCCCGCCATGATGCCCTTGGAAATCGGGTTGTCCGGATAAAGCCCGGAAAACAGACCAAGCGGGATGCCAATGACAATGGCAAGCATCAATGCACTGAACGCAAGTTCCAAAGTGGCCGGCATGTGGTGCAAGATCAGCTTCAGGGCCGGTTCGCCGAAGATAAAGGAATCGCCCAGATTGCCCTGGGCTGCCCCCTTCAGGAACAGCAGATATTGGTCCCAGATCGGTCGGTCGAGACCCAGCCGGCGGATTGCGGCCTCGATGTCGGCCTGATCTGCGTCAGGGCTCACCAGCATATAGACCGGGTCGCCAACGATGTTCACACCGAAGAAGACGATCACCGACATGAGAAACACGACGAGGAGCGCCTGCATCAGCCGGCGGATTACAAAAACAGACATAAGGAGTTCTCGGTTCAGGGACGTTCCGGACCGCTGAGATCAGCGGCCCGGAAATCGCTGGTTATTCCTTCACGACACCCATGGCGAGCGTGTACTCGTCGGTGCGGGGAATATACGTCAGGCCCTTTTTGGCCGCCCAGGTGTTGACCTGGAAGTGGGTCGGGATGATTGCGACATCACCGATCGCCATTTCCGTGGCTTCCGCGAGCAGGTCCTGACGCTTTTCATCATCAACGGTGCGCAATGCTTCTTCGATCTTCGCATCGATTTCCGCATTGGAGTGACGTCCGCGGTTCGATGACCCGAAGCCCTTGTCCTTGTCGTAAGTGTGGATCAAGGACTTCAGCGGAGAAGAAGCTTCGCCCGAACCGGCACCCCAGCCCACCAGGATGAAGCTGAACTCCGGCTGACCATCGGCACCGCCGCGGGATGCGCGGCCGAAATAAACGGAACGCGGCATTGTTTCGACCGCAGTCTTGATGCCAACACGTGTCAGCATCTGACCGATCGCCTCGGCGATTTTCGCATCGTTGATGTAGCGATCGTTCGGGCCATGAATGGTCAATTGGAAGCCGTCCGGGTATCCGGCTTCTGCCAACAGTTCCTTGGCACCGTTCGGGTCGTAATCAATCGGCTGCAAGTTCTCCGACACGCCGAAGAAACCTTCCGGCAACAGCTGGCCGGCCGGCAGTGCCACGCCTTCCATCACCCGGTCGACAATCGCATTCCGGTTGATCGCCTTGGAGATTGCCAGACGGACACGCTGGTCCAGAAGCGGATTTTTGATGTCGCTGCCGTCAGTGCCCTTCACAAAGGGGGAGTTCTCACGGAACTGGTCCAAATGGAGGTAGATGACGCGGTTGGAAACACCTTGGCTCAGCTGGATCTCGTCCTTGCCTTCAAGCACGCCGATATCTGTTGTCGGAACGCTGGCGATCATGTCGACATCACCTGCAAGCAGAGCAGCGACACGGCTCGGACCTGACTTGATCGGGCGGAAGTCAACTTCAGTCCAGATTGGAGCGTCGCCCCAGTAGTCATCGTTGCGCACCATAGTGATGCTCTCGCCGGGCTTGTAGCTTCCAAACTTGAACGGGCCGGTGCCAATCGCCGCGGTGCCAGCGTTGAAGTCTTCTGTCGCCGCGCGACATCCGGCGCTGTCCGAGATCACAGGGATCGTGGAAATGTCGTTCGCCATCAACGGGTATGGCGTTTCCGTGGAAATGTGGACCGTATAGTCGTCGATTTTCTTGAAGGTTTTGCCCTTCAAATAAGTGCCGAAGCCAGATGGGGAATTCGGGACATCCGGAGCCCGCTCCATGGTGCAAATGACGTCGTCCGCATTGAAGTCGCTGCCGTCATGGAATTTCACGCCTTCGCGAAGTTTGAACTCCCATGTCAGCTCATCGATCGGTTGCCAGGATACGGCGAGGCCCGGTGACAGTCGTTGCTTTTCGTCTTGTGCAATCAGGCGATCAAACAGGTGATACGAGATTGCGTTGTTCGGACCCAGATTGTGGAAATGTGGATCCATCGCTGTTGGTTCGGACGCCAACCCAATGGTCAGCTTTTCTGCGGACGCTGCCCCGGTAAACAAGGCAAACACGCTTACAGACACTGCGGCTGCAGCAGTAAGTTTTCTCATGACAATATAACTCCCTCGGAAGGCGCGGTGTCCTTTTTGCCGGACTTTTGCCGCACGCTAAAAAGGATGGTAGCTTGCAGAAAATTCATTGCCAACAGAGAAATTAATCCATTTTTGCATAGACTAATTCATCTTGTAGGCATGACTATTTATAAGGCAGATCTCAACCTATGGCAGAGCCACGGCACAGACTGAGGGAAATGGAAGCGCTCCGGGCGCTTGTGACCACCGGCACGACCATTGGCGCCGCGCGGCGGCTCGGTGTTTCGCAGTCCTCTGTCAGCCGGGCGTTAGGGCAATTGGAGCAGCGGGTTGGCCGTACTCTGTTTTTGCGGAGCGCCGGCAAGATCGAACCGACCGCCGCGGCGCTCAGGCTCAACGAACAGCTTGATCCGCTTTTTGAAACGCTCGCTCTGATTGAAGGCGCTGAATGGGCGCAGGCCGATGAAGAACCTCTGCGCCTCATTGTTCCCCCCACGCTTGCCCATAACTTCATCATCACAAGAGTGGCTGCATTCCTGAAACAGAACCCTGGCAAGAACCTGCAGCTGGATATTCAGGCAACGGATGTGCTGGTCTCCGGTATCCTGGATCTGCGCTATGACCTTGGTCTGACCAGTGCGATGATTCAGCGCTCCGGTGTCACTCTCGTGCCGTGGCTCCGTTCTCATGTAGTCTGCGCAATGCCCAAAGGACATCCCCTTGAGGCAAAGGAAATCGTCACTCCGGCCGATCTGGAGGGCGTGGAGTTGATCGAGTTTCTAAGGCGGCTCGGCACCCGCGCGATCACCGAACAGCTGTTTGCCCGCTCTGGTGTCAAACCCCGGACGGTTGCGGAAACGGCGACGAACATGGCTGCTCTTGAGTTGGTCCGCGAGGGGCTTGGCGTCACGGTGCTGAACCCCTTTCCCGTACTTTCTGTTGGTGTACCGAACATCTCCGTCCGGCCATTCGATGCACACATCACTTATGACACCAGCTTTGTGCTTCCTGCGGGGCGCCAACCGTCAGAGCTTGCTCAGCAGTTCATGGAGTACATCAAGTCGACCACGCCGGCCGATGACTACTCAGAGGCCGTTTGACCGGCGATCAGCCACGGCAAACAATTGCAGACAAAAAGATACAAACAAGGGATTAGGCATGACAAAACGGAGCGCAGCGATTGAGGCGGCAGCGAAGAGTTTCGGAGATGGCAGTTTTCAAAAGGATTTAACTGAGCTGGTGGCCGTAAAGACGTCCAGCCGGGAGGAGGAGCACCGGTCCGACCTGATGCGCTATCTGGATACTGAGATGCGCGAGCGGTTCGAAGCGATGGGTTTTACGGTCGATATCCATCCAAATGACATACTCGACCGGGCGCCTTTTCTCGTTGCCAAGCGGATCGAGGATCCAAGCCTGCCCACACTGTTTTGCTACGGGCACGGGGATACGGTGCCCGGAGAAGAAGGCCGCTGGAGCGAGGATCGGGATCCCTGGACGCTGGATGTCGCGCAAACACAGTCTGGTCCCCGCTGGTATGGCCGCGGCACCGCAGACAACAAGGCGCAGCATGCCATCAATATGGAAGCCATGCGCCATGTGATCGATACCCGTGGCCGTCTTGGTTACAACGCCACGTTCCTGATCGAGATGGCAGAAGAAATGGGCTCGCCTGGGCTCTATGAATTCTGCCGGGACAACCGGGATATGCTGGCAGCCGATCTGCTGATTGCATCCGACGGTCCGCGTTTTTCGACAGATGCGCCGGATATCAAGCTTGGTACGCGAGGCGGTCTGAACCTGAGGTTCCGTCTGGAATACCGGGAAGGTGGCCACCATTCTGGCAACTGGGGAGGACTGCTTGCCAATCCGGCCATCGTGCTCATGCATGCGCTCACGACCCTGGTCAGCCGAACCGGCGAGATCCTTCATCCCGGCCTGAAACCTGCCCATATCAAGAATTCCGTGCGCGACGCGCTTGCCAAGGTGACGGTTACATCCGGACCGGATGATCCGGAGATTGATCCCTGGTGGGGAGAGCCTGGCTTGAGCGCCGCTGAGAAAGTCTTCGGTTGGAACACATTTGAAGTCCTTTCCTTCATTGCGGGGGACCCGGAAAATCCGCAAAACGCTGTTCCCCCCCTTGCCGAAGCCATCTGCCAGATCCGCTTTGTGGTGGATACGGACCCCGACACCTTCCTGCCTCTGATCCGCCAGCATCTGAAGGACAACGGGTTTGATGGCATCACTGTGGAACCGGCCCGGATGTCGATGCTGCGCGCTTCACGGCTCGATCCGGAACATCCGGCCGTTGCCTGGGCTGTCACATCAGTTGAAAAGACGACTGGAAAACCGGTCACCGTTATCCCCAATGCCGGTGGTTCCCTGCCAAACGACATCTTTCTCAACACCATCGGCATGCCAACGCTCTGGGTTCCGCACAGTTACACCGGCTGTTCCCAGCACGCCCCCAACGAACACGTCCTGCCGCATCTGATGAAAGAAGGATTGGAGATGATGACAGGCTTGTTCTGGGATCTGGGCGACGGGTTTCCTAAAGAACAGAGGTCATCCTAGCTTCACCCAAGCTGCATTTCTGGTTGACGATCTTACACAGGCGTCGACAAATTCCACGCCTGCGAGGCCCTCTTGAATGCCGGGCAAAAGCGTTGTTTGGGTTTCGCCGGTGGCATGAACCCGGATCGCATCGGCAGCTTCCCGGTAGAGGTTGGCGAACCCTTCAAGGTAGCCTTCCGGGTGTCCGGGCGGGATCCGTGTTGTCGGCGCGATGCTCTCCAGCATACCCGCGCCGCCTCTTGTCAGGCGCTGGGCGGGTTCTCCAAACGGCGAATACTGCAGATAGTTCGGATTTTCCTGATGCCATTCAATGCCGGCCTTGTCGCCATAGACCCGGAGCTTGAGATTGTTCTCATTGCCCGGTGCGACTTGTGAACACCAGAGCATCCCGCGCGCCCCGCCGTCAAAGCGCAGCATGACGTGACCGTTGTCATCTACCTGACGGCCTGGGACGAAGGACTGCAAATCGGCGGCAAGGCTCTCGGCGCGCAGGCCGGTCACAAAGCAAGCCAGATTGTAGGCGTGGGTGCCAATGTCTCCAGTCGCGCCCCCCAATCCGGACCGGGCAGGGTCCGTGCGCCAGTCGGCTTGCTTGTTGTGCTGTTCGACCGTCAGCCAATCCTGCGGGTACTCGACCTGAATGACCCGGATTGTTCCAAGATCGCCGTTTTGGACCATCTCCCGCGCCTGACGGATCATCGGATAGCCGGTGTAATTGTGCGTGAGAATAAACAGGGCCGGCGAGGCCTCGGCCGCTTTGGCCAGCTTTTTGGCGTCTGCCAGCGTGGAGGTCATCGGCTTGTCGCAGATCACGTGAATGCCGCGTTTCAAGAATGCCTTGGCAGCTGGATAATGAACATGGTTCGGCGTCACGATGGCAACCGCTTCGACCCCGTCCTTCAGCCGTGCCTCTCGTTTGGCCATGTCCTCAAAGGAGCTGTAAATCCGGTCCGCCTTGAGGCCGAGAGCCTGCCCGGAAGAGATGGCCTTGTCCGGTGTTGAGGACAAGGCTCCTGCGACCAGTTCAAAACTGTTGTCGAGCCGTGCTGCGATCCGGTGAACCGCGCCGATGAACGCATCCTTGCCGCCGCCGACCATGCCGAGGCGGAGCGGGCGTTGGAATGTGACTTCTGTTCCTTCAATGGCCATGTTGTGCTCCTATGCAATGCCCAGCATCTTGCGGTTTGCCGCTTCGTCTGTCCCGCCGTCGGCAAAGTCATCAAAGGCTTTTTCAGTGACGCGAATGATATGGTCGGCAACAAACTGGGCACCTTCGCGGGCGCCATCTTCCGGGTGCTTCAGGCAACATTCCCATTCGACGACCGCCCAGCCGTCGAAGTCATTGGCTGCCATTTTGGAAAAGATCGCTCCAAAATCGACCTGTCCGTCGCCCAAGGACCGGAACCGCCCCGCACGGTCAACCCAGGGCTGATAGCCGCTGTAAACGCCCTGGCGGCCGGTCGGATTGAACTCGGCATCCTTGACGTGGAACATTCCGATCCGGTCCTTGTAGATGTCGATGTTGTCGAGATAGTCGAGACACTGAAGCACGTAGTGGGACGGATCATAGAGCATCTTTGCGCGGGCATGATTGTCAACGCGGTCCAGGAACATCTCGTACGTCGCGCCATCATGAAGATCCTCGCCGGGATGGATCTCGTAGCAAACATCCACGCCCATATCGTCCGCATAATCCAGAATTGGCCGCCAGCGCTTGGCAAGTTCGTCAAACGCGGTCTCAACAAGCCCAGCCGGTCGTTGCGGCCAGGGATAGATGTAAGGCCACGCCAGAGCGCCGGAAAACGTCGCATGAGCGGTGATGCCAAGATTGCGGCTGGCCGTTAACGCCTGCTTGACCTGATCAACAGCCCAGGCCTGGCGCGCGGCCGGATTGCCGCGGACTTCCGGAGCTGCAAAGCCGTCAAAGGCGGTGTCATAAGCAGGGTGGACGGCCACGAGCTGGCCTTGCAGATGGGTTGAGAGCTCCGTGATCTCAACACCGTTCTGACGGGCTTGTCCGGCAAAGTCTTCGCAGTATCCCTTCGAGCTGGCGGCTTTTTCCAGATCAATGAGCCGGCCATCCCAACTTGGAACCTGTACCCCTTTGTATCCGCAATCGGCGGCCCATTTCGTAATCGCGTCCCAGGAATTGAATGGCGCTTCATCTCCCGCAAACTGAGCAAGAAACAGCGCAGGCCCCTTTATCGTTTTCATGACGACCTCTTGAATGAAATAGAGTTTTTGGGGCCGGGATCCGTGACTTAACCCCGGCCCACGCAAAGTCACTTCTTAGAATGGCGACTCTGGGAAGTAGTAGCTTTCAGCGTTTTCACGGGTGATCAGTGTTGCCCCGAGAATGTACCGGCCGGCCACCGGGCCATTCGACTTGAAAGCGTTGACCGTTGCATCCATCGCGGTTGCAATCATTGCCGGCGGGTAAAGGACATTTACAGGGATCAGCTCATCGCCATCCATGATGCCTTTGATGATTTCCTTCATGCCAGCACCTCCGACAACGAACATGCCGTTGCCCTCACGGCCTGCCTGTTTCAAAGCAGCGACCACGCCGATTGCGATATCGTCGTCTTGAGCCCAGACCGCATCAATGTCCGGGAAGCGGGACAGGAAATCCTGCATCACTTCAAAACCGTCGTCGCGGTTCCAGTTGGCGTGCTTGTGATCCAGGACGTTGATACCCGAGCCTTCGATTTCGGCCATGAACGCATCAAAGCGTTCGTTGTCGATCACGGTCGGGATACCGCGCAACACAACGATGTTGTCGCCGTCCTTAAGGCGTCCCTTCATGTATTGCGCCGATACGCGGCCAAGCTCCGGATTGTTGCCGGCAACGTAAAGGTCTTCGATCCCCGGCTGGCTGAGACCACGATCGACGACGGTGATCCAGGCGCCAGATTTCTTGACATTCAAGACCGGATCGGTAAGCGGTTCGGACTCAAACGGCAGAACGACGAGTGCATCAATCTGATGGACCGATACGAGGTCTTCCAGCGCACTTGCCTGCGCGCCTGGATCCGGCGAGTTCACAAGGATCAGATCCACGTCCGGATAAAGAGCCTCCAGACGTTTTTCGGCCTGCTCCGCGTGCCAGTTCATGCCCGCTGCCCAGGCATGGGTCGGTGTCGGGTAGCTGACGCCGATCTTGATCTTTTCTTCCGCGACTGCCGTCCCGCTGAGGGCGATTAGCCCTGTCAGTGCCATCGCACCCAGTGTTTTTCTTCCAAGCATTGTTTCCTCCTCCGATGCTTTCCTCAAGGCGCACCTCTCCCGTCCGGTGCGAACCGGTTCAAATTGGGGACGGGTCCCTATTCCATGGATCTAATGGGCCGTGCTCAGCCGTTCTTTTTGAGTTTCCAGTCGCTGCGCTGCAGCAGCACAGCAACGATAATGATCAACCCCTGCATGGTTCCGTTCAGGTAGTTTGAGATCATGTCCGTGAAGTTCAGGATGTTACCGATGGTGGTCAGAATGAGCGCGCCCAGGATCGTGCCCCCAATTCTGCCATAACCGCCTTTCAGAACGGTGCCGCCGATGATCACGGCCGCGATCGCTTCCAATTCCCATAGTACGCCTGTCGATGCTGAGGCAGAGCCGAGGCGGGGGACATAAATGATGGTCGCGAAGGACACGCAGAGGCCTTGGATGATGTATGTCAGCGTCTTGACCCGATCGACATTGATTGCCGAGTACTTGGCGACGGCTTCATTTGATCCGATGGCCGTGCAGTAGCGTCCGAACGCTGTCCGGTTTAAAAGCAGCCAGCCACAGATAGCAACGGCAATGAAGACCCAGACCGGGATCGGCAGTCCCAAAAAACTGTCATAGTAGACCGGTCGGTAGGTGCCGCGAATGTCGAAGTTGAGGGACAGCGTGCCGCCGTCTGCGAAATAGGTCACCAAAGACCGGTAGATCCCCATGGTGCCTAGCGTCACTATAAACGCCTCTATCTTCCCCTTGGTGGTCAGCGCTCCATTGATCCAGCCTGCGCCGATGCCGAGGAGGATCGCCAAACCACACCCAAACAGGACGGTCGGCACACCGGTCCCGAGCGTTTCAACGGCATTGTTCATGACAATTATCATCACGCCGGAAATGGCCGCTGCCATAGAGCCCACCGACAAGTCGATCCCGCCAGCGGTGATGACGAAGGTCGCGCCTACGGCAATGATGCCGATAAACGCCGACCGCGTCAGCAAGTTGGTCAGGTTGCCTTCACTCACGAAGGCGGGATTGAGCAGGAACCCGATCACGCACAACAGGAGTAGAGCCAAAGCTGGTCCAAGCGTTTTGAGGTCTATCGCAAAGCGCTTTGATGCCTTGTCTGCGTTGTTTTCCGATACGCTTGTCATGGTCAATGGAGTTCCTCCCGTTTCAGCCCGGCGGCATAGCGCATGATTTCGTTTTCGTTGATGTGATCTCCGGTCAGTACTCCGGTGATCTGGCCTTCCCGCATGACCACAACACGGTGGCAAATTCCGATGATTTCCGGCATCTCCGAGGATATCACCACGACCGAAACGCCTTCCGCTGCCAGCGCAGCGATGAAATGATAAATCTGTTGTTTGGTGCCGACATCGATCCCGCGGGTGGGTTCATCAATGACAACGATCTTCGGATCGCATTCCATGATTTTCGCGAGCAGCAATTTCTGCTGGTTGCCGCCGGAGAGCTTTCCGACAACGATATCCTGGTCCCGTGCCCGGACATCGAAACGCCGGATGGCGCGCTCAAGCGCATTGGCTTCAGCGGTACTGTCGAGGGTGAAGTTTTTGATGAATTTCGGCAAGGCAAACAGGGTTAGATTGGGCTGCATCTTCTTGTCCAGAAGCAACCCTTTCTCCTTCCTGTCCTTCGTAAGGTAGGCAAGCCCTGCGTCTCTTGCTGCGGCAACGGATAGGGCGCTGACTTCGGTTCCAAAAAGCCGGACCCTGCCGCCCTCGACAGGCGCCAATCCACAAATGGCCTCAAAGACCGCTGTTCGGCCTGACCCGATCAGTCCCGAAAACCCCAGGATTTCGCCTTTGCGCAGATTGAAGCTGACATTGTGAGCGCCGGGCGTTGAGAGGTTTTGAACCTCCAGGACCAAGTCTGCGTCTACATCCGCTTCGTGCATCGGCGGATAAAGGTCAGAAAGTTCCCGGCCTACCATCATCTGGGCCATGGCGTCCGGGGTCAGTTCGTTTGCCAGGCGGGTGTCGATCCATTGCCCGTCGCGCAGGACGGTCACCCGGTCCGCAATAGCTTTAACTTCATTCAGCTTGTGCGACACAAACACAATGCCGACGCCAGTTTGTTTCAACTTCTGAACTTGCCGAAAGAAGATTTCCGTTTCCTCTTCCGTCAATACGGCTGTCGGCTCGTCCATAATGAGGATACGTGCGTTTCTGCTGACGGCTTTGACGATTTCAACCATTTGCTTTTGTGCAATGGTGAGATCTGAAATTCGGTCAGAAGGGGAGATGTCGAGACCGACATCATCCAAATACTTTTGCACAAGGGATCTCATGCCCGCCCGGTCCAGAAATCCCCTTGATTTCAGTTCCCGTCCCAGAAAGACGTTTTCCTCAACCGTCATCTGTTCCGCTAGATTGAGTTCCTGGTGGATCAGAACGATGCCAAGTTTTTCGGCGGCGCCATTGGGAGGGAGTTCGGTCGTCGTGCCGTCGAGCTTGATGTGACCGGTCGTCGGGTCGTGGAAACCGGACAGGATTTTCATCAAGGTCGACTTGCCCGCGCCATTCTCTCCGATCAGGGCATGAACCTCACCCGCCCGAATGTCCATGCTGACGCTGAACAGCACAGGCACCGGCCCAAAGGATTTGCTGATGTTGACGGCCTCAATCACCGCCTCCAGCTGGGGCGAATGGTGTTGCATTTGGTAGTCCTCCCAGACATCAGTGCCCTCTTCCACACTGTTGCCAAGACCTCATGTAAACGTTTTCACGCATGATGTAAACCTTTACATACTGTATTGTAAACCTTTTCAAAGGGCGTGGAAGAACCTATACAGCGTAGAGAGGTGTGGAATTTCATGAGGTTAATGAAGTGGCGCACCGCAACAAAACCGGGGTAAAAAAATGGATGATCCGGGCAGCCGGCCGGCGACCATTGAAGACGTCGCAAAGCTTGCGGGCGTGTCTATCGCGACTGTCAGCCGTGCCCTTCGTTCCCCGGAGAAAGTCGCCGAGAGCACTCGCAAGAAGGTAACGGCTGCCATTGCTCGGACCGGCTACACAGCCAACGCAATGGCTCAAAATCTTCGGATGCAGCGCTCGCAGATGGTCCTGGTGCTGGCCTCAGCCATTGCCGATCCGAATTTTGCCGGCATTCTCACGGGATTGGAAAAAGCCGCCAATGACCGCGGCTATGGCGTTCTGATAGGCAATACCGAGGGGACAACCGGATTGGAGCAAAACTACCTTCGCTTCTTGTCAACCGGCATGGCGGACGGCCTGATTTTGCTGACGGGGCACATTCCAGTTGCCGGAGAACCGCAGACGCCTCTTACAGCCCTCCCGCCTATCATTGCCACCGAACGGCCTGTAGATCGGGCCGATATCAGTTATGTGGGTGTTGACGATGTCGCGAGTGCAAAGATGGCAACCGAATACCTCATTTCACTCGGTCACCGCAGGATCGTTTTCATTTCAGGCGGTCCCGCGGATGTCCGCAGCGACCTGAGGCATTCGGGCTACCAGAAGGGCTTGATGGAATCCGCAGTGACCCTGCGCGACTGGCGGCTGGAAGGGGATGGTTCGGCGGAAAGTGGCCGCGCTGCGGTCGAGCGCCTTTTCATCAAGGATGATCTTCCTACCGCGTTTTTCTGTTTTAACGACAATACGGCGATCGGTGTCATATCGGCACTTCAAATGCGGGGTTACCGCGTACCGGTAGATTTCTCGGTACTTGGGTTCGACGACATTCCTTTTGCCAACAACTTCACACCGGGCCTGACCACGATCCGCCAGCCCCGTCAACATATTGGGGAGATGGCGATGTCACTCCTGCTGGATAAACTGGCCAACCGGACACTCTCGGTTCAAACGCATCTTCTGCACGGCGATCTGATCGTTCGGGAAAGCTGCGCGGGCGTTCGAAAGGACCGCTAACATCTTGTCGGGACAGAACCGGTTGCCCCTTCGAACCAGTGAGTCATGCCCCATTTTAACCGTATCAGATGGGTGCCTGGATTTAGCCAGGGTTGCTCGCAGACCTCGCGGTCGCGGTCTGGGCAATTTGTAGATACTCGCGCAGTGCGGTCTCGCAACCGTCTGACCAGATGCGCCCAAGCCAGTGTTCGAATGCAGTGGCAAACCGTGCGTTTGCGGCGAGGTCGCCATAGACGTCGGACTGCTCCAGCCACGCGAGCGGTCTTAAGCGCGCGTTTTGCGCCGCGTCCGTGCGCTGTGACCAATAGGGGTCGTTGGTTTCTATCCGAGACCCATCTTCTCTCGAGCCTTCGCACATTCTGGCCCAAAGGGCTTCCACGAGGGCCAATCCCTCGATTGGCGTGCCGTTCTCAAGACCATCTTCTATAGCCGGCAGCACAAAGCCTGTGTGCCGGGAAGACCCGTCAAAGGCAACGCGCCGCGTGGTGTCCAAGACGGCCGGGTTTGAAAAACGGCTCCGAATAAGGTCGACATACTGGGCAGGGGTCATTTTCGGAACCGCAGAAACATGCGGAACAATTTCGTCTTTCAGGACTTTTGAGAACATAGCCGAAATTAGAGGATGCGCCATGCAGTCAGCAATGGTGCTCAGTGACAGGATCTCTCCGGCGTTTGCGATGACCTGATGCCCCGCATTCAGCAGCCGCAACTTCATCATCTCGTAACCGTGGACATTGTCGGTAAACGTCGCCCCAACCTTCTCCCATTCGGGGCGGCCAGCACAAAACCTGTCTTCCAAAACCCACTGACGGAAGGTTTCGTGAGAGACGGGTGCCTTGTCATCCAGACCGAATTCGCGGGCAAGTGCGATCTCCCGAGAACCGGTTGCTGGGACAATGCAATCGACCATGGAGTTGGGAAAGGTGCAGTTTGCGTCAATCCAGTCCGCCAGATTCGGATCCGAAAGACGGGCGAGGCCAAGGACGGTTTGACGCAGGATCTGGCCATTGGCCAAAAGATTGTCGCAACTCAGTCCGGTAAAGGGGCCGTGTCCTTGATCACGGCGCAGCTTTAATCCTGCGACCATGGCACCGAACGCGGTTTTTGGCGTTTCTGGGTGCTGCGCATCGTGCTGGATGTCAGCGTGCCGTCTATCGAATTCCTTCGTGACCGGATCTATGTAGTAGCCGCCCTCTGTGACCGTTAAGGCGACGATGCGAATGGCAGGATCGGCCATTTGCTGAATGAGGGGGGCATTGTCCGCTGCGATTGGCAGGTAGCCGGTCATGGAACCGACGATTTCTGCACTTGTTTTCGAAGGGTTCAATTCAACCAGCGTCGTCAGGCAATCTTGCGCGACGAGTTTGTCCCGCATGGCAGCATCATATGGCCGTACGCCGGCGCCTATGATGGCCCAATCATGGGCATGCCCGTCCTGCATCAACCGATGCAGATACCAGGCCTGATGAGCCCGATGGAAATTGCCGACACCGATATGGACAATTCCAGGTGTCAGAGCAGAGCGATCATATCTTGGCTTGGTGACTCTGGAAGGAATTGTAGACAAGGTCGCATCTGAAAGAGGTATCAGCTCATCCATTGTCCGCCATCCACATTGTAGGTTTGGGCGAGAATGTAATCGGCATCGCTGGAGGCCAGGAAAACCGCCATTCCAGTCAGATCGTCGGCTGTGCCCATGCGCCCGAAAGGCACGGCTTCGCCGACTTCCCTTTTCTTCTGGCCCGGAGCCTTGTTTTCATACTTTGCAAAGAAGGCGTCGACGCCATCCCAATGTTCACCGTCGACCACACCGGGCGCGATGGCATTCACATTGATGCCGTGCTCGATCAGGTTGAGGGCAGCCGACTGGGTCAAGCTGATGACCGCGGCCTTGGTGGCGCAATAAACCGCAACAAGCGGTTCCCCCCGGCGGCCGGCCTGGCTTGCCATGTTTATGATTTTGCCACCGCCGCCACGTTCGATCATGTGGCGGGCGACTGCCTGCATCGTGAACAAGGTACCAGCGACATTGATATCTAAGGTACGGGCGAAATCAGCGCGCTCGATCTCGACAATCGGCGCTGCAGTAAATATCGCTGCGTTATTGATCAAAATGTCGATCTGCCCGAGCGCTGAGACCGTCGTCTCGACCGCCTGGTCGATGCTGTCCTGCCGCGTGACGTCCATTTCAACGGCAATGGCTGCCGGGCCGAGATCGTCAGCTGTTTGGTTTGCGCGTGCGCCATCAATATCGGCGATTGCCACTTTTGCCCCCTCGGCGATGTAGGCCCGGGCAAACGCAAGGCCGATACCGCGCGCTGCCCCGGTAATCAGCGCCGATTTTCCTTCGAGCCGTTTCATGCCATCCTCAGACCGTTGACATCGAATTTGTGAATGACATCAGTGCGCGGCGTCATGTAGATCTTGTCGCCATGCCGGAAGCCGACTTCACCACCAGCTCGAACAGTGAGGGTTTCAGCAAGCCCGGATTCGTGCACGTGGAAGAACGTGTCGGAGCCCAGGTGTTCCGAAACGCTGACAACGCCCGACCATTGCCCTTCAGTTTCAGAAACAGTGATGTGTTCAGGGCGAATACCGATTGTGTGCGCGCCATGCTCAGCGGCTTCTGCGCCTTCAATGAAGTTCATCTTCGGTGATCCGATAAACCCGGCGACGAACTTGTTGCGTGGGTTTTTGTAGAGTTCCAGTGGCGATCCTACCTGCTCGATGTTGCCTGCACGCAGGACAACAATTTTGTCCGCCATGGTCATGGCTTCAACCTGATCATGGGTCACGTAGATCATCGTGGTCTTAAGGCGTTCGTGAAGCTCTGAAATCTCCAGCCGCATGCCGACCCGCAGGGCCGCATCAAGGTTTGACAACGGTTCGTCGAAGAGGAAGGCGGATGGCTCGCGGACAATTGCCCGGCCGATTGCAACGCGCTGGCGCTGACCACCGGAGAGTTGTCCGGGGCGCCGGTCGAGATAGTCGGTGAGGTTCAGGACAGCAGCGGCCTGTTCGACCCTGCGGTCTTGTTCGACCTTGTCGAGCTTTGCCATGCGCAGGGGAAACGCGATGTTCTTGCGTACCGACATATGCGGATAAAGCGCATAGGATTGGAAGACCATAGCCAGACCCCGTTTGGCCGGTGGGACGCTGGTCGCATCCTGTCCATCGATCAGAATCTGTCCGGAAGTAATGTCTTCCAGACCGGCAATCAGCCGGAGCAATGTGGACTTGCCACATCCGGATGGGCCGACAAAGACCGTGAATTCTCCGTCCCCGATTTCGAGATCGAGCGAGGGAATGACTTCAACGTTGCCGAACCTCTTGGTCACCTGCTTGAGTGTGATTTGTCCCATGACAGTGTTCCCTACTTAACCGCGCCGAATGTCAGGCCGCGAACGAGTTGTTTTTGACTGAACCAGCCAAGGATCAGGATGGGGGCAATTGCCATGGTCGAGGCCGCGCTAAGTTTGGCGAAAAACAGGCCCTCGGGGCTCGAATAGCTGGCGATAAACGCCGTCAATGGTGCCGCGTTGACGGCCGTCAGGTTCAGCGTCCAGAAAGCTTCGTTCCAGGCCAGGATGAAGTTCAACAACATGGTTGAGGCGATGCCCGGTATGGCCATCGGTGTGAGAATGTAGAGGAGCTCTTCCTTAAGTCCCGCGCCATCCATCCGGGCGGCTTCCAGAATCTCGCCCGGAATCTCCCTGAAATACGTGTAGAGCATCCAGACTATTATCGGCAGGTTGATCAACATTAGGACGATCGTCAGTCCGATGCGGCTGTCAAGAAGGCCCAACTGGATGAACAGCAGGTAGATCGGGTAAAGCACGCCAACTGCGGGCAACATCTTTGTGGACAGCATCCACAGCAGGATGTCCTTGGTGCGTTTTGAAGGCACGAAGGCCATCGACCAAGCGGCCGGA